>DWZK01000069.1 GCA_019117605.1 Candidatus Intestinimonas stercoravium | reverse complement strand
CGATAATCTCATAGCCCTTGCCGTCCTTTTCCGGGCGGACAGTGGCGGGTGTCATAATGCCGTGTTCCTTGATCGTCCCCACCAGATCGTCCATCGCCTTATCGTCCTGCACCTTGTAGGGGTGTTCCCGGAACGTGTGGAACGGGTGGAGCTCCGACATTTTCAGATAGACGATTTTTCCCTCTTCCACCGGGCGGGGCGGCACCTCCGGCGTGGGCGGCAGCTTGATTTCCGGCGGCGGGACTGCCGCCTCTTTGATGGGAGCGGCCTTGCCCGGCTTTACCGTCTTAGCGGATTTAGACGCAGGCGCACTGCCGGAGCCCGTTTCCTTGCCCTTGTCGGCTTTCTTACCTCTGGACCCTTTGTCCCGAACAGAGGGCGGAGTCTCCTCACGGGCCGCCTTGTCAACCTTAGACGGGCGGCCTGTGCGGGGCTCCGCCGCTTTCGACTTTTTCTCCGCAGTCGGCCCGGCCTGTTCTTTCGGCGGTTTGTCAGCCGCTGGAGCTTTCTTTTCCTGGGTGGGAGCAGGAGCCTCTTTGCCTCCCTTATCAGCAGTAGAAGCCTCTGCCTTTTCCACGGCTTCACGCGCCGCCGCACGTTTCTGAGCCATGAGCTCATTGATCTTGTCAAAATCAACGACTACCTCACCAGGAGCAGGCCGGGGCGGTGACTCTGCCGTGTGTTCTACGGTAGGACGGGTTTCCGGCCCAGACTGTTCCGGGTGAGAAACACCCTCGGCTTTTTCCGGGCCCGTATTCAATTTGTCATCAGCCATTGACACACCTCCTTAATTTCAGCTTATTGCACAAAAAATGAAGCAAAATTTCTACTTAATAAATTTCCTCCTTTCCAGCCTGTCCACGCAAAAAAGCCGCCCAGGTTGTCCCGGACGGCTCCATGCGTAATGTGATAGACTTTATTTTTTTGTAGTTTCCCATTGTTTGGGGATTTATAGCCACTTTCCTTTTATCATCGCCCCGACCGGACCCGCAGGGCCCCAGGGGCCGGCAGGGCCGGAGGGGCCCGCCGGGCAGTCCGCCACCGTGACCGTGGGCACCGTCACCACCGGCGCGCCCGGCACGGGTGCCGCCGTCACCAATTCCGGCACCCCGCAGAACGCCGTCCTGGACTTCATCATCCCGCGGGGCGATACGGGCGCCGCCGGGCCGCAGGGACCACAGGGACCCCAGGGGCCTGCGGGGCCCCAAGGGCCCCAGGGGGAGACCGGCCCTGCCGGGCAGGCCGCCACCGTGACTGTGGGCACCGTCACCACCGGCGCGCCCGGCACGGATGCCGCTGTCACCAACTCCGGCACCCCGCAGAACGCCGTCCTGGACTTCACCATCCCACGGGGCGATACGGGTGCCACCGGCCCGCAGGGACCACAGGGGCCTGCGGGGCCCCAAGGGCCCCAGGGAGAGACCGGTTCTGCCGGGCAGGCCGCCACTGTCTCTGTGGGCACCGTCACCACCGGAGATCCGGGCACCGAGGCCGCCGTCACCAACTCCGGCACCCCGCAGAACGCCGTTTTTGATTTCACCATCCCCCAGGGACAGCCGGGGAGCGCCGCCAATACCGCTGTCCAACTGCTCCAGACGGTGGATGTGCCCCCGCAGCCTGCCACGCCGCAGACGCCTCTGCCCTTCTACAGCAACTCCCTTACAGTGGGGGGCGCCATCACCCACGCCCTTCGCTCTACAGATGTGGTCATCCAGGAGCCCGGTGTCTATATGGCCCTCTTCCAGGGCGCGGTGAGCAGGAGCGGGTCCTCCTCTTCCTCCCCCAGCACTTTGAGCATCACGCAGGATGGGACCACCCTTCCCGGCGGTACCATCCAGTTCGTGATCGCTTCCAGCGGCGTGTACGGCGCTGTCTCCCTCAGCGCCCCTTTCCAGGTCACCTCTGCTCCATCCACCATCCGGGTGGTCCCGGGACAGAGCGCCTTCCTGGTCAGCGGCATCTCCCTCACTGTGTTCCGCCTGGGGGATCTGCCCGCCTCCACCTGAAGCCGCCCCAGCCTTTCCCGACTGGACAAGGAAAAAAGCCCGGCCCCGCGATATCGCGGGGCCGGGCTTTTCAAACACTTATGCGGTGCTGCCGCTGTGCCTATCACACGGCTCAGTCATCCATGGGTTCTTCCTTCTTGCGGCCGATGCTGATGGCCAGCCCGGCGGCCACCATGGACAGGCTCATGGCCAGGATGCCCAGGGTGGTAGTGGGATCCACCGCGTGACGGGCCATGGTGCCGGTCTGGGGCAGATCGCCCATGGGCGGCTGCTCCTCGATGATAGTAGTGCCGTCGCCGGGGTCGCTGGGCTGTGTGGGCTCAGACGGCTCGGTGGGCTCGGTGGGCTCGGTGGGCTCATCAGGCAGGGGGCCCTGAGGCGTGGGGTCGTCGTCGATGGTCACATCGCCGCCGTCGCCGGTATCAGGTGTCGTGCCGGGCCGGTCGGGGGTCACGATGACCTCGGACTCGTCCACAGGGTCTCTGTCGTCATCAGGCGGATCGATAGGATCGGTGGGGTCGCCGGGATCCGGGTCGCCGGGATCGGTAGTGACTTCACGGATGTAGTATACATGGAGCTCATACATCACGTTGGCGTTCTCCACCACGACAGTGAGCACCTCTCCATCGTGGCCCGGGTCGTAGGTATAGGTATTACCGTCGGGGCCGGTGGTGTTCGCGTCGATCAGGGACTGACCCGCTACGGGGCTGCTGCCCTGGGCGACCTTCGTGGGCTCCTTGATGATCTGGGTCTGGTCGGCGCCCGCCACACCGTCGGTGATGGTGATATAGTGGCCGATGACCTGATACTGATAGACCTCAGTGGCCTCGAAAGTGTTGGTGACGTCGTACTTGCCCTGGTCGTTCTCGCTGCCGCCGGTGACGGTGAACTGATAGTTCACGTCATCCTGAGTGAAGACCAGCCGGCTGCCGCTGTCATAGGCGGTGCCGTCCACGACTTCTTTGACGGTATAGACGATCTCCTCGCCATTGGTATCCGCGACGCCCACGCCGTTGCCGGGCAGGGCATAGGTGGGCAGGCCGGTGAAGGAGAAAGACCAGTCAGGCTCGGTGGCATCCTCGGGCGTCTCGCCCACAGTGTCAGTCTTGCCCTCCACAGCCACGCCGTTGGCATAGAGCTGGATGGTGACGGGCTCGGCGGTGAACGCCTCGGGGATCTCGCCGCTCCAGAGCTTCTCGCCCTCCACCGCGGTGTCGTTGGTCTGGCGGATGGTGTTGGTGATGGTGGCGCGATAGCCCTCCTGGGCCACGGTCACATCGTAGATCAGGCCGCCCTCGCTGGTGTAGATGAGGTCGCCGTTGACGTCCGTCTCAGCGTCGGTCTCTTCCACAGTATAGGTGATCGTGTCGTTGTTGCTGTCGTACTTGGGCAGGTCGGCGATCTCCAGATAGTAGTTGTTCTCTTTGGTGAGCGCATGCTCGCTGCTGGAGCCGTCGCTGCCCTTCAGGGTGATGGAGATGCTGTCGGGCCGGTCGCTCTGGGGACCCACCCAGGTCTTGCTCACCGTGATGGTGACCTTGCTGCTGTCGCCGCTCAGATCTTTAGAGGTATTGGTGATGGTGCGTCCGTCAGCATCAGAGACAGTGGCGGTATATCCCTCGGGCCCGGCGGTCTCCCGCACCACATAGACGATCTTCTCGCCGGTGGCCGCATCGTATTCGGGCAGGCCTTCGAAGGTGTAGGTATACACGCCGTCACCATCGGCGTCGGCCAGGCCGGTCTCCGCCATCTTCTTATCCGTGGCGGCGTTGAAGACGGAGATCTCCACCGCCTCGATCTCGGCCTGGGTGGGGGGCACGTTGTCGGGCTTGGACCACAGCTTGCGGCCGGAGACCTCGACGGTCGTATTCGTAAAGGTGTTGACCACATGCATCCGGTTGATCACGCTGTCGGCGTCCACAGAATAGCTCCAGGTATAGTGGTCCTTCAGCTCGCCGCCGGTGTAGGTCTCGGTCACATAGTAGCGCCACTCACGGCCGGTCACCAGGTCGTAGCGGTCCTGGGCGCCGAAGTCATAGGTGGACTCGTCGGGCAGGCGGTCGCCTTCCACGGTCGCCACCAGCTCGGGCTCGGTGCCGTCCACGCCGTTGGTGCGGTACAGGGACAGGGTGAAGGTGGGCCGGTTCTCCTTATAGCCCTCGATCAGATCGTCGTCCCAGGTCTTGGTGGCCGTCAGGGGCTCGGTCTGGGCCTGGGCGATGGTGTTGACGAAGGTCACGCTGCCGCAGGCCTGGACGGTGGTCTCGTTGCCTGCCTCACCGTCCACGGTGGTGGTATAGCCCTCCAGCGCGGCCTCGGTGACGGTATAGGTCGCCTTCTCGCCGCCGGCATAGAGGGGCACCTGGAAGGTCAGGGAATCGTTGGTCCCGATCTTCTTGGTCTCGCTGTAGCCGCCGCCGGAGACGGTGATGGCGGCATCCACATGGCGGGTGGTGTCGGTGTAGGGGTCCACCCAAGTCTTGTATACGGTGATGGTCCCCTCGGTGCCCTCGTCGCCGCTGTCCAGGGTGTTGGTGACGGTCCAGCTGTTGTCCGCAGTGCCGTCCTGGGCGACATAGTCCTGGAGCACATCCTTCTCCACCACCCGGTACTGGATCTCAGCGCCGGTGACAGTGTTATAGACGGGCAGGTCCTCGAAGCGATAGGCCACCTGGTCTTCGTACATCGTGTAGAGCACGACGCGGCCGCCGGCAGCGCCGGCCACGGGGCCGTTGGTGGTCAGGCCGGTGTCGATCTCAGCAGCGGGCGCCTCCTCCTCGGGCTGGGGCTCCCCGGCGGCGGGCTCTTCCACCGCAGGCTCCGTCTCCTCGGGCTCGATGCTCTCAGCGGGCATCTCCTCTTCGGGAGCGGTGGGCTCCACAGGGGCTCCGTCTCCGGTGTCGGGGGTCACGTCCTCAGAGACCTGGGGCTCCTCGGGCTCGATGACCTCTCCTTCCTCCTGAACGGCGCCGTTGCCCACGGTGACGGTCTGGACATCCACCCAGCCGTCGTCAGTCAGCTTCTGGAGGGTCAGATCCACGCTCTCGGGACGGGTGCCGTAGGCGTTGTTGCTGTCGTTCCAGACCTTGGTGCCCTCGATGTCCATGGTCCGGTCGATGTCCTCGATGGTGTTCTTCAGGGTGGCGGAGGCGCTGCCGTCCACCACATCGCTCAGGGTGCCCTCGGAGACATAGCCCTCCGCGTCATCGGCGACGGTGTAGACGATCTTCTCGCCGGTGCCGGTGTAGACGCCGTCTCTGGATACGATGTCATACACGGGCACACCGGTGAAGGTGAAGGCGTCGTTGTCCAGCAGGACCTCGTCCTCATACACCACATTGTCGCCCACCTTGCCGGTGAGGGTGACTGTGATGGTCTCGCCGGAGTGGTCCCTGCCGCCGTCCACCCAGACCTTGGTGCCGTTGATGGAGAAGGTCTCCTGCTTCACCGCGTTGGTGATGACGGTCTGGCCCAGTTCGTTGGTGCTGTAGGCGGGTGCGTCATAGCCCAGGTCGTCGAAGCCGGTGGTGTCCTCCACCACGGTATACTGGATGGCCGCGCCGTTTGCGTCATAGGCGGGGAGGTCGCTCACAGTGACGGAGGTCTCGCCGGCCTTGATGGTGGCGGTGGTCACCTCGATGTCGCCGTTCATCACCTTTACGGTGACGTCCTCGGTCATGTCCGCGGGCATGAGCCACACCTTGTTGATGACCAGATCCACGGTCTCGTTCACCTTGTTGGTGAAGGTGACCCGCCCGCTGACGACCTTGCCCTCCCGGCGGTCGTACTGCACGGTCTGGGCATTGCCGCCTTCGGTGGAGGGCACATAGCTGGTCCCGCTCAGGTCCTCCTCAGCGGTCCAGACGATCTCCTCGTTCTTTTCCGTGCGGGTGGGGAGCTGGACCGTGCCGGTCCAGGTGGGACCGGTGAGGGTCAGGGAATGCTCGTTCTCAGAGACGGTCGCGCCGTCCCCGGTCTTGCCGGTGAAGGTGATGACCAGGCCCGCGGGGCGCTGGCCCTCCGCGGTCTGCCACTCCTTGGTCACGGTGACGGGGACCGGGCTGGGATCCACGGAGTTGGTCATGGTGCCGCCGGTCCACGCCTCGCCGTCCACATACAGCTCGCCCCAGCGGACCTCCACGGTCTTGGAGAAGCCCTCGTTGGTATAGCCGTCGGGGGCCTTGGTCTCGGTGAGCACATAGGTGTGGCCGGAGGGCAGGACCCGGGTGTAGACGCTGCTCAGGCTGGTGAAGGTGATGGGCGCGGCATCGCAGCAGCCGTTATGGGCCAGCTGGAACTCCGCCCCGGCGAGCTCCACCTTCTCATCGTAGGCAGCCACCTTCGTGAAGGAGAGGGTGTCCTCATAGCCCTTCACCTTGGGCACGTTGAAGCTGAGGGTCTGCATGGCCTCGGTGTTCTCGCCGCCCTCGCTGACCACGCCCACCACGTTGCCGTCGTCATCGATGTACTGGCCGTCGCTGTTGGTGAGGTAGTAGTCCAGATAGGTGTGGCCGTTGGTGAGGTGGTACACGTCCGCCTCGTTGGCGCCCACCAGCGCGGCGGAGGGCATATCCTCCGTGTTCAGGCGCACCCGGTAGGTGAGAGTATAGGACAAGGTGCACGCGCCTTCATAGGTGTCGTAATCCTCGGGGTCCAGCGGAGTGCCGTCCTCTTTGGTGATAGTGGTGTTCTTGCTGAACAGGCCGGCCCGGAGGTTCCACACCAGGGTGCCGCCCTCGCCGTTCTCGGGCAGCTGCTCCAGCGCGCCGGCGGCGTGGGCGCCCTGCTCGTCCTGGATGCCCTCGAAGGTGATGTACTGTCCCATGGGGTCGGTGACCTTCCAGGCGTCCACCGCCAGCTTGATCCGCTCGATGATGATCTCGAAGGCCTGGTTGAGGCCGTCGGCGTTCTCAGCGGTGAAGCCCTCATCGGAGATGCCGTAGAGCCAGCCCGCCGTATTGGCGGTCTCGCCAGTCTGATACCAGCCCCAGCCCCAGAAGGGCTCCCAACTATACTCGTGGAACTCCATCTCGTCGTTGGGAGAGCCGTAGTACACCGAGTAGAAGGTGACCGGGGTGGGGGTGTCGGTGGAGGACTTCAGGTCCTGGATCGCCTGGGCCACAGTCGCGGCGTTGCCGGTGGTGTCCTCCGTCGCTCCGCTGCCGGGCCCCGTCTTCTCGTCGCTGCCGTAGCTCAGTCTGTTGGTATTCGTAGAGAATACCCCATCTACATTGAAGGTGGGCTCGCCGTCGGTGAGCAGGATGTTGTACCGGTAGTCGATCTGGGAGGTGGCGCTCTGTTTCCACAGGGCGTAGGCCACCCGCAGGCCGGCGTCGATGTTGGTGCCGGTGTCCGGCACGATATAGGTGCTGTTGATGGCCCCCTTGACCGTGCTCAGGTTCGCCGGGTCGGACACGTCCAGCCAATAGGTCTCGCCCCAGCCGCTCTGGAAGTCCACTGCCTGGGCCCCGTTGCCGAAGGTGACCAGGGCCACCATCCGCTTGTCGCCCTCCTGGGCATCGGCAGCGAACTCGTCCAGGAAGCTTGCCGCGGTCTCCTTGGCAGCGTCCAGACGGGACTGGTACGCGTGGTCTCTATACCGGGTCTCGTGGTCCGCCGCTGTGCCCCGGCAACCGTTCACATCGCAGATACCGTTATGATTCCAGTCCCGGAAGCTGTGCCAGTCGCCGCATTCAGTGCAGTAAGTGTCCTGCCTGTGCGCATCGTTCTCCTCGGACCCGCCGCACTCAGCGCAGTAATCCATGGAACTGGACAGGTCCAGCACCAGGACCACGGCCGCGTCGGGGGAGCTGGTAGTGGTCTGGATCTTCTGGTCGGTCTCTACCTCCAGGGTGATGTCGAAGACGTTCTCCTCGTCAGTGCCCTGGATGGTCTTGGACACCCGGACCTCGGGCACACCGGCGGCGGGACTGTTGCTCACGGTCGCGCCGTCCGCCTGGGTCCAGGTCTGTTCCTCTGCGTCATAGGAATAGTAAACAGGGGACTCTTCCCCCTCGATCTGCTGCCAGCTGGTCTGCTCCGCCGCGAAAGCCGCGGTGGGCAGCAGCCCGACCAGCAGTGCGCCAGCCAGCAGGCTGGCCAAGGTGCGCTTCAGGTCTCGTTTTGCCAACATCATTCATTCTCCTTCTGTGGCAGATCTTGAGAATGGGATATGTGGCGGCCGGACTGGCTTGGCGGCGCGGAGCCGCTTTAGCCTCCTGAGCTTTGCGTCCCGGCCTTTCGGCCGGTTTGCCGTGTCGTTGCACTATCCCGACTATCCCCTGCCCTGGGGATGCCGTGAGGGACCCTCCTCACCTGTGTCTCTGGGACGATCGTCTTTCTCCGGACTGCTCGTCATGGCCGGTCCCCGATCACCTCCGCCTCGTCAGGGGCCCCTGTCCCCAGCGCGCTGTCCATGAGCCGGATAAGCTCCAGCGCGCTTCGGAAAGCGACTTCCTTTTTCCCGTCGGTCCAGGTCACGGTCCCCTGCCAGGTGGCATTCTGGGTGTTCATGATGCGGATAACGAAGGTCTCCCGTTCACCCGTCGTCTGACTCATTCCACCACCTCTTTCTAGGATCTGCTCGTAGATAGCCATCGTACTTTTATCATCCTAACAGAGGGCGGTCACATTTCGGTCACATTTTCGGGTCTCGCCGCACAAATTTTCCCCAGCAGGGACGCAGGTCCCATCTACGAGGCACAGTATACCTCTCAATAGTCACTTATCCGGTTACATTTCAAAAAATTTTTATATTTTCTCTATCTACTGTGTTTCCACAGCTTCAGACGGCACCGCCCCCGGCTTTGGCCGGGGGCGGTGGACAGCGTGTTGCAAAGTCCCAATGGACTTTTCGACACGCTGTTTGACATTTTGACTTGCGTCAAAATGTTCTTGACTGCACGCGAAAGTGGGGGCTCCCCGCCCCCCTTTCACACTATCCCCCCGTTGCTTCTCCAGCGTGGTCTCTCTTCTTTGGCATACTGACCACCGCCCCCGGCTTTGGCCGGGGGCGGTGGTATCTCTATCTATCTCTATGCCTTTCTATGCCTTTTCTTCCTCCTGGCGGACCGGCTCGTCCTCTCCGGGATCGCTCTGGGGCAGGACCACCACCCGGATCTCCAGTACCCGGCGGTGATCCACCTTGGTGACCGTCACATCCAGGTCCTCGCAGACGAAATGGTCCCCCTCTTCGGGCACCCGTCCGATCTCCTCCATGACCCAGCCGGAGACGGTGGTGGAGCCGCTCTCCCCTTTGATGGAGAAGAGATCGTAGAGATCGGTGAGGTTGGCGTTGCAGGAGATGATGTAGCTGCCGTCCTCCTGTTTGCGGAACTCCTCGATGACCTCGTCATGCTCGTCCCAGATCTCGCCCACCAGCTCCTCCACGATGTCCTCCATGGTGGCCAGGCCCTCGGTCCCGCCGTACTCGTCCACCACGATCACCATATGGCTCTTCGCCTTTTGCAGGATGCGCAGCAGCTCGGAGATCTTGGTGTTGGCGGTGGTGTAGAGCACGTTGGAGATGATGGCGGACACGTCCTTCTGTCCGTGGTAGCGGGCGGCGTGGAAGTCCTTCTCATGGATGACCCCGATGATATCGTCCACGTCCTCGTGGTAGACCGGCAGGCGGGAATAGCCGCTCTCGGCGAAGACTTTGGCGATCTCCTCCATGGAGTCGGTGTCCTCCACCGCCACGATGTCCACCCGGGGGGTGAGGATCTCCTCCACCTCCAGGTCGCTGAACTCGATGGCGGAGCGGATCAGGTCGCTCTCCTCCCGGTCCAGCCCTCCCTCGCTCTCCGCCTGATCCACCATGGTCACCAGCTCTTCTTCCGTGATGCCGGTGTCCCCGCTCCGGCGGAAGAGGCGGCTCAGCAGCCGCTTCCACTGGCCGAACAGGAAATTCACCGGGGTGAGGACGGTGATGAGCGCCCGCAGGAAGGGGGCGGAGAACATGGCGAAGGCCTCGGGCGACTCCTTGGCCATGGTCTTGGGGGAGATCTCGCCGAAGATCAGCACCACCACCGTGATCACCACCGACGAGACGGTGGGGCCCCGCAGATCGTCTATCAGGCGGATGAAGAGCACCGTGCCGATGGTGGCGGCCACGTTGTTGACGATGTTGTTGCCGATGAGGATGGTAGAGAGCAGCTTGTCATAGTCCTTTGCCAGCTCCAGCGCCCGGGCCGCCCGGACGTCTCCGCTCTCCGCCCTGGTCTTCAGCCGCACCCTGTTGAGGGAGGTGAAGGCGGTCTCGGTGGCGGAGAAATAGGCCGACAGGAGAACGAGGACCACGATGGCCCCTACCATCATAATACTGGCACTGTCCATAAAGAAGGGATCAACTCCATTTTCACATTATTTCTACTTTCTCTCTCCAGCGCGCAAAGGGACAGCCCTGCCCTCCCGGTCAAGGCTGTCCCCGATGTCAGTCGATCCAGTTGTGTGTCGGAGGCTGGTCCATACGGACTCACCAGATCCTTTCCACTCTAGGATGCGCGTCTGGTATTAAAATACAGTATAGCAGAACGGCAGGCGCTTTGCAAGGGATTTTCCTCCCTCACGCCGGCATCTCTCCTCCCTCACGCCGGCATCTCATAAGTCCGCAGGGGACGTCCGCAGGCCTCCGCCAGGAAGGGCCCCAGCTCCTCCGGCGTCCCAAGGGTGAGATCGCTCTTTCGCGCCACGATGCACTGGCCGCTCTGGAGGAAGATCAGGTGATAGCCCTGGGTCTCCACCAGGTCGGTCACCTGGCTGTAGGGGGTCTCTATGGTGCCCTCGCTGTCAGAGGCGTCCAGCCGGTCCTCATAGAAGCGGTAGCGGGTGGGGATGCCAAAGGTCTTGCTCTTTTTGGCCCCCTTCACCACCCGATCCAGCATCCGGGCGCACACCTGCCTGGCCGCGAAGCGGTCGATGTATGGGATGGCCAGGAAGAGGACCGCAAAGGTGAGCAGCCCTGTCCCCAGGGCCCGTATCGAGGTGAGGTCCCCGTTCGCCGTGGTCCACCACACGCACAGGGCCAGCAGGGCCCCCACAGCGTAGAGCGCCTTCACCGAGTTCTTCTGGTGGAGCATATAGTGGACGGTGACCATGTTCCGGTACGCCTCCCGGTCGTGGACCGTCTCCACCTGGAACCTGGGCTCCATGGTTCAGCCTCCTTCCAGCTCCGCCGCCTGTTCCGGAGAGAGGGGGACCCCCCCTCCCAGCAGGCGCACGTTCAAACAGATCCGGGCGGTATGCTCCAGGGTCTCCATCCGCCAGTAGGCGTTCTCCAGATCGGCTCCCAAGGTCACCGCCCCGTGGTTGGCCAGCAGGACGGCGTCATGCTCCTCCAGCAGGGGGCCCGCCGCCTCCGCCAGCGCGGCGGTGCCGGTACGCGCGTAGGGAGCGCAGGGCACCCGCCCCAGAGAGAGCGCCGCCTCCCCTACCAGGGGCTCCTCCAGCCCCATGCGGGCACAGGCGAAGGCGGTGGCGGCGGGGGGATGGGCGTGGCATACCCCGGCTATGTCGGGGCGGCGGCGGTAGCACTCCAGGTGGAGGATGGTCTCGGAAGAGGGGCGGAGCCCTCCTCCCGCATCCACGGCCCGGCCCTCGCCGTCCACCACCACCAGCATATCGGGGGCGAGGAAGCCCTTGCTCACCCCGGCGGGGGTGACCAGATAGAGCCCCTCCCCCAGGCGGCGGCTCAGGTTCCCGTCATTGGCGGCCACCCAGCCCCGCTCCCACATGCGGCGGCCCAGTTCACAGATCAGTTTTCGCTGCGTCTCATATGTCATACGGCTGTCTCTCCTTCCATCATCAGGTCCATATCAGGCCAAGGGCATCCGCCTCGTCGGAGCAAAGTCCGCTCCCCTCTTCTCCCCGCCTCCGGCGAGGGCTCGGTCCGCTCCCTTGCTCCTCCTCTCCCCACCGGCGCGGGCGCCGGCGGGGGCCCCATTGGGAGACTGGCGGGCGGCACGTCTCATCCCTGCTCCAGGCCCTCCAGCTCCTCCAGCCACAGGGACGCCACCGCGTCGCTCGGCATCCGCCAGTCTCCGCGGGGAGAGAGGGTGACCGAGCCCACTTTGGGCCCGTCGGGGAGGCAGGAGCGCTTGAACTGCTGGGCGAAGAAGCGGCGGTAGAAAGTCTTCTCCCACTTCAGGATGGTGGCCCGGTCGTAGGTCCGGCCGAAGGCGTGTTCCGCCAGGCGGAGCACCTTCCGGGGCGGGAAGCCCCAGCGCACGGCGTGATAGAGGAAGAAGTCGTGGAGCTCGTAGGGCCCCACCAGATCCTCGGTCTTCTGGCTGATCTTCCCCCCCACGGCGGGCAGCAGCTCGGGGGAGACGGGGGTGTCCAGGATGTCCGCCAGCACATGGCTGAGGGCCGGGTCCTCCTCCTCTTTGTCCCCGCAGACATAGCTCACCAGATGGCGCACCAGGGTCTTGGGTATGGAGGCGTTGACGCCGTACATGGACATATGGTCCCCGTTATAAGTGGCCCAGCCCAGGGCCAGCTCGCTGAGGTCGCCGGTGCCCACCACGAGGCCGCCGCACTGGTTGGCCACGTCCATGAGCACCTGGGTGCGCTCCCGGGCCTGCCCGTTCTCGAAGGTGACGTCATGGTCCTCCATGGACTGGCCGATATCCCGGAAGTGGACCTTCACCGCCTCTCCGATGTCGATCCGCTTCAGAGTGGCCCCCAGCCGCCGGGCCAGCTCTACGGCGTTGTCCCGGGTCCGGTCGGTGGTGCCGAAACAGGGCATGGTCACCGCGATGATGTCGCTGGCAGGCCGTTCCAGCAGGCCCATGGCCACCGCGGCGATCAGGATGGCCAAGGTGGAGTCCAGCCCGCCGGACAGGCCCACCACCACGGCGGAGGCCCCGGTGTGCTCGATCCGTTTCTTCAGCCCCAGGGCGGCGATCTTCAGGATCTCATCGCAGCGCTCCGCCCGGTCCCGTGCGTCTGTGGGTACGAAGGGGGTGGGGGAGACATAGCGGGTCAGGGTGGTGGTGGCGCTCTCCAGGGCGAAGGGGACGGTGATGATCCGGCTGTCCGCCTTTGCCCGGAAGGTGGTCATCCGCCGGCGCTCATAGGTCAGCCGCTCCACGTCGATCTCCGAGATGGTGAGCCCGGTGGCGAAGCGGCGCTCCGCCAGCAGCGCCCCGTTCTCCGCGATGAGGTCGTGGCCCACGAACACCATGTCGGTGGTGGACTCCCCCTCCCCGGCGTCGGCGTAGACATAGCCGCACACCAGCCGGGCGGACTGGCCGGTGACCAGGCTCCGGCGGTACTCCGCCTTGCCCACCGTCTCATCGGAGGCGGACAGGTCCAGGATCAGGGTGGCCCCCGCCTCGGCCAGGGCCACCGAGGGGGGCGTGCTGGCCCACAGGTCCTCGCACAGCTCCACCCCCAGGGTCAGCCCGGGCATGGTGTCGCAGGGGAAGACCACGTCGGCGCCCAGGTAGACCTCCTGCCCGCAGAAGGAGAACAGGCGGCCGCCGGGGCCGGCGGGCTCGAACCACCGCTTCTCATAGAACTCCCCGTAGTTGGGGAGGTAGGTCTTGGGGACCAGGGCCAGGATCTCTCCCTGGTGTATCACCGCGGCGCAATTATACGTTTTGTTCTCAAAACATACCGGCAGGCCCAGGGCCGTCACCATGTCCAGGCTCTTGGTGGCCTCCAGCACGGTGGCAAGGGCCTCCTCCGCCCCCCGCAGCAGGGTGGGCTGGAGGAACAGATCCCCGCAGGTATAGCCGGTGAGGCACAGCTCGGGGAGCGCCAGGACCCGCACCCCCTGGCGGTACGCCTCCCGCATCAGGGTGAAACAGCTCTCGGCGTTATAGCGGCAGTCGGCCACCCGGATGTGGGGCGTGCCGGCAGCGACTTTGATGAAACCATCACGCATAGCGTGCAGACCTCCTTTGGTCCGGCCGGGTCCGCCGGGCCGGACAGATAAAACGCCCAGCGGCGCTCTCCCCCGCCGGGACACGGATGTGCCCTGGTGCGGCGCGTCCGTCTTTGGGCGTTTTCACCAGTTTCAAACAGGACCCGAAAATATTTTACCCCGATCTCCCCAACATTGCAAGCCGCCTCTCCTGGGGCGGATATAAAAGATCCGCCGGGCTCGCGATGAGCCCGGCGGCAGTCTGTCGAAAAGGGGCGCTCTCCAAGCGGAGCGGCGGGGAACCGGGTCGCTGAGGTCCGCCGGCTCAGCCGAAGGACTTGGTGGGGACCTTCCAGATATCCCGGGCGTAGTCCCGGATGCTCCGGTCGGCGGCGAAGATGCCGGACCGGGCGATGTTGATGAGGGCCATCCGGTTCCACCGGGCGGGATCGCGGTAGGTGTGGCCGGCCCGCTCGTGGGCCTCCCGGTAGCTCTCGAAGTCCGCCAGGAGCATATACTCGTCGGGGGTGCCGCCGTTGCCGAAGAGGAGGCGGTTGGTGAGGTCGGAGTAGCTGACCCCGTCGTTGAAGCCCCGGGTGATCTGGTCCAGGACCGCCTTGAGATAGCTGTCGTGCATATAGTACTCATAGGGGCGGTAGCCCTTGGACTTCTTCTCGCTGACCTCGTTGGCCTTGAGGCCGAAGAGGAAGATGTTCTCGTCGCCCACCTGCTGGTGCATCTCCACATTGGCGCCGTCCAGGGTACCGATGGTGAGGGCGCCGTTCATCATGAACTTCATGTTGCCGGTGCCGCTGGCCTCCTTGCCGGCGGTGGAGATCTGCTCGGATAGCTCGCTGGCGGGCATGAGCTTCTCCGCCAGGGAGACCCGGTAGTTCTCCAGGAACACCACCTGGAGCCGGTCCTTGCAGATCGGGTCGGCGTTCACGGTCTGGGCCAGGGAGTTGATGAGGCGGATGATCTCCTTGGCCACCACATAGCCGGGGGCCGCCTTGGCGCCGAAGAGGAAGGTGCGGGGGGTGAAGTCGAAGTGGGGGTCGTCCTTCATCCGCTGATAGAGGTAGGTGATGTGGAGCACGTTGAGCAGCTGGCGCTTGTACTCGTGGAGGCGCTTGACCTGCACGTCGAACATGGCGTCGGTGTTCAGGACGATCCCGGTCTCCCGGGCCACATAGTCGGCGAAGCGGCGCTTGTTGTCCTTCTTCACCTGGCCCAGGCGGTCCAGCACCCCGGCGTCATCCTTGAAGTCCTCCAGCAGGCGGAGCTTCTCCGGCTGGAGCAGATAGGCGTTGCCGCCGGTGCACTCCTGGATGAGGGCGTCCAGCTCCGGGTCGATCTCCGCCAGCCAGCGGCGGTGGTCGATGCCGTTTGTGACGTTCTTGAACTTCTCGGGGGTGCGCAGGTAGTTGTCGTGGAAGACCTCCCGGCGGAGGATCTCGGAGTGGAGGGCGGACACGCCGTTGACGGCGAAGCAGGCGCACACGCACAGGTTGGCCATGCGGACCTGGCCGTCCCAGATGATGGCCTGGTCCCGCACCTTGGACTGGTCCCCGTGGTAGTACTCGTTGAGCTGGGCCTGATAGCGCTTGTTGATCTCCACCAGGATCTGCCAGATACGGGGCAGCAGGTCGATGATCAGCTGCTGGGGCCAGCGCTCCAGGGCCTCCGCCAGGACCGTGTGGTTGGTATAGGCCACGGTGTTGCACACGATGTTCCAGGCCTCGTCCCAGCCGTAGCCCTCCTCGTCCAGGAGGATGCGCATGAGCTCCGGGATGACCAGGGTGGGGTGGGTGTCGTTGATCTGGATGACGTGCTTCTGGTGGAAGTTCCGCAGGGTGCCGTAGGCCGCCTTGTGCTTGCGGCAGATGGACTGCACCGTAGCGGAGACGAAGAAGTACTGCTGCTTGAGGCGGAGGGATTTGCCCTCATAGTGGTTGTCCTCCGGGTAGAGGACCTTGGCGATGGCCTCGGCCATGGCCTTCTGCTCCATGGCCTTCACATACTCGCCCCGGGAGAAGAGGGACATGTCCAGGGGGGTGGTGCTCTTGGCGTCCCACAGGCGGAGGACGTTCACATGCTCGGTGCCGTAGCCGGCGATCTCCATGTCCTTGGGCACGGCCAGCACGTCGTTGCCCCCCTCATAGCGGACTTTGTGGACGCCGTTCTCGTCCCAGCAGTCCTTCACCCGGCCGCCGAAGTGGACGGTCTCGGTCTCATCCATCTTGGGGATGAGCCAGCAGTCGGCGATGTCCATCCAGTTGTCGGGCAGCTCCACCTGCTGGCCGTCCACGATCTTCTGCTTGAAGAGGCCCAGCTCATAGCAGATGGAGTAGCCGGTGGCCGGGATCTCCTGGGTGGTCATGGACTCCAGGTAGCAGGCGGCCAGGCGGCCCAGACCGCCGTTGCCCAGGCCCGCGTCGGGCTCCACCTCGAAGAGGTCGGGCGCGGAGAAGCCCAGGTCCTCGATGGCCTCCTTGAGCTGGGGCAGCACGCCCAGGTTATAGGCGTTCTTCTCCAGAGAGCGGCCCATGAGGAACTCCAGGGACAGATAGTGGACCTGCCGGGCCCGGCTGTCCCGGACCTTGCTCTCAGTCGCCAGCTCCCGGGCGGACATGATGTCCCGGAGCACCAGGGCGCAGGCCCGGAACATGTGCACGGGGGTGGCCTCCTCTACCTCCCGGCCGAAATTGCGGCGCAGCTTCCCGATGATCTGCTGCTCCAATTCCTTCTTGGTGTATTTCTTAGGCATCGCGTCATTCTCTCCCATCCGAACAAGATCGATCTGAAAACACAGAAAAGGCGGGGAGCCAGCCCCGCCTTTTGGCGTTTCGGTTTGACTCCCCCCGCCGGGCAGGGGCTGTGTCCGTCCCCTGCCCACTGGGGGCATGGAGCTCCAGGCGCTCCTCCATCATGGCTGGTGGTGCTGCGAGAGACGGCGCACAAGAGGTCCTAGCATACACAGGCGTCCCTATCCCCGCACCAAGACATACGGGCCCCGCCGCCCCCGCCACGCAGGGGCACAGGAAAATCGCGGCACAAGTTTATCACGGGCATCTCCCTGTGTCAACTTGAATTTTTAGTATATTTTATACGCTTTTCCCCTTCGTCTTGCCCGCAGCCGGCTTTTTCGCCCCGGCAGCGGCCTTTGCCGTCCTGCCGGCGGGCTTTTTGCCCGTCCCCGCCTTGGCGGCGGACTTCTTCTGGGCGGGCTTTGGGGCCGCCTTCTCCTTGCTCTCCGCCGCAGGCGCTCCCGCTTCCACGGCAGGGGGAGCGGAGGCTGCCGCCTCCTGCGCTGTCCCGGCGGCCTGGGGCGCGGGCTCCGCCTTGTCCGGGGCGGCCTCTTCCGCGGCTCCAGCCGCTTTCACGGCCGTCTCTTCGGTGCCGCCGGCCTCCTCAGCCGCTCCTGCGGCGGGGGCGGGCTCTTCCGCAGTCTCGGGCGCCTTCTCCTCCGGCTCTTTCTCGGGCTGCTCCGCCGGCTCCTGCGGGGCGGCGGTCTCCTCTGCCGCCGGGGCCTCCGCGGGAGCTTCCGGCGCCGGGGCCTCCTCTCCCGCCTCGGTGGGCTCTTCCGCCGGGGTGGGCTCAATAGGGCGGGGGATGCCGGTGATCTGATAATAGACGTCCTCATACTCCCGGGCCCGCTCGTTCCAGCTGAAGTCCCGGGTCATGCCGTTGCGCTGGAGGCCGTACCAGGCCTCTTTGTTGTTATAGTAGAGGCCCACCGCCTCGCCGATCACCCACACCATGTCGTGGGCGTTGATATTGGCGAAGGTGAAGCCGGTGTCGCCGAACACGCCGTGGGGGATGACCGTGTCTTTGAGCCCGCCGGTCTCCCGGACCACGGGGACGGTGCCGTAGCGCATGGCGATCATCTGAGAGAGGCCGCAGGGCTCGGAGACGGAGGGCATGAGGAAGAGGTCCGCGCCGCCGTAGATGGCGGTGGACAGGGCGGCGGAGTACTGGAGCCGGGCGGAGAAGCGGCCGGGATACTGGCCCTGGGCGTTGCGGAAGGCCTCCTCATACCGCCAGTCGCCGGTGCCCAGCACCACCATCTGCACATCCATGCCCATGATCTCCGGCAGGGCGGAGACCACCAGATCGAAGCCCTTGTGGCTCACCAGCCGGGACACGCAGGCGATGATGGGCACGTTGGGATCCTCCCGGAGGCCCACCGCCCGCTGGAGGGCCACCTTGCAGGCCGCCTTGCCGCTCATATCGTCCACGTTGAAGTGGTCCACCAGGCCGGGATCGGTGGACGGGTCGTAGAGCTTCATGTCGATGCCGTTGAGGATGCCCCGCATCTTCCAGCGGTTGTCGCACACCACGCCCTCCAGGCCGTGGGCGTAGAAGGGGTACTGGAGCTCCTGGGCATAGGTGGGGGACACGGTGGTCACATAGTCGGCGGCATAGATGGCCCCCTTCATCAGGTTCACGTCGCCGTGATAAGCCAGCATCCGCTCGTTCATGTACCCCCGGTCCAGGCCCAGCAGGTCCTCGATGATCTGGGCGCCGTACCGGCCCTGATACTCGATGTTGTGGATGGTGAACACGCTCTTGCTCCCCCGGAGCTGCCACACCCGCTCCCGCTCTTCCAGCAGGTAGATGGGCACCAGGGCGGTCTGCCAGTCGTTGCAGTGGATCACATCGGGGTGCCAGTCCAGGTGGGCGGGGGTCTCGATCACCGCCCGGGAGAAGAAGGCGAAGCGCTCTCCGTCGTCATAGTGGCCGTAGATCTGGCTCCGCTTGAAGTAGTACTCGTTGTCCACGAAGAGATAGGAGATGTTCCCCTCCCGCAGCTCGAAGAGTCCGCAGTACGGGGTGCGCCAGGCCAGATGGCTGTTCCAGTTCATCATATAGCGCATCTTGTCTCTATACTGCTGTCCGATCCCCTCATAGAGAGGGAGGATCACTTTCACATCGTGGCCCATATCGGCCAGCTTCTGGGGCAGAGAGCCGGCCACGTCGGCCAGGCCGCCGGTCTTGATAAAAGGGGCCACCTCAGAGGCTGCAAACAGGATATTCATAGACTGTCTCCTTCCACGTTCTTCTTTCTTCTCAAGATCTCCCGGCACGGCGGGCGGCCGCCATATCGGGCCGGGCCCGCCGGCCCTGCGCATATGGCGGCCGCCTCGTTGCGCCGCGCTGTATCGGCTTATACCGTGGCGTTCTTGGCGATGGCCAGGGGATAGGTCTCGTGGCCCATGAGCATCCGGCCCGCGTTGACGTGCACGTTCTTGTCCGTGATGGTGTATTTGAGCACCGCGCCCTGCCGGACCACGGTGGACTGCATGAGGATGCAGTTCTGGACCTTGGCGCCCTTCTCCACATGGACGCCCCGGAAGAGGATCGAGTTCTCCACCTCTCCCTCGATGACGCAGCCGTCGGCCACCAGGGAGTTCACCGACTTGGACATGGGGCCGTAGTAGGTGGAGGGGTCGGAGCGGTCCTTGGTCTTGACCGGGCGCATGGGGTTGAAGAGGTCGCTGCGGATGGCCGGGTCCAGCAGCTCCATGCTGCGGGCATAGTACCCCGCCACCGACTGGAGCCGGGCGGCATAGCCGGTGAAGCAGTAGGACATGAGCTTGAGCCGCTTGCCCACGTTCACCAGGACCCCCTCGCTGAAGGAGGAGACGTTGTGGGCGATGCTGTGCTCCACCAGGGACATGAGGAGGCTCTTGGACATGACATAGACCTCCATGGACTCACAGCCCACAGGGTTGACCGGATGGGCATAGATGTCGGTGATCACGTTGTCGTCGTCCACAGTGAAGTATACCGAGTCCCTGGGGTCGCCCCTGGGGACAGGCGTACACACGGCGGTGATATCTGCGCCGGTGCGGATATGGGTCTCGAACACGTCCTTCACGTCCAGGTTCACCGCCACATCGCCGCCGGCCAGGATCACATAGTCCTGGCGGATATGCTCCAGGTAGGAGTACACCCCCGCCAGGGCGTCCATGCGGCCCAGGTACTCCCCATTGCGGCTCTTGTCCGAGTAGCCGAAGGGGGGCAGGATGCGCAGGCCGCCGTGCTTGCGGCTCAGGTCCCAATCCTTGCCGGAGCCCACATGGTCCAGGAGGGACTGGTAATTGGCGTGTACGATGAGCCCCACGTCGGTGATGCCGGCGTTGACGAAGTTGGAGAGCATGAAGTCCACGATGCGGTACCGGCTCCCATAGGGGATGGAGCAGGTGTTCCGCTGCTGGGTGAGCTCCCGCAGCTGCGGATTGGAGCGGTAAGCGAAGATGATCCCGTGCAGCTTGTTGGTCATTTCGCCGCACCCCCTTTCACGTTCCGGGTGACCATGGCCTTCGCAGGAACGACGGCGTGATCGCCCACCTTGATGCCCTCTGCCACCACGGCGATCCCCCAGTCGCCTGCGTCTTCCATCTCGCTGGGGGCGGCGCCCACCCTGGCGCCGGCGCCGATGACGGCGTTCTCCGCCACGATGGTGTACTCCACCTGGGCGCCCTCCTTCACCACGGCGCCGGGCATGACGATGGAGTAGTGGACCTTGGCGCCCTTCTCCACCTTCACCGAGTGGAAGAGCACCGAGTTCTCCACCTCGCCGTCCACCTCACAGCCGCCGGTGACCAGCGAGTGGCGGATGTCGGCGTTGGGCCCGGTGAAGTGGGGCGGTTTGGTCGGGGTGCGGGCGTAGATGGGCCACTCGGGATCGGAGAGGCCGATGCCGCTGTGGACCGAGAGCATATCCATGTTGGCGTCCCACAGGGAATCGATGGTGCCCACATCCTTCCAGTAGCCGGAGAAGCGGTAGGCCGCCATGCGCTCGCCGTTCTTGAGCATGTTGGGGATGATGTTCTTGCCGAAGTCGTTGCTGGACTTCTCGTCCGCCTCGTCGGCGATGAGGTAGTCCCGGAGCTTCTGCCAGGTGAAGATGTAGATGCCCATGGAGGCCAGGTTGCTCTTGGGCTTCTTGGGCTTCTCCTCGAACTCGTAGACCATGTCGTTCTCATCCACGTTCATGATGCCGAAGCGGGAAGCCTCCTCCATGGGCACCTCCATGACGGAGATGGTGCAGGCCGCATCCATCTTCTTGTGATGCTCCAGCATGAGGGCATAATCCATCTTGTAGATGTGGTCGCCGGAGAGGATCACCACATACTCAGGATCGTAGAGCTGGATGAAGCCCATATTCTGATAGATGGCGTTGGCCGTGCCCTTGTACCAGGTGCCCTTCTCTCCCTCGGTGACGTAGGGGGGCAGGATGTGGACGCCCCCGTCGGACCGGTCCAGGTCCCAGGGCTGCCCGTTGCCGATGTAGCCGTTGAGCTCCAGGGGCTGGTACTGGGTGAGCACGCCCACCGTGTCGATGCCGGAATTCACGCAGTTGGAAAGGGGAAAATCTATGATGCGGTATTTCCCGCCGAAGGGGACCGCGGGCTTGGCCACCTTGGCAGTGAGCGCCTTCAGGCGGCTGCCCTGTCCGCCAGCCAGAAGCATGGCGACACACTCTTTTTTCATCATCTTTGTCCAACACCTCTCTCGCTTGGAATGGGACTGCGGCTCTCCCGCCTGGCGGGAGGGAGGGCCGGCGTCATGCCTTCTCCTGCTTTTTTACGGCGGGCTTCGGCGCGGCGCGCCGGACCGCCGGCTTGGGGCTGGTCTTCTTCACCGCCGGATGGGCGGCCTTTTCTTTGACGGCGGGATGGGCGGCCTTCTCCTTCACCGCCGGCTTCCCCGCCGCCGCCTTCACTGCGGGCTTCCCCGCGGACTTGCGCACGGCAGGCTTCCCCGCCTTGGCCTTCACAGCCAGCTCTTTCTTCTCCTCTTTGCCCTCCTTGCTCTTCCTCTTGGGGAATTTTCGGGTACATTTATAGATCGCCGCGCTCATGGGGGGCAGCGAGATGGTGATCGACTGCTCGCGCCCGTGGCACGGGATGTATCTGCTCTTGACCGGTTCCTGGTCCCCCCGGCCCTCGCCGCCGAACTCGACGGCGTCCGAGCTGAACACGCAGGTGTAGGCGCCGGGCACCGGGACCCCGATGCTGTACCCCGTCCGGTCCACGGGGGAGAAGTTGCACACCACCACCAGGAGATCCCCCTTCTCGTCCTTGCGGAGGAAGGAGATGGTGTTGGCCTGGTTATCGTCGGCGTAGATCCACTCGAAGCCCTTCCAGGTGAAGTCGTCCTCCCAGAGGGGCCGGTTGGCCAGATAGAACTGGTTGGCCGCCTTGAAAAAGGCCTGGGTCTGCCGATTGATCTCATTCTCCAGCAGGTGCCAGTCCAGAGACTGCTCGAAGTGCCACTCGTTCCACTGTCCGAACTCGCTGCCCATCATGAGGAGCTTCTTGCCCGGGTGGGTGAGCATATAGGTGTAGAAGGCCCGGACCCCGGGGAACTTCTCCTCATAGGAGCCGGGCATCTTGTTGAGCAGGGAGCCCTTCATATGGACCACCTCATCGTGGGAGAGGGGCAGGATGAAGTTCTCCGAGAAGGCGTAGAAGAAAGAGAAGGTGATGTCCCGGTGGTTGTACTGCCGGAAATAGGGATCCAGCTTCATATAGTGGAGCACATCGTTCATCCAGCCCATGTTCCACTTCAGGTTGAAGCCCAGTCCCCCCTCGCTCACCGGGTGGGACACCAGGGGCCAGGCGGTGGACTCCTCTGCGATCATCAGCACATCTCCATGCTGGCCGAAAACGTTCTCGTTGAGCTTTTGGAGGAAATCCACCGCCTCCAGGTTCTCATTGCCGCCGTGGATGTTGGGGACCCATTCCCCGCCCTGCCTGCCATAGTCCAGATAGAGCATAGAGGCCACAGCGTCCACCCGCAGGCCGTCGATGTGGTATTCCTCCAGCCAGAACATGGCGGAGGAAAAGAGGAAGGAGCGGACCTCGTTCCTGCCGTAGTCGAACACCCGGGTGCCCCAGTCGGCATGCTCTCCCTTTCGCATGTCCTCATACTCATAGCAGGGCTGGCCGTCAAATTCATAGAG
Organism: Candidatus Intestinimonas stercoravium; assembly: GCA_019117605.1. Taxonomy (GTDB): domain Bacteria; phylum Bacillota; class Clostridia; order Oscillospirales; family Oscillospiraceae; genus Intestinimonas; species Intestinimonas stercoravium. The sequence continues at coordinate 5,519 of DWZK01000069.1, read as the reverse complement.
GCCAAAGGCGTCCTTGGGGAAGTGGGCGGGCACCCAGTCCAAAATGACCCCCACTCCCGCCTGGTGGAGCTGGTCGATCAGATACATCAGATCGTCGGGGGTGCCGAACCGGCTTGTGGCTGCAAAGTAGCCGGTGCACTGGTAGCCCCAGGAGTCGTCCAGGGGGTGCTCGGTGATGGGCATCAGCTCCACATGGGTGAAGCCCATCTCTTTCACATAGGGCACCAGATACCCGGCGATATCCCGATAGGAGAGGAACTCCCCCTCCCCCGTCCGGCGCCAGGAACCGAGATGTACTTCATAAATATTCAGCGGGCGGTGATAAACCGGATTCGCCCGCCGGTAATTCAGCCAGGACTGATCGTTCCACTGATGTCCCCCCAGTTCGTAGAGCTTGGAGGCGGTGCCCGGCCGGGTCTCGGCGTGGAAGGCATAGGGATCCGCCTTCAGCACCGTCCGCCCGTCCGCTGTCCGGACGGCGTATTTATAGATGTCATACCGCTTCAGACCGGGGACCGTGGCCTCCCACAGTCCGCCGCCGATGGGGGAGAGCGGGACCGCATCCTCGTCCCACTGGTCGAAGTCTCCCACCAGGGAGACCGCCTTGGCATGGGGCGCCCACACCCGGAAAGTATAGATCTCCTTGCCGTCCCGCTCTCCGGTCTTGTGTGCGCCCATATATCTCCATGCCCGCAGAGCCGTTCCGGTGGTGTATTCCTGTACGATCTGCTGGATCTTATCCTCTGCCAGAGCCCCGCGATCGATCTGTCCCATGCGTCTCGCCTCGCTTTTTGTACTTTTATCCAACATCTGGAAGGCAAATGCCCTCGCTGTTGTCAATAATGATAATTGAAAAAATCTTTTTGCCATATGTTTGTGTGAATTATACAACATATTGGCCTGCCCGTCAAGAAAAAGGCAGGTATGGTTTGTAGATCTTATTCAATTTTTTGTTTGATTTTTGTATCTTCCTCGCGTTCTGCACTGTTCGTCCGGCGTTTTTGTTCCCAAAAAAAGAAAATACTCCTATTTTATGTCCAATATCCATTTTTATGTGGAAAAACGGCCGAAAAATCGGGCCCGCCGGAAGAGATATCTCCCGGCGGGCCATCTTCCTTCTAAAGAAGTCATACGGCACTTCGTTGGAAAGCGCACACATGGTGTGCTCATGTCGGACCGTTCTCCTCCTCCCGGGACCGGTGGTCTTTCTCCCCCTGTCTCCGCCGCTCCGGCTTTGGGACCTCTCCCGTCTTTGGTAGGACCTCAGCCCTCCATCAGCAGGGTACGCATGAATCTGAGGAAGATCCCCGGGATGGTGAGGCGCTCCACTCCCTGATCGGCCACCAGGGGCAGGACCTGCCGCTCTTCCCCATCCACCAGGACCACCACTTCGCCCAGCTTCTGCCCCTGCTCCACCGGGGCCTCCACGTCCTCCGCCAGGCGCACCTGCGTGGTCACCTGGTCCAGCTGGGCCTTCTCCACCAGGATCCGCCCCGACTGGCCCAGGGTGGGCTGGACCTGCTCCACCTCTCCCAGCCTCACTTCTACCGGGGGGATGGCCTCATCCGGGCCCACGTCCAACAGGGTGTAGTTGGCGAAGCCGTAGTCCAGGAGGGCCCGGGCCCCATCGAACCGCTTCTGTGAGGTGGGGGACTTGAGCACCACGGCGATGAGCTCCATGCCCTCCCGCTCGGCGGTGGCGGAGAGGCAGTAGAGGGCGGAGTCGGTGGAGCCCGTCTTGAGCCCCGTGCAGCCGCTGTAGAAGCGCACCAGCTTGTTGGTGTTGGAGAGCTGGAACTGCCCGCCCCGGATGGTGTCCATCCAGATCGTGGTGTAGTCCCGGATCTTGGGATGGGCCATGAGGGCCCGGCTCATGAGGGCGATGTCATAGGCGGAGGTCAGGTGTCCTGCCGCGGGCAGGCCGGTACAGTTGACGAAGTTGGTGTCCTTCATCCCCAGCTCAGCCGCCCGGCGGTCCATCCGCTCCACGAAGGCCGCCTCGCTCCCCGCCAGATGCTCGGCCAGAGCCACGGCCGCATCATTGGCCGAGACCACCGCTACCGCCTTGAGGAGCTCGTCCACCGTCATCTGCTCCCCCTCTTTCAGGTAGACCTGAGAGCCCCCCATGGCGGCGGCGGAGGAGGAGACGGTGACCACGTCCTCCAGACGGACAGTGCCTCCGTCGATCGCCTCCATCACCAGCAGCAGTGTCATGATCTTGGTGACGCTGGCCGGCTCCAGTTTGTCATGTGAGTGGGACTCGTAGAGCACCGTCCCCGTCTCTCTCTCCATGAGCACCGCCGCTCCCGCCTCCACCTCCGGCGCGGCGGCGGCCCCGGCGGCGGGCTGTATCAGGGCGCAGGCGCACAGGAGCGCCGCGAAAAATCGTTTCATCATGGATCGTCTCCTCTGTCATCTGTTCTCAAAGCTCCCTGTATGAGAGATGATGTGGAGGAATGGCAGATCCTATCCTGTAAATATTTTACATTTTATCGCCCCTGGGGATCGCCGCGCATGCCGGCCGCGCCGTGCGCGGCACAGCGGGACGTGGGACAGTGCAGACGGCACAGCGCCGTGAGAGGGCTCCCGCTCGGCCCTTCCACGGCGCTGCACGCTCTTCGCTGAGAGCCCCGCCCTCACAGATCTTTTTTCATCATGATATCGGAGAGGGCAAAGGCCACGTTGTCGTGGGCCTCATACCGGAAGCCGAAGGATTCGTAGATATGGAGGGCAGCCTTCAGGCTGTGGTGGGAAGTGAGCACCAGGGTATGTGCCCCCAGCGCTCTGGCCGCGTCGATAGTGGCGGCCATGAGGGCTTTTCCGATGCCCTGGTCCCGCCAGGGGGCCTTCACCCCGAATTTGAAGGGCTCCGCCACCCCGTTTTCGAAGCGCTCCAGCATCATCATGCCTACGATCTCCCCCTCTGCCCGGGCCAGCAGGATCCGTCCGCCGCCCTCCAACACCCGCTCGGGGTGCTCCAGCTGCTCCAGATCCGCCGGCTCCAGCAGGTCGTTCTCCTCCAGCCACGGCAGGGAGATCTCCTTGAGCGCTCCCTTATATCTGTCCTCGTAATCGATGAGCTCGAACTCCATCTCTGACCCCTCCTTGGATCTCCATATCGTCTGCGGCTCTCTGTCCTTTCATCCTACCATATCCCGCCGCTCTTGTCGATCCGCCGTCCAAAGTGACAGCGCGCACCGCCGTTTTTATCGTTCATATTTAATTTACAACCTGAGCTCTTGACTTTTCTTCCCTGCGGTGGTAGATTTACATTAGCACTCAGGGGATTCGAGTGCTAAAACCATTCGAAAGAGGTGAGCGGAGTATGGACCTGACCGAGCGCAAGAAAAAGATACTCCGCGCCATCATCGAGAATTACATCCAGACCGCCGAGCCGGTGGGGTCCAAAGCAGTGGCCTCCACGCCTGGGCTGAACGTGTCCTCGGCCACCATCCGCAACGAGATGGCCGACCTGGAGGCGCTGGGCCTGCTGGAGCAGCCCCACACCTCCGCCGGGCGCATCCCCTCTCCCAAGGGCTACCGGATCTACGTCAACGAGCTCATGGACGAGTACCGCCTGTCGGTACAGGAGACCAGGCGGCTCAACGAGGCCCTGCATCTGAAGATGCGGGAGCTGGACCAGGTCATCGACCAGGCCGGCCGGGTGGTCTCTCAGCTCACCCGGTATCCGGCTTTCGCCATGACCTCGGTGAGCAGCCGGGTCACCATCCAGCGCTTCGACCTGCTGATGGTGGCCAGCGACTCTTTCATCATCGTGGTCATGACGGATAACAACGTGGTGCGCAACCGGCTGGTCCGCCTGCCCTCCGACCTGAGCGAGGCACAGCTCCAGATGCTCAACACCCTGCTCAACACCACCTTCACCGGCCTCACTCTGGCGGAGATCACCCCTGAGCTCATGCGGGTGGCCTCCCACGCCGCGGGGGAGGCCTACGGGCTCATCTCCCTGGTGGTGTCTTTCGCCATAGACGTGCTGGAGAGCCTGGAGCAGCGCACCGTGCACACCGCCGGCATCGCCAGCCTCCTCTCCCACCCCGAGTATCAGAGCCTGGATCGGGCCGTCCCCCTGATGAGCTATCTCAGCGGAGACCCGGCCCAGACCCGTTTCCCCGTGCCCGAGGCCGCCGACCCCATGGAGATCCTCATCGGCCCCGAGAACGTGGCCGACGCCCTGAAGGATACCAGCGTGGTGGTGGCCAGCTATGACATCGGCGACGGGCTGCGCGGGGTCATCGGCGTGGTAGGCCCCACCCGGATGGATTACGCGAAGATCAGCGCCCGCCTGTCCTATTTCGCCGCCGGGCTCTCCCGGCTGTTCGGACAGAACGGGCTCCCCCCGGCGGATGATGAGCCGGAGCAACACTAGGAGGTAACGAGCTTGAGCAAGAAAAACAAGGAAACGGCCCCCATCCAGGAAGAGCCCGCGGCTCAGGCCCCCGAAGAGGCTGCCACTGCTCCCGAGACGGAGCAGGCCGGCGGCGTCCCGGAGACAGAGCCCGCCCCAGAGGCGGATAGCGCCCCCGATCCCCTGATGGAGGAGTTGGAAGCCATGAAAAGAGACCTGGCGGAGCAGGAGAGCAAGTATCTCCGGCTGGCCGCTGAATATGATAACTTCCGGAAGCGGTCCCAGAAGGAGAAAGAGGCCGCCTATACCGACGCCAAGAGCGACGCGGTGGTGGCCTTCCTCCCGGTGTACGACAACCTGGAGCGTGCCCTGAAGCAGGAGACCGCCGACGAGGCCTATAAAAAGGGCGTGGAGATGACCATGACGGGGCTCAAGGAGATCCTCACCAAGCTGGGCATCGAGGAGATCCCCGCCCTGGGCGAGACCTTCGACCCGGCCCTCCACAACGCGGTGATGCATGTGGAGGATGACACGGTGGGCGAGAACACCATCGTGGACGTGTTCCAGGCCGGCTTCCGCCTGGGCGGCAAGGTCATCCGCTTCGCCATGGTAAAAGTGGCCAACTGAACGAAAAAAGCGGCGGGCGCCTGCGCATCCCTTTTTTCTCCGCGCATAAGATAGCTTCATATCCCTATTCCCATAAGAGCACAGCAAACAGCAATTATTTTAAATAAGTCATTAACTTTCTGATATATTGGAGGAACTGCACTATGTCTAAGATCATCGGTATCGACCTCGGTACGACCAATTCCTGCGTCGCCGTCATGGAGGGCGGCGAGCCCGTCGTCATCCCCAACGCGGAAGGCAACCGCACCACCCCGTCGGTGGTGGCCTTCTCCAAGGACGGTGAGCGTATGGTGGGTCAGGTGGCCAAACGCCAGGCCATCACCAACCCCGACCGGACCATCATGTCCATCAAGCGCCACATGGGCACCGACTACAAGGTGGCCATCGACGGCAAGGCCTATACGCCTCAGGAGATCAGCGCCATGATCCTCCAGAAGCTGAAGGCGGATGCCGAGGCCTATCTGGGCCAGACCGTCACCGAGGCCGTCATCACCGTGCCCGCCTACTTCAACGACGCCCAGCGCCA
>DWZK01000068.1 GCA_019117605.1 Candidatus Intestinimonas stercoravium | reverse complement strand
GCCAACAACCGGGCCCTCAAGTCTCTGTCCGACATGCTCAAGGGTAAGCAGGGCCGCTTCCGCCAGAACCTGCTGGGCAAGCGCGTGGACTACTCCGGCCGTTCCGTTATCGTGGTCGGCCCCAGCCTGAAGATCTACCAGTGCGGCCTGCCCAAGGAGATGGCCATCGAGCTGTTCCGCCCCTTCGTCATGAAGAAGCTGGTGGACGACGGCTCCGCCAACAACATCAAGGCCGCCAAGAAGATGGTGGAGAAGGGCGAGCCCGCCGTGTGGGACGCCCTGGAGTTCGTCATCAAGGAGCACCCTGTGATGCTCAACCGCGCCCCCACCCTGCACCGCCTGGGTATCCAGGCCTTCGAGCCGGTGCTGGTAGAGGGCCGGGCCATCAAGCTCCACCCCCTGGTGTGTACCGCCTTTAACGCCGACTTCGACGGCGACCAGATGGCCGTCCATGTGCCTCTGTCCGCCGAGGCCCAGACCGAGGCCCGCATCCTGATGCTGTCCGCCAACAACCTGCTGCGGCCCCAGGACGGCGGCCCGGTCACCATCCCCACCCAGGATATGATTCTGGGCGCCTACTACCTCACCTTCGAGCGGGAGGAGGAGGGCAGCGGCCACTGCTTTGCCGACCGGGACGAGGCCATGCTGGCCTATGACGCCGGGGTGGTCACCCTCCACTCCCCCATCAAGGTCCGCCTGTCCAAGGAAGTCGACGGCGTCACCAAGTACAAGCTGGTGAGCACCACCGTGGGCCGCCTCATCTACAACGAGGCCATCCCCCAGGACCTGGGCTTTGTGGACCGCTCCGACCCGGAGCAGATGTTCGAGCCCGAGATCAACTTCGTGGTGGGCAAGAAGCAGCTGGGCAAGATCATCGACCGGTGTATCTCCAAGCACGGCTTCACCGTGTCCGCCGGCATGCTGGACGCCATCAAGGACCTGGGCTACCACTACTCCACCATCGGCTCTCTGACGGTAGCCATCGCCGATATGACGGTGCCCCACAAGAAGTACGAGCTCATCGGCGAGACCGAGAAGGAGATCGTCAAGATCGACCGGCAGTACCGCCGCGGTCTGATCACCAACGACGAGCGCTACCGCCTGTCGGTGGAGGCCTGGGACGACACCACCAAGAAGGTGACCACCGCCCTGCAGGAGTCCATGGACCGATACAACCCCATCTTCATGATGGCCGACTCCGGCGCCCGTGGCTCCATGGCCCAGATCCGTCAGCTGGCCGGCATGCGCGGCCTGATGGCCGACACCTCCGGCCGCACCATCGAGATCCCCATCAAGTCCAACTTCCGTGAGGGCCTGTCCGTGCTGGAGTACTTCATCTCCTCCCGAGGCGCCCGGAAGGGCATGGCCGATACCGCTCTGCGTACCGCCGACTCGGGTTACCTGACCCGCCGTCTGGTGGACGTGTCCCAGGAGGTCATCATCCGGGAGGACGACTGCGGCACCGACGACGGCATTGAGGTCAGCGAGATCGAGGAGCACGGCCAGGTCATCGAGACCTTCGCCGAGCGTGTCCACGGCCGCTATCCCACTGCCGACATCAAGGACCCCCAGACCGGCGAGGTCCTGTTCACCAAGGACACCATGCTCCGCAAGGACGACGCGGAGACCCTGGAGAAGCACGGCATCCACGCGGTGAAGATCCGCTCCGTGCTCACCTGCCGGGCCCGCAGCGGCGTGTGCGCCAAGTGCTACGGCATCAACCTGGCCATCGGTGAGCCCGTGGGCGCCGGTGAGGCGGTGGGCATCATCGCCGCCCAGTCCATCGGCGAGCCGGGCACCCAGCTGACCATGCGTACCTTCCACACCGGCGGCGTGGCCGGCGGCGACATCACCCAGGGTCTGCCCCGAGTGGAGGAGCTGTTTGAGGCCCGCAAGCCCAAGAAGATGGCCCAGCTGGCCGAGATCGGCGGCCGAGTGTCCATCGAGGAGACCAAGCGCAACGTCATGTGCAACGTGACCATCACCGCCGACGACGGCGAGGTGGTGACCTACGCCCTGCCCTATGCCTCCGGCATCCGGGTGAAGGAGGGCGACGTGGTGGTCAAGGGCGAGCAGCTCACCGAGGGCGCCCTGTCTCCCCACGAGGTCTTACGCATCCGCGGGCTGTCTGAGTGCCACAATTACCTCATCCGCGAGGTGCAGAAGGTGTACCGTCAGCAGGGCGTTGACACCAACGACAAGCATATCGAGGTCATCATCCGTCAGATGATGCGCAAGGTCCGGGTGGAGGACGCCGGCGACTCCGAGCTGCTGTCCGGCTCCACCATCGACCTCATCGAGTTCCTGGACGCCGAGGCGGAGATCCAGAAGCGGATCGACGCGGGCGAGAAGAACGCCGAGGGCGAGGAGCTGCGCAAGCCCACCTGCACCCGCCTGCTCATGGGTATCACCAAGGCCTCTCTGGCCACTGATTCCTGGATGTCCGCGGCCTCCTTCCAGGAGACCACCAAGGTGCTCACCGAGGCGGCCATCCGCGGCAAGGTGGACCACCTGCGCGGCCTGAAGGAGAACGTCATCATCGGTAAGCTGATCCCCGCCGGTTCCGGCCTGGCTCAGTACCGGAAATTCGATACCATCGACGACGAGGGCAACCTGGCCGGCAAGAAGTCCGGCTCCATCGTGACCGACGCCCTGGAGGCGCCCGCTGAGGACGAGGAGGAGAGCCTGGGCCTGGACCTGCTCCTGGACGACGGGGAGGACGGCGAGGAGTCCCTCTTTGAGGAGGGGGCCATCACCCTGGACAGCGACCAGCCCCAGGAGGAGCATCAGGACCCGGTTCTGTAACTCCTTTATAAAGATTTAGAGATCGGCCCGCGGAGTATTCCGCGGGCCGATCTCTGTTTCAAGAGGGAAGAGCCGATCCGGCTTTCAGGGAAATGGAGAGGCCGGAGACCGGTTTCTTACTCCTCAGGCGTGGCCACAATGATCCGGATGCGGCCGCCGGCGGAACAGCCAAAATCGTCGTACCAGCCCTTCAGCGTATAGTTGCTGGAGTCGATCTCAGACAGGGTCGTCAGATAGTAGCCGCGGCTTCCGTTGGTGTCCCGCAGAAGGACCTGCACATCCTCGGCAATATCATAGCTGCGGTTGCCCGAGGTGGCGGTGAGGGAGAGGGCGTCCAGATCCGTGATGGTGATATCCTCCAGCTGGCGGATGTTCTTCAGCTCCTCGTCCTCATAGATGAGAGCGGCGCCGCTGGTCTTGGCGGTATAGATGACGCTGCCGTTTATGGTATACTGTTCGCCGTTTTGGTAGTATTCATAGGAACCGGATACGCTGGTGCCGCTGGAACTGGTCTCCGCCGAGGTCACATAGACGTAGGTATAGGTGTCTCCGGTGGCTTCGCTGAGAATGAGGCAGTCGATCTCGTCGGAGCTGTTCAGGGTGTAGTAAATCACGTCGTCGCTCTGCAGGGTCTCGCCCGCCAGGCGGGAGGGATAGATGCGGGCGTAGCCTCCCTCTCCGTCGGTGTCCAGGATCTCCACATCATCGGCAAAGTCATAGCCGGCAAAGGAGGAGCCGTCGCTGCTGACCTTTCCGGAGAGGGACTTGGACTGCATGGATTTGATGGTGGTGCCCGAGCTGTCCAGGGTGACGGACACCAGGCGTCCCACGGAGTAGGGGCCGCCGCTGGTGTAGAAGGTGCGGACGGTGCCGTCGGAACAGACCACCTGGGTGGT
>DWZK01000067.1 GCA_019117605.1 Candidatus Intestinimonas stercoravium | reverse complement strand
ATCAAGTGGGGCCAGACCGCCACCTTCTCCTACTTCCCCAAGGACAACACCGAGTACTTCAAGGACAACGACGACAACCTGGTGGAGTGGCTGCGCCAGTTCTCCGAGGACAAGCACGAGGCCTATCTCCGGGGCTTCCTGGGCCGGATGCTCTTCTCCGGGGACGACGTCTACAAGCAGGTGAAGGTCCTCTCCGGCGGCGAGAAGGTCCGGTGCATGCTCTCCCGGATGATGCTCTCCGGGGCCAACGTGCTCCTGCTGGACCAGCCCACCAACCACCTGGACCTGGAGTCCATCGCCGCGGTGAACAACGGCCTGGAGGCGGTGAAGTGCAACGTGCTCTTCGCCTCCCACGACCACCAGCTGGTGCAGACCGTGGCCAACCGGATCTTCGACTTCACCCCCGAGGGCAAGCTGATCGACCGGAAGATGACCTACGACGAGTACCTGGAGCGGACCGCCCAGGAGCAGGCCGCTCAGGGCTGAGGAGACAGCTCCCCGGCCGGGGCCCGGTCGCGCATGCCAAGAGGAGGGACCGCTTGTGGCCGATCTTTCTGTCCGCCTCAAAGAAGTGCGGACCATGCGGAAGAGAAAATTGAAGGAGGCCGCCGCCTGCCTGGGGATCCAGGTCCGCTCTTATCAGGCGTATGAGAGCGGCGAGCGGGAGCCGGGGGTCAAGAACCTCATCGCGCTGGCGGACTTCTACGACGTGAGCCTGGACTACCTCATGGGCCGCACCGACGGGCCGGACCGCTGAGCCCCCGGCAAGACCTCCCCCGCCCCCGCCGCATCTCTATGGCGAAAAAGGCCGTGTATCCGCTCTTTTTTGAGCAGGTACACGGCCTTTCGGCGTCTATGAAGCGGGGCCCGGACCTCCTGAGGCGTCAAAAGAGCCCCGGGCCTGTCTCGGGCAGACAGGTCCGGGGCTCTTCCTCACAGCTGGGGTCAGATCGCGCCGGAGCCGGAGCTGGAGCTCTCCTTCCGGATCACGTCGTGGGCGCCGCCCTCCACGATGCTGGTGGCGGAGACCAGGGTGATCTTGGCCTTCTCCTGGAGCTCCTTGATGCTCAGGGCGCCGCAGTTGCACATGGTGGACTTCACCTTGCTGAGGGTCCGGTCCACGTTCTCCTTCAGGGGCCCGGCGTAGGGGACGTAGGAGTCCACGCCCTCCTCGAAGGAGAGCTTCTTGTCGCCGCCCAGGTCATAGCGCTGCCAGTTCCGGGCCCGGTTGGAGCCCTCGCCCCAGTACTCCTTCACATAGGTGCCGTTGACCAGCAGCTTCTCGGTGGGGCTCTCGTCGAAGCGGGCGAAATACCGGCCCAGCATGACGAAGTCGGCGCCCATGGCCAGGGCCAGGGTGATGTGGTGGTCGTAGACGATGCCGCCGTCGGAGCACACGGGGATGTATACGCCGGTCTCCTGGAAGTACTCGTCCCGGGCCTGGCAGACCTCGATGAGGGCGGTGGCCTGTCCCCGGCCGATGCCCTTGGTCTCCCGGGTGATGCAGATGGAGCCGCCGCCGATGCCCACCTTGATGAAGTCGGCGCCGCAGTCGGCCAGGAAGCGGAAGCCCTCCCGGTCCACCACGTTGCCCGCGCCCACCTTCACGCTGTCGCCGTAGGTGGAGCGGATATAGTCCAGGGTCAGCTTCTGCCACTCGGAGAAGCCCTCGGAGGAGTCGATGCACAGCACGTCGGCCCCGGCCTCCAGCAGGGCGGGGACCCGCTCCCGGTAGTCCCGGGTGTTGATGCCCGCGCCCACCATGTACCGCTTGTGGGAGTCCAGCAGCTCGCCGGGGTTCTCCTTGTGCTCGTCGTAGTCCTTGCGGAACACGAAGGCGTACAGGCGGCCCTCGCTGTCGATCACGGGCAGGGAGTTGAGCTTGTTGTCCCAGATGATGTCGTTGGCCTCGCTGAGGGTGACGCCCTCCCGGGCCACGATCAGCTTGTCGAAGGGGGTCATGAACTGGGACACGGGGGTAGAGGGGTCCATCCGGCTCACCCGGTAATCCCGGCTGGAGATGATGCCCAGCAGGCGGCCGGTGGAGGAGCCGTCGTCGGTGACCGCCACGGTGGAGTGGCCGGTGCGCTTCTTGAGCTCCAGGATGTCGGCCAGGGTGGCGTCGGGGCGGACGTTGGAGTCGCTGACCACGAAGCCGGCCTTGTAGCCCTTGGCCCGGGCCACCATGGCGGCCTCCTCCTCGATGGACTGGGAGCCGTAGACGAAGGACAGGCCGCCGGACTTGGCCAGGGCCACCGCCAGCCGGTCGCCGGAGACCGACTGCATGATGGCGGACACCATGGGGATCGTGAGCTGGATGGCCGGCTCCTCCCCCTTCCTGTATTTGACCAGCGGCGTCTTCAGGGACACGTTGGCGGGGATGCAGTGCTGGGAGGAGTACCCGGGGATCAACAGGTACTCGTTAAAGGTGTGTGAGGGCTCGTTGATATAGATCGCCATAGCTCCGACCTCCATCATAAAAAATATGGGCCTCCCGGGGCGCGGGGAAGGGGCGGCGCGGTGAGGGCCCGATCGATCTTTCCCATTATACACCGTCCCGGCGGTCGTGAAAAGCGGCGATCCGCTCTTTCGCCCCTTTTCGACAGGCTGCACAGCAAGTGGTCCGACCACTGGCCCCGGTCATGATAATGTCGCACATTATATGTCCCGTCCGGGAAAAAGTCAAGAGGGTACTGCGCCCGGGCAGTCAAAGACCGGCCTGCCACGCGGCGTACCAGGGGGGCGGGGGGCCGAAGCGGGCCCACAGCTTTTCATCCAGGGCGGCCTCCGCCAGGTCCGCCGCCCGCCGGCAGGCGGCAGCGAAGCCGTCCACCCGCTCCTGGCTGTCCCGCACGATCTCAGGGAGGCGGAAGACCTCGTGGTATCCCGGCCCGTGCAGCGCCACCTGGCCGTGGAGCACAGCGTGATGGGGCGGGCTGTCCAGCCGCACCTCCAGCAGGAAGCCCCCGGGCGTCTGCCGGGCCAGGCAGAAAGCGCCGTCATAGACATACCGGTAGTCCGGACTGGGGAACCATCTGCGCACGGCCTTTTTTACGCTGGTGGAGGGCAGCTCCCCGGACAGGCGCTCCCGCAGCAGGTCCCAGAGCTCCCCCGGCTCCACGGCGAGCCCCGCCACAGCGGCCCGCACCGCCTCCGTATCCTTCTCCAGCTCCGCCCGGCCGGCCGCCAGCGGCCCGCGCTCCTGCCTTTATCGTATCAGAGCGGCCTCCAGGGGGACAAGGCGCTTCTTGAACTGCTTGGTGAGGAGGCCCACGCAGATGGCCGCGGCCACGGTGCCCTCCCGGACCCCGTCCAGGCGGCCCAGGAAGCCCAGGCTCAAGACGACGGCCACCGCCACCAGGGAGCAGTCCACCGCCACCTTGACGTTGCCGAACTTCAGGTCAGGCCGCACGGTGCAGATAGCCATGACCAGCCCCTCGCCGGGGGTGGTCACCAGGTCGGCGGTCACCTCCACGCTGACGCCCAGGGCCACCAGCACGATGCGGCGGCGCAGAGGATCCACTGCTGCCAGTAGCCGCTGTACCGGATGGGGGCCAGCGCCGCGCCGCCCAGATCTATCATCACGCCGAAGACCACCACCGCCGGGATCTGGAGGAGCTTGAAGAGCTCGAACCGCCGCCGGAGGACCAGGATCTGGAGGGCCACCAGCAGCACGTTGACGAAGACCGTGGTGGTGCCCACCGACAGGCCGCTGACGACGCCGGCCACATAGGGCACGCTGGAGATGGGGGCGGTGCCCAGGGCCGCCTTGATGGAGAAGGCCACCCCGAAGGCCATGATCGCCAGGCCGATGCACAGGGCCAGGCACCGGGCGGGCAGGTCCGCGAAGCGTCCCTTCTTATCCACGGCTGCCGCCCCCCTCCTCAGTCTTGCCCTCCAGGGCGGCGCAGGTCCGGGCCAGCAGGGACTTGAGCTGCTCCAGCTCCTCCCCGGTGAGGGCCTCCGCCACCGGGGCCTCCGCCCGCCGGAAGATCTCCTCCACGCTCCTGGCCGCCGCCCGGCCCTTGTCCGTCAGGGACACATACAGAGACCGGCGGTTCCCCTCCCGCTGGCGGCGGAGGATCAGCCCCGCCTTCTCCATGCGCAGCAGGATGCTGCCCACCGTGGCCGGCTCGATCTCGCAGCGGGCGGCGATCGTCTTCTGGTCCGCCTCCGGGCAGCCGCTGAGGAAGTCCAGCACCTTGGGCTGGCCGGCGGTGAGGCCGATCTTGCTCACCTCCCCCAGCACCCGCCGGGAGAAGACCGCGTTGGTCTTCATGAACAGATAGTGTAAGCTCTCCAATGTGAGGCCCCCTTACTATAAGTATACTTATAATAATAAAGCATATTATATGACTGCTCTCTGTCAAAGTCAACTGCCCTTCTTCCCGCCCTGTCTGGGCGATCTGACGAAGGTCCCAGTCGCTGTAAAAAGTCCCAGGACCGGGGGGAAACAGCGTCTTCCTGACCTGTTCCCTCCGGAGGACAGCTCCGCAGGCGGGGGAGCTCCCCTCCTTTTTTTGGCAGCGGCCTCCCCCCTCTCCCTATTGACAAGGCCGGATGGACGGCTTATAATGCGGTCAAAATCGAACAGGATCTTCAGGGCGGGGTGAGACTCCCCACCGGTGGTACAGCCCACGAGCCGCAAGGCATGATTCGGTGCAACTCCGAAGCCGACAGTATAGTCTGGATGGAAGAAGATCGTGACACGGAGGAGCGCGCTCCTCCGCCCATGGTGATGCTCTGGAACGTCGTTTCCAGGGCTTTTTTCGTCTCCATGGGCGGAGCCCGTCCGCCGCCGCCGTCCCATGCCGCCCTGAACGACCGCGTTCGGGCGGCTTTTTCTTTACAGAACGGAGATGGACGATATGGACGAGACGGAACAGAGACGGATCGACGAGAGGTACATGGCCCTGGCCCTCTCCCTGGCGGAGCGGGGGGCGGGCCGGACCGGCCCCAACCCCATGGTGGGGGCGGTGGTGGTCCGGGACGGGCGGATCCTGGGACAGGGGTGGCACACCCGCTGCGGGGCCCTCCACGCGGAGCGGGAGGCCCTGGCGGCCTGTACGGAGGACCCGGCGGGGGCCACCATGTATGTGACCCTGGAGCCCTGCTGCCACCAGGGGCGGCAGCCCCCCTGCACCGACGCCCTGCTGTCGGCGGGGATCGCCCGGGTGGTGGTGGGCTCGGAGGACCCTAACCCGCTGGTGGCGGGGAAGGGGCTGGCGCAGCTCCGGGCGGCGGGGGTGCAGGTGGATACCGGCGTGGGGAAGGCGGCGTGCGACGCCCTCAACGCCGTGTTCTTCCACTACATCCGCGCCCGGCGGCCCTACGGGGTCCTGAAATACGCCATGACTCTGGACGGGAAGCTGGCCACCCGCACGGGGGCCGCCCGCTGGATCACAGGGGAGGCCGCCCGGCAGCGGGTCCACCGGGACCGGGGGCGGTATGCCGCCATCCTCACGGGGATCGGCACCGTGCTGGCCGACGACCCCCTCCTCACCTGCCGGATCGAGGGCGGGCGGGACCCCCTGCGGGTCGTGTGCGACTCCCGGCTCCGGATCCCCCTGGACAGCCGGCTGGTCCAGACCGCCCGGGACACGCCCACCCTGATCGCCGCCGCCCGGCCGGACCCGGCCCGGCGGCAGGCCCTGGAGGCGGCGGGCTGCCGTGTCTGGGAGCTGCCCGGCCCCGGGGGCCGGGTGGACCTGACCGCCCTCATGGACCGGCTGGGGGCGGAGGAGATCGACAGCGTGCTCATAGAGGGGGGCGGAGAGCTGAGCTGGTCCCTGCTGTCGGCGGGGCTGGTGCAGCGGGTCCAGGCCTATGTGGCCCCCAAGCTCTTCGGGGGGCGGGACGCCCCCTCCCCCCTGGGCGGCCGGGGGGTGGACCTCCCCGCCCAGGCCGTCCGGCTCGCCGGCTGTACGGTCACCCGGCTGGGGGAGGATCTGCTGATCGAGGGGGAGGTGGAAGACCGTGTTCACAGGGATCGTTGAAGAGGTGGGGCGGATCCGCTCCCTCCGGCGGGGGGCACGGTCCGCCGTCCTCTCCGTGGAGGCCCGGAAGGTGCGCCAGGGCCTGGCCCTGGGGGACAGCGTGGCGGTGAACGGGGTCTGCCTCACAGTGACCTCCCTGGATCCGGGGGGCTTCACCGCCGACGTGATGCACGAGACCCTGGACCGCTCCACCCTGGGGGAGCTGGTCCCCGGCAGCCCGGTGGACCTGGAGCGGGCCATGGCGGCGGACGGCCGCTTCGGCGGCCACATCGTCTCCGGCCACATCGACGGGGTGGGGACCATCCGGGCCTCCTGGCGGGACGACAACGCGGTGTGGTACACCGTGGCCGCGCCTCCCGCTGTGCTGCGGTATGTGGTGGAGAAGGGCTCCATCGCCATCGACGGGATCAGTCTCACCGTGGCCGCCGTCACGGACAGCGGCTTCTCTGTGTCCGTGATCCCCCACACCGCCGCCTCCACCATCCTGGGGGGCAAGGGCCCCGGGGACCGGGTGGACCTGGAGGCGGACATCATCGGCAAGTATGTGGAGAAGCTGCTCCGCCCTCAGGCGGGGGCGGACACCGGGGGCCGGGGGGACATCACCCTGGAGTTCCTGGCTGAACATGGATTTTAGGAGGAGATAACGATGTTCCAGTACGACACGATCGAAGAGGCCCTGGAGGAGCTGCGGCAGGGCCGCATCATCCTCTGCACCGACGACCCGGACCGGGAGAACGAGGGAGACATGATCTGCGCGGCCCAGTTCGCCACCACCGAGAACGTCAACCGGATGGCCTCCCTGGCCAAGGGCCTCATCTGTATGCCCATGTCGGAGGACTATATCCGGCGGCTCGCCCTGCCCCAGATGGTCACCCGGAACACAGACAGCCATGAGACCGCCTTCACCGTGTCCATCGACCATGTGGACACCACCACCGGCATCTCCGCCGAAGAGCGGGGCCTCACCGCCCGGAAGTGCGCTGAGGAGGGGGCGGCGCCGGAGGACTTCCGCCGCCCGGGGCATATGTTCCCCCTGCTGGCCCGGTCCAACGGGGTGCTGGAGCGGGCTGGACACACCGAGGCCACGGTGGACCTGCTGCGGCTGGCGGGGCTCAGGGAGTGCGGCCTGTGCTGCGAGGTCATGAGGGAGGACGGCACCATGATGCGGGCCCCGGAGCTCCAGGAGAAGGCGAAGGAGTGGGGGATGAAGTTCATCACCATCCGGGACCTGCAGTCCTACCGGAAGCGGCACGAGGTGCTGGTGGAGCAGGTAGCGGTCACCCGCATGCCCACCAGGTACGGGACCTTCACCGCCTACGGCTACCGGAACAAGCTCAACGGGGAGCACCATGTGGCCCTGGTGAAGGGGGAGATCGGGGACGGGCGGGACCTGCTGTGCCGGGTCCACTCCGAGTGCCTCACCGGGGACTGCTTCGGCTCCCTGCGCTGCGACTGCGGGGAGCAGCTGGCCGCCGCCCTCCGGCAGATCGAGGCGGAGGGCCGGGGGGTGCTCCTCTATATGCGCCAGGAGGGCCGGGGCATCGGCCTGCTCAACAAGCTCCGGGCCTATGCCCTCCAGGACCAGGGGATGGACACCCTGGAGGCCAACCTGGCCCTGGGCTTCGCCGGGGACCTGCGGGAGTACTATATCGGCGCCCAGATCCTCCGGGACCTGGGGGCCAGGACCCTGCGCCTGCTGACCAACAACCCGGACAAGGTCTACCAGCTCGCCGACTTCGGCCTGGAGATCGTGGAGCGGGTGCCCATCCAGATGCCCGCCACTCCACACGACCTGTTCTATCTCCAGACCAAACAGGCCCGCATGGGCCACATCCTGCACTATTGAGGAGGACACCGACATGAAAGTCTATGAAGGAAAGCTGATCGCCCAGGGCCTGCGGGTGGCCATCGTGTGCGCCCGGTTCAACGAGTTCATCGTCTCCAAGCTGCTCAGCGGCTGCCTGGACGCCCTGCGCCGCCACGGGACGCGGGAGGAGGATATCGCCGTGGCCTGGGTCCCCGGGGCCTTCGAGATCCCTCTGGCCGCCTCCAAGCTGGCCGAGAGCGGCAGGTTCGACGCGGTGATCGCCCTGGGGGCGGTGATCCGGGGCGCCACCAGCCACTATGACTATGTGTGCAGCGAGGTGGCCAAGGGGGTGGCCGCCGCCGGGCTCCAGAGCGGCGTGCCGGTGCTCTTCGGCGTCCTCACCACCGACACCATCGAGCAGGCCATCGAGCGGGCGGGCACCAAGGCCGGCAACAAGGGGGCCGAGTGCGCCCAGGGCGCCATCGAGATGGCGGATCTCTTCCGCTCCATGGGGGACGTCTGATCCCCCGCTGCGCCCCTGGCAAGACGGTCCCGGGAAGCGGCTCATCCCGCCGCCCCGGGACTTCGGATCTCTCCTCCCCTGTTTCTCCCCTTCCGGCCCACTTGGGGTGTTGTATCTGCCGGGAAGTCGTGATATGATGGCTCCAAAGTGGTCATGCTGACCCTGTATACAGATAAAAGGAGACATCTACCGATATGAGCTTACAAGGGATATACCAGGCCTCTTCCCGGGGATTCGGCTTTTTCACCCCGGACGGGGCCACAGACCGGAGCCAGGACCTGTTCGTACCGCCCCGCAGCGAGGGGAGCGCCTGGAACGGCGACCGGGTGGAGGCGGAGGTCCGCCCCGACCCCAAGGACCCGGCGCGGAAGCTGGCCGTGGTGACCAAGGTGCTGGAGCGGGGCAACCAGACGGTGATCGGCGCGGTGGAGCGGCGGGGCCGGGAGACCTGGCTGGTCCCCAGCAGCGACCGGCTCCCCCACCCGGTGAAGATCGTGGGCCGCTCGGGCGGCCTGCGGCCGGGGGACAAAGTCGCCGTGTCGGTCACCAGCTACGGCAGCGCCAAGCTCCCCGCCACCGGCACGGTGAAGGCCGCCTTCGGCCGGGACGGCACCCGGCAGGCCAGCGTGGAGGCCATCCTCTATGAGCACGGCATCGAGCGGGAGTTCCCCGCCCCGGTGCGGGCGGCGGCGGAGCTGGCCCCCCGGGAGGTGGACCCCGCCGCCCTCCCCGGCCGGCTGGACCTGCGGGGCAGGACGGTGATCACCATCGACGGGGCCTCCTCCAAGGACTTCGACGACGCGGTGTCCCTGGAGCGGGACGCCGCCGGGCACTGGGTCCTGGGAGTGCACATCGCCGACGTGTCCCACTACGTCACGGAGGGCTCCCCCCTGGACCTGGAGGCCTGGAACCGGAGCACCTCGGTGTACTTCGCCGACCAGGTGATCCCCATGCTGCCCGAGGCGCTCTCCAACGGCATCTGCTCCCTGAACCCCCATGTGGACCGGCTGGCCCTGTCCTGCATCATGACCATGGACGCCTCGGGAGAGGTCCTCTCCCACCAGCTCGCCAAGACGGCGATCCGCTCCACCGAGCGCATGACCTACGACGACTGCAACGTGCTCCTCCGGGACGGCTCCCCGGAGCTGGCGGAGCGGTACGCCCACATCCTGCCCATGCTCCGGGACATGGCGGCCCTGGCCAAGGTGCTGGAGCGCCGCCGCCGGGCCCGGGGGGCCCTGGACCTGGAGAGCCAGGAGTGCTATATCGTCTGTGACGGGAACGGCGACCCGGTGGACATCCGGGTCCGGCAGAGCGGGGAGTCGGAGGCCCTGATCGAGTCCTTCATGCTGGCGGCCAACGAGTGCGTGGCCGAGCACCTCCAGAAGCAGGGGATCCCGGCGGTGTACCGGGTCCACGAGAAGCCCTCCGAGGACAAGGCCGCCAACCTGAAGGCCATGCTCGCCCCCCTGGGGATCTCCCTCAGGCAGGCGGACAACGGCAGCCTCCAGAAGGTGCTGGAGCGGGTGAAGGGCACGCCCCAGGCCCCGGCGGTGAACACCATGGTGCTGCGGAGCCTGATGAAGGCCCGCTACGACGTGCAGGACCTGGGCCACTTCGGCCTGGCGGCCAAGCACTACTGCCACTTCACCTCCCCCATCCGCCGCTATCCCGACCTGATGGTCCACCGGGCGATCGCCGCCATGCTGGACGGCACCCTGGAGAAGAACAGGGGCCGGATGGCCGCGGCGGCGGACCGGGCGGCCAAGCAGTCCTCCGACCGGGAGGTCCACGCCATGACCGCCGAACGGGACATCGACAAGTGCTATATGGCCCAGTTCATGTCCGCCCATGTGGGAGAGACCTTCACCGGTACCGTCTCCGGCGTGGCCAAGTTCGGCCTCTTCGTGGCCCTGCCCAACGGGGTGGAGGGCCTGCTCCCCGTCACCGCCCTCCCCGACGACCGGTACGAGTACGACGAGGTCCGCATGACCCTCACCGGCCCTCGGACCAAGTTCACCTATACCTTCGGCATGTCGATCCAGGTCCTCTGCGCCGCCGCCGACCCGGGCTCCGGCCAGATCGACTTCCTGCTGCCCGGCGCGGCCCTGCCTGCCGCCGGGGAGAAGGTCCAGCCGCCCAAGCCCGCCCGCACCAAGCCCCGGGACCGGGACAAGGCGCCCAGGCAGAGCGGCGGCAAGCCCTCCTACCGGCCGCCCCGCCGGACCAAGGGGAGGCGGCGGAGATGAGGGCCCGTCCCCTGCTGGCGGGGGCTCTGGCGGCCCTGCTCCTGGCGGGCTGCGCCCCCACGCCGCCCGCCGTGCCGGAGGGCTCCCCCGCCCCCACGGCGGAGGCCCCCGTCCTCTCCCCCTCCCCGGCGCTCCCCTCCCCCGCGCCGGAGCCCGACCCGGTGGAGGAGGCCCTCTCCTCCATGACCCTGGAGGAGAAGGTGGGACAGCTCCTCCTGGTGGGCATCGAGGGCACGGAGCCCGGGGAGGACGCCCGCCGCGCCATCCAGGACTACCATGCGGGGGGCGTCATCCTCTTCGGCCGGAACGTGGAGAGCGCGGAGCAGCTCCTGGCCCTCACCAACGGCCTGAAGGCCCTGGACCAGGGGCAGGTCCCCCTCTTTCTGGGGGTGGACCAGGAGGGGGGCCGGGTGGACCGGATGCCCCTGGAGGTCCTCCGCACCCCCAGCGCCTATGCGGTGGGCGGCGGCTGGGACGGCTCTCAGGCCGCCCGGGACCGGGCCTCTGCCTACGGCGCCGCCCTGTCCGCCGCCTGCGCCGCCTTCGGCTTCAGCCTGGACTTCGCCCCGGTGGCCGACGTGTGGTCAGACCCGGATAACACCGTGATCGGGGACCGGTCCTTCGGCTCTGATCCGGAGGCCGTGGGGGAGCAGGCGCTCCTGGCCGCCCAGGCCATGGCGGCGGGGGGCACGGTCCCCGTGGCCAAGCACTTCCCCGGCCACGGCTCCACCGCCACCGACTCCCACCTGTCCCTCCCCGTGGTGGACGAGGCCCTGGAGGACTGGACGGAGGGCGACTTCCTCCCCTTCCGCCGGTACATGGACAGCGCCACCGTGGGAGAGGTCCCCGCCCCCATGATGGTGGGCCACATCCTCCTCACCGCCCTGGACGGGGACTACCCCGCCTCCCTGTCGGAGAAGGTCGTCACCGGCTTCCTCCGGGAGGAGCAGGGCTATGAGGGGGTCCTCTTCACCGACGACCTGACCATGGGGGCCGTCACCGAACACTACGGCCTGGGGGAGGCCGCCGTGCTAGCGGTCCAGGCGGGCTGCGATGTGGTGCTGGTGTGCCACGGGCAGGAGAACGTGGACACGGTCCGCGCCGCCCTGCTGGAGGCGGCAAAGGCCGGCGCGATCGCCCCGGAGCGGCTGGACCAGAGCGTCCGCCGGATCCTCTCCCTCAAGGAGGCCGCCGGCCTCACCAGCGCCCCGGCGGAGGCCCCCGACCTGGAGGCGCTCAACGCCCAGATCGGCGCCCTCACCGCCGGCTGACCCTGTATAAGAACGCGAAGGAGGTATCCCCTATGTCCACCCTGCTCCTGTACCTCACCGGCTGGACCGAGCTCACCGTGGCCGTGGACCCCGCCGTCTACGACCGCGTCTGCCGGGGCCTGGCCGCCGGCGGGGTGTCCTACCGGACCCGGGCCCACTTCTCCGGGAACAGCGACCGCTCGGGCCACCTCCTCGGCTCCCTGGGGGAACGGCCCCAGTACCAGACCCAGTACAATATCTTCGTGAAGCGGCGGGACCTGGAGCTGGCCAAGTCCCTCCTGCGGCAGGCCCTGTCCCCCCAGTGAGGCAGATCCGCCGTTGACAAGAGCCTCCTACAGGTGTAGTATCTAAGTAGATACTACACCTGTAGGAGGTATTTTCATGTGCAGGCTCAACGACAGCGAGTGGCAGGTGCTCACCGCCCTGTGGGACCGGCCGGAGGGGGCGGAGCTGGGGCAGGTGGCGGAGGCCCTGCGGCCGGAGACGGGGTGGAGCCGGAACACGGTGCTCACCTACCTGACCCGGATGGAGAAGAAGGGGCTGGTGTCCATCGACAAGTCGGCCTATCCCCACCGCTACCGGGCGGCGGCGGACCGGGATGCCTGTACGGCCCGGGAGCGGCGGCGGCTGCTGGACCGGGTGTACCGGGGCTCTGCCGGGGACCTGGTGGCCGCCTTCCTGAAGGAGGAGCCCCTGCCCCCGGAGGCGCGGGAGCGGCTCAAGGCCCTGCTGGACGAGATGGAGGTGTGACATGACCGACCTCTGGTCCGTGCTGCTCCAGGGGCTCACCGCCTCGGGGGCGGCCCTGGTGCTGCTGGGGGTGAAGGCCATCTTCCGGGACAAGCTGTCCCCCCGGTGGCAGTTCGGCGTCTGGGGCGTGCTGCTCCTGGCCCTGCTCTGGCCCGCCGGGCTGGGCGGGCGGTACGCCCTGGTGAACTGGCCCCTGCTGGTGGAGACCCTCAAGACCGCCCTCACCGGGGACTACGGCCTCACCCGGGTCCTCTTCCCCATCCCCCTGCCCCTGGGGCTCTCCGCCCCCCGGACGGTGTGGGACTGGCTCTACCTCCTCTATCTGGCGGGGGCGCTCTTCCTCCTCGCCCGGTACGCCCTCTCCTACCTGCTGCTGCGGCGGGCCCTGGCCCGGGGCGGTCCCGCCGGGCCGGAGCGCCTCTCTCAGCTCCGGCGGGTGGCGGAGACATACGGCCTCCCCCTCTGCCGGGCGGTGGAGGTGCCCGGCCTGTCCACCGCCTTCGTCTGCGGCGTCCTGCGGCCGGTGCTTGCCCTCCCCGCCGGGGAGCCGGTGGATGACAAGGTGGTCCTCCACGAGCTGCTCCACCTCCGCCACCGGGACGCGGCCTGGGGCCTCCTGCTGTGCCTGCTCAAGTGCCTGTGGTGGTGGGACCCCCTGCTGTGGTACTGCATGGACCGGGCGGGCAACGACCTGGAGTCCCTCTGCGACCAGCGGGTGCTGGAGCGGCTGGAGGGGGAGGACCGGCGGGATTACGGCCGGATCCTCCTGTCCATGGCCTCCCGGAAGTACGCCCGGGCCCCCGGCACCTCCTCCCTGTCCAACGGTGGGAAGTGCATCTCAGACCGGATCCAGGCCATCGCCCGGTTCAAGCGATACCCCCGGGGCATGGCGCTGGTGTCGGTGTGCATGGCCGTCCTGCTGGCCCTGCCCCTGCTGGGCTCGGCCCAGGGGCTGGTCCACGCCACCGGCATCGGCGCAGAGGACCAGACGGAGTTCCTCACCGCCATGGCCTCTGCCCGGCTCACCCCCTGTACCACCGCCGCCGGGGCCCTGGACTCCTACGCCAAGGCGGTGCTGGAGGAGAACGGCATCTACCGGGCCCTGTGCGCCCCCCTGTCCCTCCACGCCTCTCTGGCCGGGGAGATGGAGGCCGCCGCCAGCGGTCCCGACCCCTGGGTCCACGAGCACTGGGAGCCGGACCTCCCCGGCTATCCCCAGCGAAACTACTTCCTCTACGGCCTGGCCCCTGTGGACGGGGGATACGAGGCCCTGCTGGTCCTCCCCATGCAGTTTATCTGGGGCGCGGACGGGGCCCCGGTCTATCCGCCGGAGTGGGGGAACGGCTGCGCCGCCGCGCAGCCCCTCCGGGCGGAGGAGCAGGACGGCCGGTGGGTGGTCCTGCCCCTGGGGGGCTTTACGGTGTACGAGACCGGCCAGGACCCCGACAACTTGTCCTGGCTCTACTGGGGGGACGAGTCCCTGCCCGCCGCGGCGGTCTACCGGGGAGAGGCGGGGGACTTCCGGCTGGAGGTGCGGCTCCAGACCGTGTGGACGGTGGACAACGAGGTCCAGCTGGACCCCGCCGCCTCCTTCTTCGGCTCCGGCACGGGCTTCGACAGCACCCCCAAGCCCGCCGCCGTCTTTGAGGGCGTCCAGCTGGCCTCCTTCGGCGAGGCCGTCTTCACCGGAGATGAAGCGGCGAAGGCGGAGCTGCACCACCTGGGCCTGTCGGTGGCCCCCATGGAGGAGGACGGCAGCCGCCCGGCCCTGGAAGAGCCCTCCCACGGCGCCGGAGGCGGCAGCGGCAGCGACGGCGGCATGTGGGCCTCCCGGACCCTCTCTTCGGACTGGGACGGCACCCTGCCCCTGGGGGGCGGCTCCGGCGGCATAGATCCGGACAGGGTCTTCCCCCTGCCGGAGGGGTACGCCGCCGACCTCTATGTGAACGGGGAACCGGCCGCCTCGGTGGTCCTGGAGCGAGTGGAAGGGGGGGAGGGATCATGACCACCTCCCGGGAACAGCTGTGCCGGGGCCTCACCTGCACGGCCTGGGGATACTTCCTCCTCTACTTCGACTTCAGCTTGAACGGCATCAGCCTCCTGCCCGACTTCGCGGCCTTTGTCCTCTTCCTCCGGGCCATCGGCCTCATGGAGGAAGAGGAGCGGGACCTGGCCCTCCTGCGCCCCCTGGCCCTGGCCCTGCTGGTGTGGGAGGGGGCGGACTGGCTCCTCTCCTGGCTGGGAGAGGACCTGGCCTCCCTCTTCGCCGCGCTGAACGCAGGCTGGCTCTTCTACCAGCCCCTCTACCTGACGGTCCAGGCGATGAGCCTCTACTTCCACTTCCAGCTCTTCACCGACCTGGCCGCCATGGCCGCCCGCTGGCAGGCAGAGGGCCAGGGGCTGGACCGGCGGCTCCTCCGGCTGCGGACCGCCCTGACCCTGCTCATCACCGCCACCGCCGTCCTCACCCGGCTCCTGCCCTCCGGCCGGGGCTGGTCCTACGGGGTGCTCACCGCCCTGCTGGTGGTCTCTCTGGTGGTGGCGGTGCTCCTTATGCTGGGAGCGTTCGCCCTCCGCAGGGCGGTCCGGGACCGGCCTCTGGAGGAGGCCCCCCTCTGACCGCCCCTCTTGACGGGGCCTCCGGGAGAGCAAGGCCGGTCCGTTTGCCGCCCGGCGGGCCCGGGCCCCGCGCCCGCCCTCTTCTCCCACAGACGCAGAAAGGCGTTCCCGCTCACGACAGCGGGAACGCCTTTTTCTCTCGTATCTTACAGCACCTTGGAGAGGAACTCGATGGTACGGGCCTCTCTGGGGTGGGCGAAGAACTCCTGGGGGGTGTTCTGCTCCAGGATGTGTCCCCCGTCCATGAAGAGCACCCGGGAGCCCACCTCTCGGGCGAAGCCCATCTCGTGGGTGACCACCACCATGGTCATGCCCTCCCGGGCCAGCTCCTTCATCACGTCCAGCACCTCGCCCACCATCTCGGGATCCAGGGCGGAGGTGGGCTCGTCGAAGAGCATGAGCTTTGGCTTCATGGCCAGGGCCCGGACGATGGCGATGCGCTGTTTCTGGCCGCCGGAGAGCTGGGCCGGGTAGGCGTCGGCCTTATCCGAGAGGCCCACCCGCT
>DWZK01000066.1 GCA_019117605.1 Candidatus Intestinimonas stercoravium | reverse complement strand
GGACCTTGGAAAGCTCAAACGCCGTCGCTCCCCTCGCGGGGAGCGTGGATTGAAATGCCTCCGCTGTAAGCGTACCACTGATGTTGATGTGTCGCTCCCCTCGCGGGGAGCGTGGATTGAAATGTGCATGTATTCCATGTCGATGCTCCTTTCATGCGTCGCTCCCCTCGCGGGGAGCGTGGATTGAAATTGCATCTCTCCTTCACTTCGTCGTAGTGTGGGGCGTCGCTCCCCTCGCGGGGAGCGTGGATTGAAATCGCAACCAGTATCTATATGCAGGTTGTTGGTATGATTGAACGAAATCTAAGAAAATAGGATGCACCTGCAAAATTTACAGGTGCATCCTATGCTGACGATACACTAAATCGGTTTTGTTGTCCTTCTGATGGGACTCCTGTTGGTCGTGTCTTTCTTTTTGGGTTTTGCGGCCGCGGGCCCGCTTCACCCTTCAGTGATTCAAATGCTCGGCGGAAGTGGATCCCGCCTGCGCCGGGGTTTTGCCTGCGGCAAAACGCTCGTACGGCGCACCCGCGCCGCGGCCCGGAAGGGCCGTTGGGCATTCTTTCTTCTAACGGTCGCAAAGCTGAAACTATCGATCTTGACCGCCCCTTCCATCTAAAAAAGGACACGATGTACATCGTGTCCTTTTTTGACGGTCTCGTAGACGCCCTCCGGGCCCTGCATGCGGAGCGAGACCACGGCAAATATTTTTGGAGATCCTTCACGACAGATCCACGATCTCGTGCTATACTTCGATGGGGTGATCGAATATGAAGCGCATCCTGATCGTAGAAGATGAGCCGGACATCCAGGAGCTGCTCTGCGCCTATCTCCGGGATGCCGGGTATGAGACCGCCGCAGCGGGGGACGGCGTGACGGCCCTGTCTCTGTTCCGGGAGCAGCCCTTCGACCTGGTCCTGCTGGACATCATGCTGCCCAAGATCGACGGGTTCGGCGTATGCGAGCTGATCCGCCGCCAGTCCCAGGTCCCCATCCTGATGCTCACTGCGCTGGAGGGGGAGGCGCAGCAGCTCCGGGGCTTCAGCCTGGACATCGATGACTATGTGACCAAGCCCTTCTCCATGCCGGTCCTGCTGGAGAAGATCCGTGTGATCCTCCGCAGGCGCGGCGGAGCGGAGGAGGAGGACTGCCTGCGCTATCGCGACCTGACGGTGGATCTGGATGCCAGAGAAGTCCTCCTGGCGGGCCGCAGGCTGGAGCTGACCGCCCGGGAATTCGGACTGCTGCACACCTTCCTGGCCGCGCCCGGGCGCGTGTTCACCCGGGAGATGCTGCTGGCCAAGCTCTGGGGCTATGACTTCTACGGGGATGAGCGGGTGGTGGACAGCCATATCAAGAACCTCCGCCACAAACTGGGGCGGGACTACATCGAGACAGTGAGAGGGGTGGGCTATCGTGTTGCGAAAGAGGCTCGGTGAGAGCCTGACCGCCCGGATCTTCCTCATCACCGCCCTCATCCTGCTCTGTTCCGGCGCCATCACCTTTGGTCTCATCGCCTGGGCGACACCCATCACCTATACCGCCGTCGTCAACGGCGATCTGGCCCGGCAGGTGGAGGGCCTCGTGGGCGAACTGGCGGATACAGCTTATGAGGAGAGCGGCCCTCTGCTGGACGGCTTCATCCGCGCCTCCGGGGCGGACGCCGTGCTGATAGGTCCGGACGGTCAGGTAGCGGACACAGGTGCTCAGCTGGCCATCCAGACGGCGGACGGCGGAGCGGAGGGGGAGATGGTGGTCACGGTCTCCGGGGACGACTTGGCCGTCGGGACCGGCTCGGCAGTCGCCTGGTCGGCGGACATGGCCAGCACGGATGATGTGGTGACCGTCATCACGTCCGAGCAGGACACGATCGCGGCTGATGTGCGCTTCGCGGACCGGGAGGGGACCTATGCGCTCTACGTCGCTCCGCGGGTGGAGGCGGAGAACCTGGCGGTACGGGCGCTGGTCCAGATGGCGCCGTGGCTGCTGCTGGCGCTCCTGACGTTCTCTCTGCTGTGCGCGCTGGTCTACTCCCGGTATATCACCCGGCCCATCGTCCGCCTCAGCGGCATCGCGGCGAAGATGGCGGAGCTGGACTTCGACTGGACATGTGGGGAGCGGCGCCGGGATGAGATCGGCGCATTGGGCCGCAGCCTGGACCAGATGGCGCGGAAGCTGTCCACCGCCCTTGCGGAGCTGGAGGCCGCCAATCACGCCTTGCGCGGGGAAGTGGAGCAGGAGAGGGAGCTGGACCGCCAGCGGATGGCCTTCTTCTCCGCCGCCTCCCACGAGCTGAAGACGCCGGTCACCATCCTGAAGGGGCAGCTCTCCGGGATGCTGGAGGGGGTGGATGTGTACCGGGACCGGGACAAGTACCTGCTCCGCTCCCTCCAGGTCACCGGCCGGATGGAGGGACTGATCCGGGAGATGCTGGAGATCTCCCGTATGGAGGCCGGGGCTGCGGTCGAACGGGAGACCGTGGACCTGTCCGCCCTGCTGGAACGGCAGCTGGTCCTGGACGCCGGGCTGCCGGAGCAGCGAGGCCAGCGCCTGGTGTCCCGCCTGACGCCGGGGATCGCTGTGACCGGGGACCCCGCGCTGCTGGGGAGAGCCGTGGGGAACTTGCTCTCCAACGCCGCCCTCTACTCTCCGGAGGGGGCGGAGATCCGGATATGGTGCGGGATGATGCAGGGACGGCCCGCCCTGACGGTGGAGAACACCGGCGCGCGTATCCGGGAGGACGCTCTCCCCCACCTCTTCGAGGCATTTTACCGGGGGGAGAGCTCCCGGAACCGGAGCACCGGCGGCAGCGGCCTGGGCCTCTACCTGGTGCGGACGATCCTGGAGCGGCACGGCGCCTCCTGTGCCATCGAGAACATGGGGGAGGGCGTGCGGGCGACCGTCCTCTTCCCCGAGGACGGGCCCTGAGCGTTCCGGGCTGGGCGGCTCAGATATAGCGCCTCACCGACTGCATGTACTGCTCATAGGCGCCCCCAAACCGCTGCAGGCACCAGCGCTCTTCTGCAAGGACGATCCAATGGGCGGAGATCTGGAATATCGAGACGATCCCCAGCAAGACGAGAGAGCATGTCAACAGGGCCATACCGATGAAACAGGCAAAGTAAGCGACATACATGGGGTTTCGGGAAAAACGATAGACGTCCCTCGTGTTCATCCCCGCATCATCGGGGGAAGAAAAGCTCACTATGGCGGCGGCGCACAGGCAGAGCCCCAAGATATAGCAGATGCAGCCCAAGCAAAACAGGGGAGAGGGGCTGGCCCTTACCGTCAAGAAGGCCAGACATAAAAATATCCCGACCGTTGCGGCCTGATAGATATAGTATGCGGCTCTCTCCGCGCCCCGCATCGGCGCGAAATGGGCCGCCCGCCTGACAGCATCCCTGCTCAGGGCAGAGAGCAGTACGAAGCGGATGGCGAAAAAAGGGACCGATAACAGCAGGCCGTTCATTCCATGCTCCTTCTCCGTGACGTCCGATCTGCCGCAAAAGCAGGCCGCCGTGCCCGCAGTGTGGAGCCCGCGCCCCGAGCGCCCATCAGCAGCCGCGGAGCCACTGGCCCAGCACCCGGCCCACGGTGCGGAAGCTGTCGTATCCGCCCACCACGATATCCGGATAGCCGGGGTGGAGAGAGACCAGGCGGATCTGCCGGGCGGCGTGGTCCACCGCCAGCTTCTTGCAATAGGACTGCCCGTTGAGGACGAAGATGCCGATCTGGCCGGGATCGATGCTCAGACAGGCCTGGACGAAGACGATGGCGCCGTCATGGATCTTCGGCTCCATGCTGTCGCCGGAGATGATGACGCCAAAGTCGGCCTCCGGGGGGACCGCCGCGGCGGGACATCGCTCCATATGGCGGTCCGGCTCATCCAGATAATTGCCCAGCCCCGCCGCGGCGGGCTGATCGTAGACCGGGAGCTCCACCGTGCCGCCGCGGCGGTGAGCGGCCCTGGGGCGGCAGAAAGTCCGGGTGGCGGCCTTGTGAGGGGAGGGCCGCTCCTCCGGCGTGGACAGAGACGCCTCGCTCTCATAGCGCAGGACAGCGCGCACCGCGCCCTTGCCGTGCTCGGACAGCCTGTCGTAGTCCTTCGCGATCCTCTGGGCCTCCTCCGACAGACCGGAGGGGACCTCTTTTACAGGGCCGGAGCAGTCCATGAAGTCGTTCAGGGTGCAACCCAGTACCCGGCAGATGGCCTGCAGCGTGTCCAGCTTAGGGTTGGTGTTGGCGCCGGAGGTGATCTTATCCAGGGTGCTCTGCGTGACACCGGACATCGCGGCGATCTGTGCGTTCGTAAGGCCCCGCTCTTTTTTCAGCTCGTTGATGATCTCAAGACCCAAGCGGATCCCCCCTTTATTTCAGAGATATTATACCAGCCCCGACGACAGCGTCAAGGATAAACATCAATTTATTGAAATTTTATTTTTTAAATGCCCTTGACAAACAGCAATAAATTATATAAACTAAAAAATAGAAGGACCATAGATATAACGCGAAAGAGCAAAGAGCGGGCCTGGGCAGATATGCCCCGGGGCCCGCTCTTTCCAACTATATCCGCCGGAAGGACAGCTGAGGAGCGGTGGCAGCCGGCAAGGGAGGTGAGAGGCGCACAGACGGAAGGCAGAGGGGAGACATGGAGACGAGAGCGAGGAGGATGCGATGATCGAGATGAAGGGGTGGCAGGTCAGCGTGAGGGACGGCGGCCGGCTGTGCTACGCGGGGGAGAACGGCGTGGGGCAGCTGGAGATCCGGCTGGAAGGAGACTATCCGGAGGGGTGGA
>DWZK01000065.1 GCA_019117605.1 Candidatus Intestinimonas stercoravium | reverse complement strand
CATCCACTCGGGCTTGTTGCCGGAGAGGCGGAAGGCGTCCACCACCTCCAGGCGCTTGACGATGCGGGCCTTCTTCTGGCCGGAGGCATCCTTCAGCTCAGCGCGGAGCTGGCTGGAGAGCTGCTCCAGGTCGATGTCCTGGAGGAGCTTCTTCACGGCCTCGGCGCCCATGCCGGCCTCGAAGTCGTCCTCGTACTTCTCCCGCATGTCCCGGTATTCCTTCTCGGTGAGGATCTGGTTCTTGGCCAGAGGGGAGAAGCCGGGGTCGGTGACGATATAGGCGGCGAAGTAGAGCACCTTCTCCAGGATCCGGGGGCTGATGTCCAGCAGCAGGCCCATGCGGGAGGGGATGCCCTTGAAGTACCAGATGTGGCTCACGGGGGCGGCCAGCTGGATGTGGCCCATGCGCTCCCGGCGGACCTTGGCCCGGGTGACCTCCACGCCGCAGCGGTCGCAGATCTTGCCCTTATAGCGGATCTTCTTGTACTTGCCGCAGTGGCACTCCCAGTCCTTGGTGGGCCCGAAGATGCGCTCGCAGAACAGGCCGTCCCGCTCGGGCTTGAGGGTGCGGTAGTTGATGGTCTCCGGCTTCTTGACTTCGCCGTAAGACCACTCCAGGATCTTTTCCGGGGAGGCGATCCCGATCTGGATCGCGTCGAATTCAGCGTAGCTCATTTATGTGATCTTCCTCCCTTACTCAGTCCATGTCTTCGTCGCCGGAGCCCTCGTCGAGGATCATATCGCCCTCTTCGAACTCCGCGCCGTCGGAGGCGGCCAGATCGTCATCGTCGCTGCCCTCCTTGAGGGTGAACCCGGCGGCGGAGAAGTCGGACTCCCCGCCGGCGTTGTAGCCGTAGAAGTCGTCGTCATCCCGGATCCGGTCGGGCTGGTAGTTGTCGTCGTCATCGTCCTTGAGCTCGATCTCATTGCCGTCGTGGTCCAGGACCTTGATGTCCAGGCACAGGGCCTGGAGCTCCTTGACCAGCACCTTGAAGGACTCGGGCACGCCGGGCTTGGGCACGTTGTGGCCCTTGACGATGGCCTCGTAGGTGCGGACACGGCCGGTGACGTCGTCGGACTTGACGGTGAGGATCTCCTGGAGGGTGTAGGCCGCGCCGTAGGCCTCCAGGGCCCACACCTCCATCTCGCCGAAGCGCTGGCCGCCGAACTGGGCCTTGCCGCCCAGAGGCTGCTGGGTGACCAGGGAGTAGGGGCCGGTGGAGCGGGCGTGGATCTTATCGTCCACCAGGTGGTGGAGCTTGAGGAAGTAGACGTAGCCCACGGTGACCCGGTTGTCGAACCGCTCGCCGGTACGGCCGTCGTAGAGCCAGCTCTTGCCGTCCTCGGCCAATCCAGCCTCCCGGAGGGTGGCGGCGATCTCGGGCTCGTTGGCGCCGTTGAAGATGGGGGTGGCCACCTTCCAGCCCAGGGCCTGGGCGGCATAGCCCAGGTGGACCTCCAGCACCTGTCCGATGTTCATACGGGAGGGCACGCCCAGGGGGTTGAGCACGATGTCCAGGGGGGTGCCGTCGGGCAGGAAGGGCATATCCTCCTGGGGCAGGATGCGGGACACGACGCCCTTGTTGCCGTGGCGGCCGGCCATCTTGTCGCCCACAGAGATCTTACGCTTCTGGGCGATATAGACCCGGACCACCTCGTTGACGCCGGGGGAGAGCTCGTCGCCGGCCTCCCGGGTGAAGACCTTCACGTCCACGATGATGCCGCTCTCGCCGTGGGGCACCTTCAGAGAGGTGTCCCGGACCTCCCGGGCCTTCTCGCCGAAGATGGCCCGGAGCAGCCGCTCCTCGGCGGTGAGGTCGGTCTCGCCCTTGGGCGTGACCTTACCCACCAGGATATCGCCGGCCCGGACCTCGGCGCCCACGCGGATGATGCCCCGCTCGTCCAGGTCCTTCAGCGCGTCCTCGCCCACGTTGGGGATGTCCCGGGTGATCTCCTCGGGGCCCAGCTTGGTGTCGCGGCTCTCGGTCTCATACTCCTCGATGTGGATGGAGGTGAACACGTCCTCCTTCACCATCCGCTCGTTGAGGAGGATGGCGTCCTCGTAGTTATAGCCCTCCCAGGTCATGAAGCCCATGAGGATGTTCTTGCCCAGGGCGATCTCGCCGTTGGAGGTGGAGGGGCCGTCCACCAGGACCTCGCCCTTGGTGACCCGCTGTCCCGCGGACACGATGGGGCGCTGGTTCATGCAGGTGCCGTGGTTGGAGCGCATGAACTTGGTGAGCTTATACTCCACCACCCGGCCGCTGTCATAGCGCAGGGTGATATACTGCGCGGAGACCTTGGTGACCACACCGTCCTCCTCGGCCAGGATGACGATCTCAGAGTCGATGCAGTTCTTGTACTCCTGGCCGGTGGCCACGATGGGGGCCTCGGTGGTGAGCAGGGGCACGGCCTGCCGCTGCATGTTGGCGCCCATCAGAGCGCGGTTGGCGTCGTCGTTGGCCAGGAAGGGGATCATGGCGGTGGCCACGGAGACCATCATCTTGGGGGAGACGTCGATATAGTCCACCCGGTCCCGGTCCACGTCGATGACCTCGTTGCGGTGGCGGCAGGTGATACGCTCGTTGACCAGGTGTCCGTCCTCATCCACAGGCTCGGTGGCCTGGGCGATGTAGAACTCGTCCTCCACGTCGGCGGTCATATACTCGATGGTGTCGGTGACCCGGCCGGTGGCCTTATCCACCTTGCGGTAGGGCGCCTCGATGAAGCCGTAGCGGTTCACCCGGGCATAGGAGGCCAGGTAGGAGATCAGGCCGATGTTGGGACCTTCGGGGGTCTCGATGGGGCACAGGCGGCCGTAGTGGGAGTAGTGGATATCACGGACGTCGAAGGAGGCCCGGTCACGGGACAGGCCGCCGGGGCCCAGAGCGGACATACGGCGCTTGTGGGTCAGCTCGGCCAGGGGGTTGGTCTGGTCCATGAACTGGCTCAGGGGGGAGGAGCCGAAGAACTCCTTGATGGCGGCGGTGACGGGGCGGATGTTGATGAGGCTCTGGGGGGTGACGATGTCCAGGTCCTGGATGGTCATGCGCTCCCGGATCACCCGCTCCATGCGGGAGAAGCCGATGCGGAACTGGTTCTGGAGCAGCTCGCCCACGCAGCGCAGGCGGCGGTTGCCCAGGTGGTCGATGTCATCGGCGGTGCCCACCCCGTGGGCCAGGCAGTTGAGGTAGTTGATGGAGGACATGATGTCTTCCACGAAGATGTGCTTGGGCACCAGATCGTCCACCCGGTCCCGCACGGCCTCCTTGAGGCCCTCTTCGTCCCCGGCGTACTGCTCCAGCATCTCCTGGAGGAGGGGGAAGTACACCTTCTCGGTGATGCCGCACTCCTCGGGGTCGAAGGAGACGAAGCCCTTCATGTCCACCATGCTGTTGGAGAACACCTTGATCGGGCGGCCGCCCTCCAGCTCCACCACGGCCTCGTTGACGCCCTTGGCCTCCAGCTCCTTGGCCCGCTCCCGGGTCAGGACCTCGCCGGCCTCGGCCAGGATCTCGCCGGTGAGGGGATCGGCCACGGGCTGGGCCAGCTTCTGCCCGCTCAGGCGGGGCCACAGGGCCAGCTTCTTGTTGAACTTGTACCGGCCCACGAAGGACAGGTCATAGCGGCGGGGGTCGAAGAACAGGGCGTGGAGCAGGCTCTCGGCGGAGTCCACCGTGGGGGGCTCGCCGGGGCGCAGCTTCCGGTAGATCTCCAGGAGGGCCTCCTCCCGGGTCTTGCAGCCGTCCTTCTCCATGGTGGCCAGGATGCGCTCGTCCTCGCCGAACATATCCAGGATCTCCCCGTCGGTCCGGGGGCCCACCGCCCGGATGAGGCAGGTGATGGGCAGCTTGCGGTTCTTGTCGATACGGACATAGAACACGTCGGACAGGTCGGTCTCATACTCCAGCCAGGCGCCCCGGTAGGGGATCACCGTATTGCTGTAGGTGACGTTGCCCGCCTTATCCTCGTTGCGGGCGAAATAGACGCCGGGAGAGCGGACGATCTGGGAGACGATGACCCGCTCGGCGCCGTTGATCACGAAGGTGCCGGCCTTGGTCATCAGGGGGAAATCTCCCATGAAGATCTCCTGTTCCTTGATCTCCTCGGTCTCCTTGTTGCGCAGGCGCACCCGCACCTTGATGGGAGCGGCGTAGGTGGCGTCCCGGGCCTTGCACTCCTCCACGTCGTACTTGGGGGGCTCATCCATAGTGTAGTCGATGAAGGAGAGCTCCAGGTTCCCCGCATAGTCGGTGATGGCGGCCACGTCCTTGAAGACCTCCCGGAGCCCCTTGTCCAGGAACCACTGGTAAGAGCTCTTCTGGACATCCAGCAGGTAGGGCATCTCCAGGATCTCCTGGTGGCGGGCGTAGCTCTTGCGGAGGGTCTTGCCGTAGTAGACGTCCTTGACCATGTCTTTGACCATTCCGAAAATCACACTCCGTTTTCTCGCATCGTGTGCCGGACGGGGCCCGCCCGGCTGTTTCCAAAGCTTCGTTCCGCAGTTTTATGATACGCGCGGACACGTTGTCACATCATCCAGCCATTCCCCTTGCACACATCGCACAAAGCTGTTATACTTGTGTCAGCGTGGAGGGATGGGTGGAGCTGAGTGCCTATACATATGAGCATTTCAGTATACCATGTAATTTTCTCCACGTCAAGCATCTTCGTCCTCTTTGTCCGCGTCTGCCGGACATTTTTATTGTGGAGCGCCGCCGGGCCTGTACGATCGGGCCCGGCGGCGCTCTGCGCATCTCATGCCAGGGTCCTCCACCGGCGCAGCCACTTCCCCGCCACGCCGGCCAGATAGGAGGGGCCCACGAAGCGGTAGGCGCCCCGCCGCCAGCCCAGCCACACCAGCCGGGCCATGAGCAGGCGGTAGCGGCGCAGGAAGGCCCTCCGTCCCATGTGCTCCGGCTCCAGGAGCAGGTGGTTGAGGTCCCACTTCCGCAGGTCCTCCGAGAGGAGCTCTCCCCTCTTCCGCTGATAGAACGGGGTGGGCGGGATGGGGGTGAGGATCTGCACCGAGGCGTAGCGCAGCCCCATGTCCCGCACCCAGCGGTAAAGGGCGCGGAAGTCCTCCCGGCGGAAGGCCGGGTCGGCCAGCAGCAGGGCCACACAGTCCGCCCCTTCCTCCCGGAGGATGCGGACGCAGGTCTCGTTGGTCCCGCGGCTGGTGCCCTTGTCCCAGGCCCTGAGCCGGTCGTCCCGGATGCCCTCTATCCCCACCAGGAAGGCCCGGAACCCCGCCCTGCACAGCCGGGCGGTCAGGTCCGGATGGGCGGCGATGAAGTCCGCCCGGGCATAGCAGATGAACTGCTTGCGGATCCGCCTCTCCTCCAGCCCGTCCAGGAGCGCCGTCACCCGCGCCGGGTCCACCAGGAAGTCGGAGTCCACCAGGAACACCGTCTCTCCCGGTATCTCCTCCAGCTCGTCCAGCACCAGGTCCAGCCGCCGGGCCTGGTAGATGCCGCCGTGGAGCCCGCGGCCATAGCAGAAATCGCAGGAGAAGGGACAGGAGACCGCCGTCTTCATGGTGGAGATGCGGGGCCAGTCCAGGTAGCGGTACCAGTCCGCCCGCTCCTCCCAGCCCCGCCGGTCGGGCATGGGCAGCCGGTCCACATCGCAGGGGACATAGGGCTCCTCCCGGAAGCCCGCCCCCTCCCGGGCGCACAATCCGGGGATCCCGGCGGGCCGTTCCCCCCGGTCCAGGG
The DNA here is from genome assembly GCA_019117605.1 of Candidatus Intestinimonas stercoravium. Taxonomy (GTDB): domain Bacteria; phylum Bacillota; class Clostridia; order Oscillospirales; family Oscillospiraceae; genus Intestinimonas; species Intestinimonas stercoravium. Next base: position 13,036 of record DWZK01000065.1, on the reverse strand, counting down.
CCGCCAGGAGCCGGGAGAAGTCCTCCACCGACTCCCCACGGAACACATAGTCCACCTCCGGCCAGTAGAGGCGGCGGTAGTTGAGCTGGGCGTGGGTCCCGCCCAGCACCACCGCACAGCCGGGGCAGGTCCGGCGGCTGAGGCGGGCATAGGCGCGCATCTCCCGCTCCTGCGTCAGGTAGCCGGTGATCCCCACCACGTCGGGCCGGAACTCTCTCAGCACCGCCGTGAAGGCTCTCCCCTCCACGATCCCGTCGTAGATCTGCGCCTCCCCGAATGCACGGCAGGCGGGCAGCAGATGCTCCAGCTCCAGAGGCTCGCACACGATCTGTCCGAACACCGTCATGACGTCCAGCCGCCTGGGCCGGACCAACAGTATCCGCATGCGCCCATCCCCCTTCCTTTCTTCCATTTTCGTGCAGATCTCCTCCCCTTTTCCGGGGCCGCTCCGCCGCTTTACAATTTATTCACAATTTACCTCTCCCTCTTGGGTTGACGGACTGGAAACAATGTGTTACAATTTGGTTACATTTTTTAATGTCCTGTTTAGGAGGTACGAAATGGCTTCAGAAAAGATACCCCTTACCTATAAGGGCCATCCCCTGCGCCGGAAGGACAACCTCGTCTATTACGGCAGCATGGCCGACAAATATATCATCATGCTCCAGATCATGGATTCCAAGAAGGTGGATGACTTGGACCTGGCCACCAAGGTGTCCGTCCAGCTCCAGCTCACCGACCCCGACCTGAAGAGCCGGGACCGGGTGGTGAAGAAGACCGAGAAGGACAGTCTCTATGCCGCTATGGACGTGGCCGCGGTCTGGCTGGACCGGGCGCTGGCGGGCAAGTGATCCCCCACACGAAAGATCATAGATAAGAACTGGAGGTCAACACCGATGATAAAGCCGTCTCACCTGCTGCGCGCAGCTCTCTCCGGCACCGTGCTCGCCGCCCTCCTCTCCGTCAGCGCTTCCGCCGCTACCCTGGGGGCCGGGACCGTGACAGCTGACGCGCTCCGCCTCCGCTCCGACTCCTCTGAAGCGAGCGATATCCTGGCCACCGCCTCCAGCGGCGACAGCGTGGTGGTCCTGGAAGACGCCGCCGACGGGTGGTACAAGGTCAGCTTCAACACGGTGGAGGGCTACATGTCCGCCGACTATCTGGACGTGGCCACCGTGGCCTACACCTCCCTCGGCTACGGTCTGGTGGATACAGACGGCTCCGATCTCAATATGCGCTCCGGCGCCAGCACCGACCTGCCCACTCTGGCCTCCATCCCCAGCGGCACGGTATTGGAGCTGGAGGGCATCTACAACGGCTGGTATCAAGTGACCTACGCCGGCATGACCGGCTATGTGAGCAGCGACTACATAACTCTCACCACCGAGCCCGAGACTCCCGAGGCCTCCCAGCTGGGCGAGCAGATCGTGGCCTACGCCATGGAGTATCTGGGCACCCCCTATGTACTGGGCGGCAACGGCCCCAGCAGCTTCGACTGCTCCGGCTTCACCAAGTATGTGTACTCCCAGTTCGGGTACACCCTCAACCGCACCGCCACCGACCAGCTCCAGAACGGCGTCTCGGTGAGCCGTGACGAGCTCCAGCCCGGCGACCTGGTGTTCTTCAAGTACCGCACCAGCAAGCCTGTCTCCCATGTGGGCATCTACATCGGCAACGGCGAGTTCATCCATGCCTCCACCAACAAATACGAGGTGCAGATCGACCAGATGGATTCCGGCCACTATGCCAACGTCTATGTCTACGCCCGCCGGATCATCGGCTGATCCCGGCCCTCCATATGCTATGATCTTCTCCCCCGGAGCCACAGGGCGCCGGGGGAGTTTTTTTGTTGGAAAAGGCCCGGCGGCATACCAGCCGCCGGGCCTCGCGGGCGAGCCGCCCTCAGTCTTTGTTCTTCTCGTCGGCCAGGGGCTCTACCACCTTGGGCTCCTGGGGCACGTCGGCAGCGGGGGCCTCGGGCGCGGCGGGCTCCTCAGCGGCAAGATCGGTCTCGGGCCCGGGCGTATAGCCGCCGTAGCCGGGGATATCGTCGATGTTCCCCGCCGCCCGCATCTCGGCGATCTTGGCTTTGTTCTCCTCGATGCGCTGCTTGGCGGCGGTGATCTTCTCACACAGGGCCATGTAGGCCCCCTCGGGAGCCATGCCCCGCTCGGCATAATAGAGCTTGCCCAGGTCGATATACGCCTTGCGGATGGTGTCCTCCTCCGAGGAGTTGGCGATGTTCAGCTTGGCGATATCGGTGAGTTCCTTGGCCTTGGCCGCGCCGGCCTGGGCCAGATCCAGCGCCTTCGCTCTGAGTTCTTCAAAAGAAGCCATATGAAAACCTCCTAATTTCATTGCTTGGGGTCCTGGCCTTATTGTATACCCGGCCCCAGCTCCTACGCAAGAGCGACCCACGGGAATTAATTCAAATTTAATCTGTTTTTGACCCCTGCCTAACCTGTCCGCCGGCGGCGGCGGGACCCGCTGCCCGGGTCCCCATCTCTGCCAGATACGCCCATGGAAAAGTTTGATCCTTGCGCCGGAGACCTCTTTCCAGGTATGATCTATCACGGATATCACAGCGCATCCCGACATATGGGCGGTGGATACAGCCCCCGCCATCTCTGCGCTCCAAGGAGGTCATCCCCCCATGAAACGCTTTTTCACTTCCCTCGCCCTGGCCCTGGCCCTCACCGCGGCCCCGGCCCTGGCCGCCCCCATCTACATAGACGGACAGCACACCGGCCTGGACACCGTGGTCCAGGACGGCACCACCTATGTGGGGCTCCGGCAGTTCGTATCCCATCTCCGTCCCGACGCCGCCGTGACCTGGGAGGACGGGCAGGCCGCCGTCCGGGCGGTGGGCCTGACCGTCACCGCTGTGCCCGGTGACCTCCACATCGAGGCCAACGACCGGGCCCTCTATGCCGCCGCCGGCGTCCGGCTGGAGCCGGGCCGGACCTGGGTGCCCGTGCGGGCCCTCTCCGCCGCCCTGGACGCGGAGGTGGACTGGGACGCCGCCACCGGCCGGGTGTATGTCACCACCGGCAGCGGCGCCATCCAGAGCGGCGATGCGTTCTACGACCCGGACGCGGTGTACTGGCTCTCCCGCATCATCTCCGCTGAGAGCCGCGGGGAGCCTATGGCCGGCAAGATCGCCGTGGGCAACGTGGTGATGAACCGGGTGGACCACGCCGACTTCCCCGATACCATCTATGGGGTCATCTTCGACGACCGGTGGGGCGGCCAGTTCGAGCCGGTGCGCAACGGCACCATCTATCTGGAGCCCACCGAGGAGAGCGTCACCGCCGCCAAGCTGGTGCTGGAGGGGGCCGACGTGGGGCTCCACAGCCTCTACTTCCTGGCTCCCACCCTCACAGACGACCACTGGATCATGGAGGAGCGGGAGCACGTCGTGACCATCGGGCTCCACTGGTTCTATGCCTGAGGCGCCCCGCTCTGGGCGGCGATCCGCTCGGCCAGGTCGCTGAGGTAGACCCAGCGTTCCATCTTCTCCTCCAGGGCCGCCTCCAGCTCTCCCTGCCGGGCCTGGAGGGCCTGGAGCGCCACATAGTCTGTGGCCTGGGCCGCCTGCTGTGCCTGCACCTCCGCGAGCTGCTCCTCCAGCGCGGCGATCTCCCCCTCGATGGTCTCATGCTCCCGCTGTTCCTTGTAGCTGAACTTCAGCTTCCCCGGCCCTCTGGGCCGCTCCCCCTTTTTCGGCTCCGCCGGGGCGGCGGGGGCGGCGGAGAGGCGGGCCTGCCGCTCCTCCGCCTGCCGGGCCGTCTGGAAGTCGGTATAGCTGCCCACATACTCCCGTACACCGCCGTCTCCCTCCACCAGGAAGATGCGGCGTGCCATCTTATCCAGGAAGTAGCGGTCGTGTGACACCGCGATCACCGCCCCCGGGAAGGTCTCCAGATAGTCCTCCAGGATAGAGAGGGTCTGGATGTCCAGATCGTTGGTGGGCTCGTCCAACAGCAGCACGTTGGGGGCGGACGCCAGCACCGAGAGGAGGAAGAGCCGGCGTTTCTCCCCCCCGGAGAGCTTCCCGATGGGGGCCCACTGCTCCTCCGGCGGGAAGAGGAACTGCTCCAGCAGCTGGGAGGCGGTGACCCGGCCCTCCGAGGTCTCGATCGTGTTGCCGATCTCCTTCACATAGTCGATGACCCGGACATCCGGGTCCATGGGCGGGACCTCCTGGCGGAAGTAGCCGATCCTCACCGTCTCCCCCCTCTGTACCGTGCCGCTGTCCGGCTGGAGCCGGCCCGCGATCAGGTCCAGGAGGGTGGACTTGCCGCTCCCGTTTCGGCCCACGACCCCGATCCGGTCGTCCCGGAGGAGCATGAGGTCGAACCCCTCCAGCACGGTGCGCCCGTCGAAGGACTTGCCCACCCCATGGAGCTCGATGGTCTTCTTGCCCAGCCGGCTGGACAGGGCGGAGATCTCCATCCGGGCGGTCTCGGCGGGGCCCGCCTGGGCCTTGAGGGCCTCATAGCGCTCCATGCGCTCCCGGCTCTTGGTCCCCCGGGCGGTGGGCCCCTGGAGCACCCACTGGAGCTCCCGGCGGAGGATGGCCTGCCGCTTGCGCTCGCTGGCCTGGGTCATCTCCTCCCGCCGGGTCTTCCGCTCCAGATACTCGTCATAGTTGCCCTCGTAGAAGTAGAGCCTGCCCCGCTCCAGCTCCACCAGCCGGTCGGTGACCCGCTCCAGGAAATAGCGGTCGTGGGTCACCATCACCAGAGCTCCCTTGAAGGCCCGGAGATAGTCCTCCAGCCAGGCCACCATCTCGCTGTCCAGATGGTTGGTGGGCTCGTCCAGGATGAGCACATCGCAGCCGCTGACCAACGCGGAGGCCAGGGCCACCCGCTTCCGCTGCCCGCCGGAGAGCTCCCCCACCGGCTGGTCGAACATGGGCACCCCCAGCCGGGTGAGGATCGTTTTGGCCTCGTGCTCCGCCAGCTCCCGGGCCTCCGGGGACAGGCCGGCGAAGGTCTGCTCCAGCACTGTGCTGGCCGGGTCGAAGTCCGGCTGCTGGGGCAGGTAGTCCAGGCGCACGTTGGGGTCCCGGCTCACCGAGCCGCCGTCCGGCTCCTCCGCCCCTGCCAGGATGCGCAGCAGAGTGGATTTCCCCGTGCCGTTGATGCCGATGACCCCCAGCTTCTGTCCCGGCTCCAGGTAGAGGGACACGTCGTCCAGGATGGTCCGGGTCCCGTAGCTTTTTGAAATATGTTCCGCAGAAAGCAGCATCACAGTCTCTCCCAACGATAGTCATTCTCTGTGTCCCGGCCCTCAGGAGAACAGGCTCAGCTGCCGGTCTCCGTAGCCCTTCTGATAGCTGGATACGATATGCTTCATCTCATAGAGGATGCCCAGCGCCCGGCACCGGGCGGAGAACGCCTTCCACAGCCGCCCCGCCCGGGGGCTGGTGCACCAGTAGCGCTCCCCATAGGTCCTGCGGTATCGCTCCGGGAGCCCCTGGCCGGGGAACCGGGCCTCCAGCTCCCTGTGGTACCAGGCCCGCTGCCGGTCCCGCTGTGTCATGCCGAAAGCGGGGTAGATATACTTCGCCCCCGCCCCGGCGGCCCGCTCCACCACCTCCAGCACGTTCTCCTCCGTGTCCTCCAGGAAGGGGAGCACCGGCATCAGGAGGATGCACACCGGGAGCCCCGCCGCCGACAGGGCCCGCACTGCCTCCAGCCGCCGGGAGGGGCTGGGGGCGTTGGGCTCGATCTTGGCGGCCAGGACGTCGTCGCAGGTGGTGATGGTGAGCTTGCACAGCACGGGGACGTGTTCCCGCATCAGGCTCAATACGTCGATATCCCGGACGATAAGGTCCGACTTTGTGGCGATGGCCACGCCGAAGCCGTAGGCGTCCAGCAGGCTCAGGGCGTTCCGGGTGAGACAGAGCTCCTTTTCCAGCGGATCATAGGGGTCGGACATGGCTCCCGTGCCCACGATCCCGGGCCGTATCTTCCGGCGGAGATCGTCCCGCACCGTCTCCAGGGCGTTCTCCTTCACCCGCACCCGGTCGAAGGCGTCGTTGCCGTAGCACTGGCTGCGGCTGTCGCAGTAGATGCAGCCGTGGGAGCAGCCCCGGTACAGGTTCATGGTGTGGTCAGTGCCGAACCAGGAGGTGTCTCTGGTGCGGTGGACGATGTGCTTGGCGGGGATGGTCTCCATGTCCGCCCTCCTCTCAGACATCCTCCAGTTTCTGGAGCGGGATGAATGCCTGTCCCGGCTCAATGCGCTCCCAGTTCACCTTATCCGCAGAGCGGTAGAGCGCCGTAGGGGCGTCCCGGTCGTAGTCTGTTGGCTCGTCTGGCTGAAACCAGGGGTCCAGGAGCCCCGTGCTGTCCGAGACCTCAGCATACCATACGCCGTCCCGGTAGCCTACCCCAAGGACCTGACGGCCAAAGTCATACGCGCCGGTCAGGTTGAAGTTTTCGTCTGCAAAGCACACTTTGGTGCAGTAGGGACTGGCCCAGCCCCCGCCGCCGGAGCCCATCATCCCGTAGCGCCCCTCCGCCGTCCGGCGGCAGGCGATATACTCTGTTCCCGTCCACTGGACCGCATGACGGGAGTAGGTGACCGGCATGTTTCCGAAAAAGCCCGCAAAAAATCCCGCATCCCGTTCCGGGTCCAGGAAGGTGTCCTTCAGGCAGCGCCAGTGCTCCCCGTCCTCCGAGGCGTAGAGCTGGAGGGACCAGTTGTCCTGCACCAGGAAGGTCCTCCCGTTCCAGGGCAGCAGCTCCGCGCCCCCTGACTCCTGAGACCAGGTGGCCCGGATCGGGGTCCACGCTCCGCCCTCCCGCCGGAACTCCCAGCCCTCGCCGGTACCCGCCGCCGTTTTCTGTACGGCGACCCTCCCGTTGTCCGACGACGCCAGGGGCTCATGGCTCCAGGAGATGGTGGACAGGTGTTCCCCCACCCAGTCCAGAGAGCTGGTGGGATAGATGGTCACATAGGCCGGCGGCCCTATGGCCTCCGCCATGAGACTGGGGTATACCTCCACCCGTACCCCGCCGGGGACGGGGAACGCCTGGAGGTAAGCGGCGCTCTTCATCTTCGCACGCAGGGCCTCCCCCACATCGGGCAGGAGGGCGGCGGCATCCCCATTCACCAGGTAGACCTCCCCGCCGGAGAGCTCGAAGCGGTAGGGCCCCACCTGGGCTACGCCTGGCGACAGGGTAGCCGTCTCCGCGGCATCCTCCGGGGGGATCTCTGTCCAGTGGACCCCGTCGGCAGAGCGGTAGGCCGGGATCTGGGTCAGGTAGCTGTAGGCAATAAAGGCTTCGCCGTTATACCCGCCCCACAGGGGAGCGTTGGACAGCTCCCAGTCCCAGGAGCCGGTCTGCCAGTTCACCCCGTCGGTGGTGTGCACCATCTCCACCCGTTCTGTCCCATCTGTTCCCGGCGTCACACGGGCCCCCACAGTGGTGGTCCCGTCTGTGCCCAGCGCCCGGACGTAGGCCCCTTCCGCCGCCAGAGCCACCCCGCAGAGCAGGACCGGCAGCAGGCATAAAAAGCTGCATATCCGTATCAGTTTTTTCATGACCGTTCCTTTCCCATGGGCGGATGCTTGTTTCTGTATTATACCACGGCGGCGGCCGGAACACCACCGTTCCGGCCGCCGTTTTTCCCTGTATCTCCTATTTTTCCCGTCTCTTCCCCTCATGGAAGGCGAAAAAGCGCTGTCCGAAGTAGTTGAGGCATGTATAGAGCCCCATGCCCACCAGCTTGGAGAGCCGCTCCCACCACACCGGCGGCAGCAGGCCCAGGGGCTCCAGCGCCCCCATGATCAGTCGGGCCAGGCCGTAACCCGCCACATAGCATACCGCCACGTTCAGGGCGAACCGGGCCGCCGCGGGCCCGATGGCCGCATCGCTGCGGAACGTGAAATGCCGGTTGAGGAAAAAGCTCATCACCGCCCCCGCCAGGTAGGCGATGGCGGTAGAGGGCCAATAGCCCAGCCCCTCCAGCGCGAACATGAGGACGGCGGAGAGGAGGGTGTTCCCCACCCCCACCAGAAGGAACCGGGGAAGGCTGCTGTCAATGAGCTTCATCTTCGTCCTCCAGCAACTCCCGGATCAGGAACCGGGGGCGGGCCTTGGTCTCCAGGTAGATCTTGCCGATATACTCCCCGATCACCCCCAGGGACAGGAGGATCAGCCCTCCGATGGCCCACACCGAGCAGATGACGCTGGCCCAGCCCAGCACGGTATCCCCGTGTGCCCAGCGGAAGATGGACCAGATCAGCATGGCGATGCTCACCAGGAAGATGAGAAAGCCCAGCAGGGCGATATACCGGATGGGCTTGGTGGAGAGGGAGGTGATCCCCTCCATGGCGAAGGAGATCATCTTTTTCAGAGGGTACTTGCTCTCCCCCGCGAACCGCTCCCCCCGCTCATACTCTACCACTCCGGAAGAGAAGCCCACCAGGGGGACGATGCCCCGGAGGAAGAGGTTCACCTCCCGGAACTGGGCGAGGCCCTCCAGGGCCCGGCGGGAGAGGAGGCGGTAATCCGCGTGGTCGAACACGGTCTCCGCCCCCAGGAAGTTCATCACCCGGTAGAAGCCCCGGGCGGTGGCCCGCTTGAAGAAGGTGTCCTTCTTCCGGGAGGAGCGGACACCGTAGACCACGTCGCAGCCCTCATAATACTTGTCCACCATGGCGTCCACCGCATCAATGTCGTCCTGGAGATCCGCGTCCATGGAGATCGTCATGTCAGCCCGGTCCTTGGCGGTCATAAGTCCCGCCAGCAGGGCGTTCTGGTGGCCCCGGTTGCGGCTCAGGTCCAGCCCGCAGAAGCGCCTGTCCGAGGCGTGGAGGGCGGAGATGGTCTCCCAGGTCCGGTCCCGGGAGCCGTCGTTGACGAAGAGGACCCGGCTCTTCTCCGAGATCTTCCCCGCCCGGACCAGCTCCTCCAGCTTGTCCCCCAGCCGCCTGGCCGTCTCCGGCAGGACCTCCTCCTCGTTGTAGCAGGGCACCACGATATATAATGTGTCGGTCATGTCTTTTCGGCTCCTTGAATGTCGAGATCTCCGGCCGCTCCCGGCGGACCGCCCTGTATCGATCCAGGGGCTCTCCTCTGTGCGTCATTATATAGCACTCTGCCATATATGTAAAGCACCGCCGGGCACTTGCCCGCTCTCAGCAGCGGGGGCGCACAGGATAGGGGCGCGCGGGCGGACCTGCCGCCCAAGACGGGGAGAAGGGCCGCTGATGCGGCCCTTCTCCCCTACTCTCCCAGCTTCTCCCGGAGCTGCTGCACTGCCTTCCGCTCGATCCTGGAGATCTGGACCTGGCTCACCCCCAGCACCCGGGCGCACTGGTCCTGGGTGAAGTTCCGGTAGTACCGCAGGAGGATCACCTGCCGCTCCCGCTCCGGCAGGTCCTCGATGGCCTCCCGGAGAGAGAGGCGCTCCACCAGCCGCTCCTCCATGCCGTCGGTGCCCACCATCTGCTCCAAAGTGGCTCTCCCCTCTCCCGCCTCCATCTGGAGGGACGCCACCGGCAAGGACGCCTCGTCGGCGGCTGCGATGTCCTCGGGGCTCATGCCTGTCTCCTCCGAGAGCTCGGAGAGAGTGGGCTCCCGGCCCAGCCGCCCGCTGAGCCGCTCCCTGGCCTGCCGGATGACCGTCCCCCGCTCCTTCACGCCCCGGCTCACCTTCACCGCGCCGTCATCCCGGAGGAAGCGGCGGATCTCTCCGGCGATCTTGGGCACGGCGTAGGTGGAGAACTGACATCCGAAGGCGGGATCGAAGCCCCGCACCGCCTTGAGGAAGCCCAGGCAACCCAGCTGGTAGAGGTCCTCCGGGTCCACGCCCCTGCCGTAGTACCGGCGCACGATGCTCCAGATCAGGCCGCCGTTCTCCTCCAACAGCCGCTCACATGCACCGTTGTCCCCCTCCCGGGCCGCAGCCAGCAGCGCCCGCTGTTCCCCCCGTTCCGCCGGAGAGACGGTCTCCGGGACGCTCACTTCCCCCCCGCCGGCAGGCGGCGGGAGATCCGGCGGCGCATGGTCACGGTGGTCCCCTTCCCGGGGACCGACTTCACCTTCAGGCTGTCCATGAAGCTCTCCATGATGGTGAAGCCCATGCCGGACCGCTCCCCGTTCCCTGTGGTGAAGAGGGGGGTCCGGGCCTGCTCCACGTCCGCGATCCCCACCCCCCAGTCCTGGACCACCACCTCCAGGCTGTTGTCCGCATAGAGGCGCAGCTTCATCCGCACCTTGCCCAGGCGGTCCGGGTAGGCGTGGACCACCGCGTTGGTCACCGCCTCGCTCACCGCCGTCTTGATGTCGTTGACCTCCTCCAGGGTGGGGTCCAGCTGGGCGGCGAAGCAGGCCGCCGCCGTTCGGGCGAACCCCTCGTTGACCGACCGGCTGAGGAAGTCCAGGGTGGCTGTGTTCAATGGTCTCATCGTATGTATGCCTCCTGTCCGCGGGGATGGAGCTGCCTCCACCTCCACTGGTATCATTCGAATCGGATGATGCGCTCCAGGCCCGCCGCCCGGAGCACCTTGTCCGCCTGCTCCGGCACGTTCCGCACCGTCAGGGCTCCCCCAAGCTCCACAGTGCGCTTATAGGCCCGCAGCAGCACCGCGATGCCGGAACTGTCCATGAAGGTCACCCCTCCCAGGTCCAGCACCACCCGCTTGGGGAGCCGCCTGTCGATCTCCCGGTCCGTCTGCTCCATCAGCCTCCGGGCCTGGTGGTGGTCCACCTCGCCCTCCAGCGCGATGCGGATGTCCCGGCCCTCTCCTGTACATGTCAGCCCCACGGCTCGTCCCTCCCCGGATAGGATGTATCTATAAAAAGATCGCAGTATACCAGATCTTGGTATACTGCGATCATAACAGAATAGTGCTGTCGGAGTCTGCCGGACCCGGGCGGCTCCCCTGTCTTTTTTACCGTCCTGCCCGCATCTCACGCCGCATCACAGGACGCCCAGGAGCTCCACGAAGTTCAGCAGCAGCTTCGCCCCGTAGAAGATGATGGCCACGCCGCAGACGCAGTTGATGACCCGGAGGACCTTGTCGTTGAAGTGGGCGCTGAAAAGAGAGATCACCACGGTGATGCCCATGAACCACAGGAAGGACGCCGAGGAGGAGCCCAGGATGAACTCGGCGCTCTGCCCGGCGGAGGTCATGCTGGCCCGGAAGCTGCCGAAGATCATAGTCCCGTCGATCAGCGCCTGGGGATTGAACCAGGTGACCACACAGGCTTTGCCCGCCACTTTGGCCAGGGGCATATCCACCTTCACGCTCTGGTCCATGGTGGGCTTCTCCCGCAGCAGGCCGATACCGATCCAGATCACGATCAGGCTGCCCACCAGCAGCACCAGCATCCGCAGCCACTGGAAGCGCTCCATCAGGGCGCCCACCCCGAAGAAGCAGGCCAGGGCCAGGGTGATGTCGAAGAAGATCACGATCAGCGCCGTGAGGAACGCTCTGCGCCGGGGCTGGGTCAGGGCTGTGTTGATCACGAACAGGTTCTGCATCCCGATGGGAGCCACATAGGCCAGACCGAAGGTCAGGCCCTGTAAGTACATGAGCATAGGTACATACCTCCTCTTTACTCCGCTTTCTTGCTCTGGTATGATTATACTACCAAAGTATACATCCGTACAAGAACGCATCATTTCCCTACCAGGTAAGGAGGAACTGACCTTGGAGCTGCCCCACTACGAATGTCCCTGCATGGACAACTGCCCCCTCCACCGGGCCATGGAGCTCATCGGCGGGAAATGGAAGATGCAGATCCTCTGCGCTCTCCACAACCGGGGGCCCATCCGCTATAACCAGCTCAAGCGTGCCCTGGATGGGGTGTCCAATACGGTGCTGGCCGCCGCCCTCCGGGAGCTGGAGCGGGACGGCCTGGTGTCCCGGACCGAATTTTTGGAGGTCCCTGTCCGGGTGGAGTACGCCATCACGCCCAAGGCCCAGGAGGTCATCCCCATCCTGGACGCCCTAAGCCAGTGGAGCGCTGTGCTGTAGGAAAAACGCCCGCCGGAGCGGTCCGGCGGGCGTTCTCTCTTTAATATCCTGTGGCCGGGAGGGGGCGCGCTCACATGGCGGCGAGCTCTTCCTCCAGCTTGGCGATGAGGGTGGCGAGCTTCTCGGAGCGCTCCCGCTCGGCCTCTACCACGTTGGCGGGGGCCTTGTTCACGAAGCCGGGGTTGGCCAGCTTGGCGGCGAGCTTCTCCAGCTCGGCCCTGTTCTTGGCCAGGGACTTCTCCAGCCGGGCCTTCTCCTTCTCCATGTCCACCAGCTCGGCCATGGGCATGGAGATCCGGGCCACATGGGTGATGACGGTGACGCTGCCCTTGGTCTCCTCCTGGCCATCCATGCCGGTGACCGTGACCTCGCTGCCGTAGCCCAGCCGCTTGAGGAAGGGGATGCCGGCGGTGAACACCTGCGGCTCGCTGGTGGCCACGGTGAGGCGGGCCCTCTTGGAGGGGGGCACGTTCATCTCGGAACGGCGGGTGCGGATGGCGCGGATCGCGTCCATGATCAGCTCCATGGCCTTCTCCTCCTCCGGGAAGTCCAGGTCCTCCCGGCGCTCCGGCCACTGCTGGAGCATCAGGAAGTCCCCCTCGTGGGGCAGGGCCTGCCAGATCTCCTCGGTGATGAAGGGCATGAAGGGGTGGAGGAGCTTGAGGATCTGGGTGAGGACGTAGCAGAGCACCTTCTGGGCATTCTCCTTGGCGGACGGGTCGTCCCCCTGGAGGCGGGACTTGGTGAGCTCGATATACCAGTCGCAGTAGTCGTCCCAGATGAAGTCGTACACCTTCTGCGCGGCCACGCCCAGCTCGAACTTGTCCATGTTCTCGGTGACCTCGGGGATGACCCTGTTGAGCTTGGAGAGGATCCACTTGTCCTCCATCTCCAGGTGCCTGGGCAGCTCGCACTTGTCGATGGTCAGGTTCATCATCAGGAAGCGGGACGCGTTCCAGATCTTATTGGCGAAGTTGCGCATGGCCTCGCACCGCTCGGTGTAGAAGCGCATATCGTTTCCGGGGGAGTTGC
>DWZK01000064.1 GCA_019117605.1 Candidatus Intestinimonas stercoravium | reverse complement strand
CTCCCGGGAGCACGCCCCTCTGGCCCTGAAGGCCTGCGGCGTGAAGTGCGTCATCGCGGCCTCCTTCGCCCGCATCTTCTACCGCAACGCCATCAATATCGGCTTCCCCATCCTGGAGTGCCCCGAGGCCGCCGCGGCTATCCAGCCGGGGGACAAGGTGACCGTGGACTTCCAGACCGGCGTGATCACAGACGAGACCCAGGGCAAGACCTTCCAGGCCGCCCCCTTCCCGCCCTTCATCAACGGGATCATCGAGAGCGGCGGCCTGCTCAAGTCCCTGAAGGCCCGGGGCGTGGCGAAGTAAGAGATAGGAGCGAGGAAGATGGACTATAAGATCGCACTGATCCGGGGCGACGGCATCGGCCCCGAGGTAGTGGAGGAGGCCGTAGGCGTCCTGGAGGCGGTGGGGAAGAAGTTCGGCCACACCTTCACCTATGAGGAGGTGCTCCTGGGCGGCTGCGCCACCGACGCGGTGGGGAAGAGCTACCCCGACGGCACCGCTGAGAAGTGCAAGGCCTGCGACGCGGTGCTGCTGGGCGCGGTGGGCGGCCCCAAGTGGGGCGCGGACAAGCCCGCCGAGCAGCGGCCCGAGACCGCCCTGCTGGCCCTGCGGAAGGACCTGGAGCTCTACGCCAATCTGCGGCCCGCCGCCCTGCGGCCCGCTCTGGTGGACGCCTGCCCCCTGAAGAAAGAGACCGCTGAGAGAGGCATCGACCTGATGATGGTGCGGGAGCTCACCGGCGGCATCTACTTCGGCAAGCGGGACAGGTATCAGACCGAGGACCGGGGGACGGAGTGCACCGACCTCATGGCCTACTCGGAGAAGGAGATCGAGCGGATCGGCCGCCGCGCCTTCGAGCTGGCCCGGCTCCGCCGGAAGAAGGTGTCTAGCGTGGACAAGGCCAACGTGCTGGAGACCTCCCGCCTGTGGCGGAGCGTGATGCACCGTCTGGCGGAGGAGTATCCCGACGTGGCCTACGAGGATGTGCTGGTGGACAACTGCGCCATGCAGATCGTACGGGACCCCGGCCAGTTCGATGTGGTGGTCACTGAGAACATGTTCGGGGACATCCTCTCCGACGAGGCGTCCATGGTCACCGGCTCCATCGGCCTGCTGCCCTCCGCCTCCATCGGGGACACGGCCCCCGGCCTCTACGAGCCCATCCACGGCTCCGCCCCCGACATCGCGGGTCAGGACAAGGCAGACCCCATCGCCACCATCCTGTCGGTGGCCATGATGTTCCGCTACTCCTTCCAGCTGCCGGAGGAGGCCGAGGCGGTGGAGAAGGCGGTGGACGCGGTCCTGGCCGAGGGCTGGCGCACCCAGGACATCGCGGAGCCCGGCGTGACGCCCATCGGCACCAGGGAGATGGGCCGGCGCATCCGGGAGCACATCTGAAAAGAGAGACTTTTTGTCGGCAAACCCAGGAGCCGGGCGGTATCGCCCGGCTCCTGGGCGGTCAAACGGCGGCAAGTTCCTGTTGCGCTCCGGCAGGTTTTCTGGTACACTCTATGGCAATGAAAGGAGCGATGAAAAAGTGGTCCTGGCGATCGACATTGGGAACTCTACCACCACGATAGGTCTCTTTGGGGGAAAAGGGGAGCTGCTCTTTCGCTCCGGGATCGCCACCAGCCGGAGCACCAGCGAGGACCAGTGCGCCCTGGACCTGCTGGGCCTGTTCCAGCTCTATCGCTCTGACATCACCGTGGTCTCGGGCGCGGCCATCTCCAGCGAGGTGCCCTCTGTCACCGCCCATATGCGGGGTGCGGTGGCCCGTCTCATCGGGAAGCCGCCTCTGGTGATGGGCCCGGGGACCAAGACGGGACTGAACATCAAGTCGGATCTCCACACCCAGCTGGGCTCGGATATCGTGGCCTGCTCCGTGGCCGCCCTGGCCAAGTATCCGTCTCCGGTCATCGTGGTGGATATGGGCACGGCGGTGACTATGTCCTACCTGCGGGAGAGGACCTACGAAGGCTGCGTCATCATGCCCGGGGTCCGGGTGGCGCTGGAGGCCCTCTCCGAGCGGGCGGCGGCCCTGCCACACATCTCCATCGAGGCCCCGGGTTCTATTTTCGGCCACAACACGGTGGACGCCATGCGTTCGGGCGTGGTGTACGGCAACGCCAGCATGATAGACGGCATGATCGGGCGGATGGAGGCGGAGAGCGTCCCCGCCACCACAGTGGTGGCCACCGGAGGGAGCGCCCCCGAAGTGCTGAAGTACTGCTGGCGGGAGATCGTCTATGATGCCGACCTGGTCCTCCATGGGCTCTATCTGATCTATCAGAAGAACACCGAGGGACGGATCCGGCGGAGCTGAACCTGTACTCACCGGCGGACCGGCCCAACGGGATGCCGTGAGGAAAATATATGCGCTGCATCCCGGGAAGGGAGCGGCAGCAGGAGGTCAAAGAATCATGGCAAGACTCAACACAGACCCGAAAGTGGGCCGTATGGTCCGGATGGCGGTACTGATCGCCATCATCGTGCTCCTAGCCTTCACGCCTTTGGGCTATCTGGTCATCGGGCCCATCGCGGCCACCACCATCCAGATGCCGGTCATCATCGGCGCGGTGCTGCTGGGCCCGGGGGCGGGGGCGTTCCTGGGCGGCGTGTTCGGACTGAGCGCCATCGTCAAGGTGCTCACCATGCCGGGCGCGGACGTGTTCGCCACAGCGGTGCTGACCTATTCCCCTCTGGGCTATCTGTTCATCTGCTTCGTGCCCCGGATCCTGATGGGTTGGCTCTCCGGACTGCTGGCCAAGTTCCTGGGCCGCGTCCTGGGGGAGAAGCGGAGCATCATCACCTACGGCGTCACCGGACTGGTGGGCTCCATGCTCAACACGGTGCTCTATCTGGGCGCACTGTGGGCCCTGGCCGCCGAAGTGGTGGCCCAGTCCTATGGAGTGGACATCAGCGGCGTGGGAGCCATCGTCATGGCTACCGCCACCGGCGCGGGCATCCCGGAGGCCATCGTCTCCTGCATCGTGGTGGCCGCCATCTGCAGGGCGCTCCAGGCCGTGGATAAGCGTCTGTGATCGTGGGCGCCGCTCTCCGAAGAAAACGGAGAGCGGCGCTCTTTTTCTTGCAATTCCAACGCCGCAGTCATATAATGCTTATATGATGGGGCGGAGCGTCCTTCCGGGCTCCCGGAGGGGCGGCCGCCACGCTGGGAACGACGGGAGGAGTCATGATGAAAGGATTGTCTCAGATCGCCTCCGGGGTCCGTGCATCCACGACCCTGGCGATCGACGCGATGTTCAAACAGATGAAGGCCGACGGGATAGACGTTATCGGCTTCGGGGCCGGTGAGCCGGATTTCGATACGCCGGACGCTATCAAGGAGGCGGGCATCCGGGCCATCCAGGAGGACTTCACCCGGTACACCCCCACGGCGGGCATCCCGGAGCTGCGGCAGGCCGCCTGCACCCGGCTGAGAGAGGACTGCGGCTTGGAGTACGTCCCCGCCCAGATCGTGGCGGCCAGCGGTGCCAAGCACGCCGTCTACGCCGCCCTTCGGGCTCTGATAGACCCGGGAGACGAGGTCATCATCCCCGCGCCCTTCTGGGTCAGCTATTTCGAGATGGTGAAGATGGTGGGGGGCGTCCCCGTCATCGTGACGGCGGAGGAGTCCGCCGGGTTCAAACTGGTCCCCGACCAGCTGGAGGCGGCCATCACGCCCAGGACCAAGGCGGTGCTGCTCAATAACCCCTCCAACCCCACCGGCATGATCTACAGCGGGGAGGAGCTGCGCGGCCTGACCGACGTGTGCGTCCGGCACGACCTCTACATCATCGCCGATGAGATCTACTACCGCCTGGTCTATGACGGGCGGACCTTCACCAGCGTGGCCAGCCTGGGGGAGGACGTGAAAGAGCGTACCATCCTCATCAACGGCGTGTCCAAGTCCTATGCCATGACCGGCTGGCGGGTGGGCTACGCCGCCGCCCCGGAGCACATCGCCAAGGTGATGTCCAACTACCTCAGCCACTCCACCGGCGCGCCCTGCTCCATCGCGCAGAAGGCCGCCGCCGCCGCCCTCAGCGGGCCCCAGGACACGGTGGAGACCATGCGCAAGGCCTTCGAGGCCCGCCGGGACCATCTGGTGGAGCGGCTCAACCGGGTCCCCGGGGTCAGCTGCATCAAGCCCGAGGGGGCCTTCTATGTGATGATGAACATCGGGCAGCTGATCGGGAAAGAGATCCACGGGACGGTCATCCACGACGGCGACGACTTCGCGGACGCCTTCCTGAAGCACGGCCTGGTGGCGGTGGTCCCCGGCAGCGGCTTCGGCGCGCCGGACTTCGTCCGCTGGTCCTATGCCACCTCCATGGCCAACATCGACGCCGGCATGGACAGGCTGGAGGCCTTCCTGAAGTAAGAAAGCAGTAGGAGGAACAGAATGAGTCAGACCAATGTCTATGAGAGCCCCCTGGCGTCCCGGTACGCCAGCAACGAGATGCTGTATCTCTTTTCCCCGGATAAGAAGTTCACCACCTGGCGGCGGCTGTGGATCGCCCTGGCCCGGGCGGAGATGGAGCTGGGCCTGCCCGTGACCCAGGAGCAGGTGGACGAGCTGGAGGCCCACCGGGATGACATCGATTACGACGTGGCCGCGGCAGAGGAGAAGCGGCTGCGCCACGACGTGATGGCCCACGTCCACGCCTATGGGGCCCAGTGTCCCAAGGCCATGCCCATCATCCACCTGGGCGCCACCAGCTGCTATGTGGGGGACAACACCGACATCATCCTCATGCGGGAGGGCCTGGAGCTCATCCGAGATCAGCTGGTGCGTGTCCTCAGCGTACTGGGTGGATTTGCTGACAAGTATAAATGCTTGCCCACCCTTGGGTTCACACACTTCCAGCCCGCCCAGCTGGTGACAGTGGGGAAGCGGGCCACCCTGTGGATGAACGAGCTGCTCATGGACCTGGAGGAGGTGGAGCACCGCATCTCCAGCCTGAAGCTCCTGGGCTCCAAGGGCACCACGGGCACCCAGGCCAGCTTCCTGGAGCTCTTCGAGGGCGACCATGAGAAGGTGAAGGAGCTGGAGCGGAAGATCGCAAAGGAGATGGGCTTTACAGACGTTGTGCCCGTTTCGGGACAGACCTATTCCCGTAAGGTGGACGCCAATGTCCTCGCCACCCTGTCCGGCATCGCCCAGTCCGCCAGCAAATTTGCCACCGACGTGCGGCTCCTCTGCCATCTCAAGGAGATCGAAGAGCCCTTCGAGAAGGACCAGATCGGCTCCTCCGCCATGCCCTACAAGCGCAACCCCATGCGCTGCGAGCGGATCTGCTCTCTGGCCCGGTATGTGATCGCCGACGCCCAGAACCCGGCTATCACCTCCGCCAGCCAGTGGTTCGAGCGCACCCTGGACGACTCCGCCAACAAGCGTATCTCCATCCCCGAGGCCTTCCTGGCGGTGAACGCGGTGCTGAACATCTACGAGAACGTGGCCTCCGGCCTGGTGGTCCACGAAAAGGTGATCCACCGCCACATCATGGAGGAGCTGCCCTTCATGGCCACTGAGAACATCATGATGGACGCGGTGAAGCGGGGCGGCGACCGCCAGCAGCTCCATGAGCGCATCCGGGTCCTCTCTCAGGAGGCCGGCCGGAACGTGAAGGACCTGGGCCAGCCCAACAACTTGATCGACCTCATCGCGGCCGATCCTCTCTTCGGTATGAGCAGGGAGGAGCTCACCGCCCATCTGGAGCCCGCCCACTACATCGGCCGCTGCCCGGAGCAGGTGACGGAGTTCCTGGAGGAGGATATCCGGCCGGTCCTGGTGCGCTACCCCCATGCTCTGGAGGGGAAGCAGGCGGAGCTGAAGGTATGACCCATCTGCGGTCCCACACGGGGACCGGGTAGAAAGTATAGATCAGAGACAGAGACCCCAATGAAAGGAATAGGTGGAAATTATGTCTAACGCAGTTCGGCGCATCGGCGTGCTCACCAGCGGCGGAGACGCCCCCGGCATGAACGCGGCCATCCGGGCGGTGGTCCGCACGGCCCTGCACATGGGGATCGAGTGTATCGGTATCCGGCGGGGCTATCACGGCCTCATCAACGGCGACTTCGTGCCCCTGGATTTCGAGAGCGTGAGCGGGCTGAGCCGTCGGGGCGGCACCATGCTCTACTCCGCCCGGAGCAAGGAGTTCATGACCGAGGCCGGACAGGATCGGGCCGTGGCCACCTGTAAGCTGCTGGGCCTGGAGGGCATCGTAGGCATCGGCGGCGACGGCACCTTCCGGGGCCTGCTGGAGCTCTCCCGCCGGGGCGTGGCTGTGGTGGGCATCCCCGGGACGATCGACAACGACATCGCCTGCTCGACCAACACCATCGGCTTCGACACCGCCTGCAATACCGCCTTGGAGTGCATCGACAAGCTGCGGGATACCATGCAGTCCCACGAGCGCTGCTCGGTGGTGGAGGTCATGGGCCGCCACGCGGGACATCTGGCCATGTATGTGGGCGTGGCCAGCGGCGCCACCTGCGTGCTGGTGCCGGAGCGCCCCGTGGATATCGAGAAGGACGTGATCGAGCCGATCCGCCGCTCCCGTCTGGGCGGCCGGACCCACTTCATGGTCATCGTGGCCGAGGGCGTGGGCAGCGCCTACGATGTGGCCAAGCAGATCACCGAGATCACTGCGCTGGACACCCGCGTCACTGTGCTGGGCCACGTCCAGCGGGGCGGCGCGCCCACTGCCCGGGACCGTGTTGCGGCCACCTATATGGGCTATGAGTCGGTGCGCCTCCTGACCGAGGGCAAGACCAATCGGGTGGTCTGCGTCCAGGGGGATACCTATGTGGACTATGATATCAATGAGGCCCTGTCCATGAAGAAGGGCCTGGATGAGCAGACCTATACGGTGATGCAGGCTCTGACCGGCGTGGGGAGCCATAATTAAAAAGGATCGGTATGACAAAGAGCTCCGGGCCCCGCATTTTGCGGGGCCCGGAGCTCTTTTAACGCTCTGTGCTTACGGCTGTGTCTGTCAGGCAGCCAGCAGGGCGGCGATCATGGCATCGGCCTCAGAGCCGGTGAGGGTGCCCTGGGGGGCGAAGAGACCGTCCTCTCTCACAGGGATATACTGGGCGATGACGTTCCACATCACACCATCGCCGGCCCAGCCGGAGATGCCGGCGGCGTCAGCATAGGGGATCTGGACGGCCCAGGTGCCGGTGGGGCCCTTGCCCATGGCGGTGGCGGCGTTCATGAGGATGACCGCGGCCTGTTCCCGGGTGATGGGGGCGTCGGGCAGGAACTTGCCGGTACCGTCGCCGGAGACGATGCCTTCACTGGCGGCCCAGTCCACGGCAGTGTTGGCCACGTCGGAGAAGGGGGCCACGGCATACTCGGGGACAGGATCCAGCGCCTGCGCCTCGAAGAGCTTCTCAACGAACTGGAGGCGAGTCACGGGGGCCTCCTGGACCTCACCGGCATCGGGGCTGGTCCCGGCATTCAGGGTCCAGTGGCTGCGGGCCACGGGCGGAGTGATGTCCTGGCCCTCGGCGGTCAGGGCCTTGATGTACTCGGCGATGACCAGGGTGACAGAGCCGCCGATGGAGCCGAACTGCTCGGAGACGGAGCCGTCCCACAGGACCTTGTCGGAGCCCATGGTGATGCCGGTGACGGCGTACCAGCCGAACTCATCGCCGGCGGCGTTGGCGGACAGGCGGTAGGAGTTCAGCGCCACCTTGAAGGTCTGGTCATCGGTGACGGGCTGGCCCTGGTAGGTCATGTTGACCACGCGGCTGCCCTCGGGGTTGCCCATGTAGATGTCGTAGTCCATGCCGTAGAGCTGGTCGGTGCCGAAGCCGCCGCCGGTGATAGTGCCGTCGGCCTCCACCGTATAATCCTTGGTGCAGTCCTCCAGCCAGTCCTTGATCTGCTTGCCGGTCATCTCGATCATGTAGATCAGGTTGTTGTCGTACTTGTAGAAGGAGTAGCAGTCCTTCAGGCTGATGGGGGCGGACGCCGCGTCGCCCAGCAGCTGGCCGATGCAGAAGTCGGTGTTGGCCACGGGGGAGGCCAGGGACAGGTCGGCGCCGGTGGCCCACAGCTGGGCCTCGTGTACCAAGTCCATGGTGTCGCTCTGGACGTGGAAGAGGTCGGTCACGTCGTCCCAGTCGCCGGACAGAGTGCCGATCTGCTCGGTGATGAAGGGAAGGGTCCTCTCGTAATAGGGCTCCATGAGGGCCTTGAGCCCGGCGTCGTTCTCGTAGGCGGCCAGGTCCATGTTCTCGCTCTCCCCGATGGTGAAGGTGCCGTCGGAGGAGATGGTCACCGTGGTCTTGGTGAGGGTGGAGGTGCCGCCGTTGACACAGGGGACGGTCTTGCCGTCGGCGTTGGTCATCTCGGTGACCCCCACCTTGTGGTTGTGGCCGGCGATGACCATATCGATGCCGGTGGTGTTCTCCACCAGGTGGCGGACCTGGTTCTCAGGGGAGAAGCCGGTCTCGCCGGTCTCCACTGCCGCGCCGTCTCCGGCGCCCACGGCGCCGCTGTCCTCGCCGGAGTGGCAGGCCACGATCACGAAGTCGCAGCCCTCGTCCTCACGGAGGGCCTTCTGCCAGTAGTTCACCCACTCATAGGCGTATGTACGCTCGGCGTTGTCCGCGTGGACGAAGTCGGAGCCCTCATAGTGGGAGGGCAGGTCCCAGTTGGGGACGTTGACGTTCTCGAAGCCCAGGATCCCCACCTTGAACTCCTCGCCGCCCACGTCGAAGGTCATGGTCTTGTAGGGGGCGAGGTTGGGCTCCTGTGTCTCCACGTCGATATAGTTGGCGCAGAGGGCGTCCACAGGGGTGCCGGGATACTTGTCCGTGGTGTCGGCCAGCATATCATAGAAGATCTGCTGCTTATCCATGTCGAAGTTGAACTCGTGGTTGCCAGGGATGAAGGCGTCGTAGCCGATGTAGCGCAGGCAGATGGCCATGGGGTTGTCCACGCCGCCCTCCATGTTCATGTTGTAGCTGATGATAGAGCTGCCCTGGATGATGTCGCCGTTGTCGATGAGGATGGTGCCGTCCATGGCCGCCCGCTCTTCCTGCATGGCGGTGGCCACCTTCAGGTAGCTGTTCTTGACCTCCTTGCCGTCGATGGGGTTGAGGTCGTAGCATTTGCCATGCATGTCGGTGGTGGAGTAGATCCCCAGGGTGAAGGTGTCCTCCTCAGCCGCCAGGGCGGTGAGGCCTCCGCAGCTCAGCAGCATAGCGGCTGTCATACCGCCGGCCAGCGCCCTGCGGAGGAGCGAGCGTCTTTCTTTCATCATAGTTCCTCCATATCCTTTCCTTTATTTGATCTGGCATCCGCCAGAGGGGGACTGGGTCAGAAGCTGACGACACGGGTGGGGTCCGTGAAGGAGGAGAAGGTGGCCTGCACATGCTCCAGGGCGAAGATCTGCGTGTTGCCGTCGCCGGGCTGGTAGCGGTCCCGGAGAGAGGGATAGGCCGCCAGCATGTGCTCCTGAGCCTCGATCCTGGGCTCCTCCACCGCCATGGCGGTCACCCGCAGCCAGGTCTTGCCGTCGAAGGCGCACAGCTCCACTTTGGGCGCCCGAAGGATCTGCCGGGAGACCTCCTTAGAGCGTCCGGTCTGGATCGTGAGCCGGCCATCGAACAGGTCGATAGTGCCGAAGGGGCGGACCCGGGCCTGGTCCAAGTCGACAGTGGCCAGATAGTAGGTGCCGCAGTGCTTCAGAAATTCATATACTTCCTGCATGGGGGGCTCCTCCCTACTTCTTGAAGATATCTCTATTATAATCGATAGAGGGAGGGGCCGCAAGTGAGGGGCTAGAGGATATTTTCCAAATTGAACTGTTCCGCCTCCCACAGGAGCTTCAGTTGGGTGGTGAGCTGGGCATTGGCGGCGGAATATTCTCCCATCTCCTGGGCGCCCAGGTACTCGTCCACCTCCTGGAAACCGGTGCGGATCTGGTCGGTGTCCGTATGGCGGAGAGAGACGTGGAGGTAGAAGTCGTGGCCCTCCCATAAGGCTGCCGCATCCTGGGTGAGGGCACCGGCCTGGTCCCAACGCCCGGCCTCTGCGGCCGCCTCCGCCCGGACCAACAGGCCGGAGATCTGGGTGGCGAGGCCCCGGAGATAGAGGGAGTTGAAGAGTGCGCAGGAGAACATCGCGGCCAGGAGGAGGGCCGCGATCCAGAGCCGTCTCATACTTTCTCAGCCTCCTTGGCCGCGAAATAGATCTTGCCGTTGCCGTCTATGGAGAGGAGATAGACCTCACGCACAGAGCGGACCCGGTGAGCGGAGAGCTGCTCCGCCAGCCAGCTCCGGTCCAGCCCCTGTCCTCGCAGGTTCCCCTCCAACAGACGGCCGTCGTTCACCACCACCACCGGGAGGGATGGGTCGGTGGGGGAGAGGCCCTGCTGCGCGGCGGTAGCGGGCTGCTCCCTGGCGTAAGGGATGACAGAGACCCGGCCGTTGGTCTCCAGGATAGCATATTTCACGGTGGAAAGGTCGGTGACGCCCTGTCCCCGCAGCTCCTCATCGAGCTCGTCTACAGTGAAGCGGTTCTTCCGCATCTCCCGCTGGACGATCTTCCCCTCCGAGATGATGATGCTGGGCTGTCCGCAGATGATAGAGCGGAAGCGGACGCTCTTCATGGTGAGGACAGATAAGATCATGGTCACGCACAGCAGAGTGAGGATGGGCAGGACGCCCGAGAGGAGGGGGATGCCGAAGTCCTGCATGGGCACGGCGGCCAGATCCGCGATGATCAGGTCCAGCACCAGCTCGGAGGGCTCCAGTTCCCCCACCTGGCGTTTGCCCATGAGGCGGATGCCGGCGATGATGAGCAGGTACAAGATCACGGTGCGCACGATGCCTGTGGCCATAGGAGAGCGCCTCCTCCAGAGAAAGGTTTTTCCTCAAGTATGTCCGGCGGGGCTCCGTTTTATCCCCTGCGGGGTTTCCAAGCAGAGAGGGCTGTGGTAGAATAAACATATGACATATCGTCCCGGGAGGCATTCTATGAAGAAAAACAAGCTGGCGATGGTCTCTGCCTGCGCGGCTCTGGCAGTCACCGCGGTGGTGGCCCTGAATGACAGCCTGACCACCCGCCTTTATGAGGTCCGCAGCGAAAAGGTACGGGAGCCGGTGCGGCTGGTCCTGCTCACAGACCTGCACTCCTGCGCCTATGGCGCGGGGCAGCGGAAACTGCTGGACGCTGTGGAGGCCCAGCATCCGGATCTGGTACTGCTGGGCGGCGATATCGTAGATGATGACCCCAGCCTGGATGAAGAGAATGCCTGGACGGTGGTCCGGGCTCTGGCGGAGCGCTATCCCACCTTTTACGTCACGGGGAACCACGAGTTCTGGGGCGGCCGGCCGGAGGAGCTCAAGCGGCGCATGGAGGCTTACGGAGCCACGGTACTGGAGGGGGCCTGTGAGACGGTGATCTTCCAGGGCCAGCCCCTGGGGATCTGCGGCGTGGACGACCCGGCGGTAGGGGAGGAGAGCTGGGAGGTCCAGCTGGATCGGGCGGCGGCCGAGGCAGACCCGGACTACTTCAACATCCTGCTCACCCACCGGCCGGAGCGGGTGGATCGCTATGAGGGGCGGGGCTTCGACCTGGTCCTGGCGGGGCACACCCACGGGGGCCAGTGGAGGATCCCCGGGCTGCTCAATGGGCTGCTGGCGCCCAACCAGGGCTTCTTCCCCCAGTATGCGGGCGGGAGATACCAGATAGGAGAGAGCGCCCTGATCATCAGCCGGGGCCTTGCCCGGGAGTCCACCCGCATCCCCCGCCTCTTCGATCCGCCCGAGGTGGTGGTGGTGGATGTGCTGCCCGAGGGATAGGGACGCTCTTTTTTCTGAAAAAAAGACTTGCCAGCGTGGCTCTGTGACGATATAATCGATTAGATAACTATGTCAAGGAAAGGCGGGATCCAGAAAATGAAGGCCACCCTCATTTTAGAGAATGGGAGCGTCTTCCAGGGAGAGAGCATCGGCGCCGCGAAGGACTGTGTGTGCGAGATGGTGTTCAACACCTCCATGGCAGGCTACCAGGAGATCTTGACCGACCCCTCTTACGCGGGACAGGGCATCGTGATGTCCTATCCCCTCATCGGCAATTACGGGGTCAATGGAGAGGACAACGAGTCTTACCGCCCGTGGGGCGAGGCGTTCGTGGTCCGTCACCTCTCCCGGCGGGGCAGCAATTTCAGGTGTGAGGGGGACCTGGACGACTATTTAAAAGAACATGGGATCGCGGGCATCCAGGGCGTGGACACACGCGCTATCACCCGTATACTCCGCAGTCAGGGCACCATGAACGGCATGATCACCTGCGCGGAGGATTTTTCTGTCCAGGAGGCCCTGGAGAAGATCCGGGCCTACCGGGTGCAGGGCACGGTGGAGCGGGTGACCCGGAAGGAGCCCCAGATCTATCCCTCGCTGATCCGCCAGAAGCTGCGGGTAGCTCTGCTGGACTTCGGCGTAAAGGAGAACATGATCCGCTGCCTCCAGGAGCGGGGCTGTGAGGTCACTGTGTTCCCCGCCCATACCTCCGCGGTGGAGATCCTGGCGGAGAAGTTCGACGGCGTCATGCTCTCCAACGGCCCCGGCGACCCGGCGGATAATGTGGCCATCATCGCCGAGATCCGTGAGCTCTATGCGTCCGGCATCCCCATCTTCGCCGTCTGCCTGGGCCATCAGCTCATGGCCCTGGCCACCGGAGCGAAGACGAAGAAGATGCGCTTCGGCCACCGGGGCGCGAACCACCCGGTGAAGGACCTGGACGCGGGACGGGTGTTCATCACCTCCCAGAACCACGGGTATGTGGTCTGCGCCGAGAGCGTGGACCCGGAGGTGGCACAGGTCTCCCATATCAATGTGAACGAGGGGAGCGTGGAGGGCCTGCGCTATAAGAACGGCAACGTCTATACGGTGCAGTTCCACCCCGAGGCCAGCCCGGGGCCCAAGGACACCGAATATCTCTTCGACCGCTTTATCCGCCGGATGGAAGGAGGCGCTTGGTAAAATGCCAAAGGATCCCAAGATCAAGAAGGTGCTGGTGCTCGGCTCCGGCCCCATCGTCATCGGGCAGGCCGCCGAGTTCGACTACGCCGGCACCCAGGCCTGCCGGGCCCTGAAGGAAGAGGGCGTGGAGGTGGTGCTGGTGAACTCCAACCCCGCCACCATCATGACCGACAAGGACATCGCCGACCATGTGTATATCGAGCCGCTGAACATCGCCTCGGTGACTCAGGTCATCCAGATGGAGCGTCCCGACTCCATCCTGCCCACTCTGGGCGGCCAGACAGGGCTGAACTTGGCCATGAACCTCCACGAGCAGGGCATCCTGGCCGAGTACAACGTGCGGCTGCTGGGCACCTCTCCCGAGTCCATCCGCAAGGCGGAGGACCGCCAGGGCTTCAAGGACGCCATGGAGGAGATCGGCCAGCCCTGCGTCACCTCCGACGTGGTGGAGTCCGTGGAGGACGCCGTGGCCTTCGCCAACTCCATCGGCTATCCGGTGATCGTCCGCCCGGCCTATACTCTGGGCGGCACCGGCGGAGGCATCGCCTATGACGAGCCCTCCCTGCGGGAGATCGCCGACCGGGGCATCCACATGTCCCGGGTGGGCCAGGTGCTGATCGAGCGGTCCATCGCCGGCTGGAAGGAGATCGAGTTCGAGGTCATGCGGGACTCCGCCGGCAACGTCATCCAGATCTGCTCCATGGAGAACATCGACCCCGTGGGCGTCCACACCGGCGACTCTATCGTGGTGGCCCCCACCCAGACCCTGGCCAACAAGGAGTTCCAGATGCTCCGCACCGCCTCTCTGGACATCATCTCCGCCCTGAAGATCGAGGGCGGCTGCAACGTCCAGCTGGCCCTGGATCCGAACAGCTATGAGTATGCGGTCATCGAGGTCAACCCCCGCGTGAGCCGCTCTTCCGCTCTGGCCTCCAAGGCTACCGGCTACCCTATCGCCAAGGTGGCCGCAAAGGTGGCCCTGGGCTACACCCTGGACGAGATCCCCAACGCCGTCACCGGCAAGACCACCGCCTGCTTCGAGCCCACGCTGGATTACTGCGTGCTCAAGCTGCCCCGGCTGCCCTTCGACAAGTTCACCACCGCCAGCCGCACTCTGGGCACCCAGATGAAGGCCACCGGCGAGGTCATGGCCATCGGCAACTCCTTTGAGGGGGCCCTGATGAAGGCGATCCGCTCCCTGGAGCTGCCCGTTAAGTCCCTGCGGCTGGAGGGCCTGGAGGACCTGTACACCGAGGAGATCGAGGAGCGCCTGGTGAACGTGGACGATCAGCGGCTCTTCGTGGTGGCCGAGGCCCTGCGCCGCGGCTTCTCCCCGGAGAAGATCAACAAGATCACCAAGATGGATATCTGGTTCCTGGACCGGTTCAAAGCCATCGTGGACATGGAGGACCGGCTGGAGCGGGGCCATTTGGACGGAGAGACCCTGCGCACCGCCAAGGAGATGGGCTTTGCCGACGTGTGGATCGCCGCGCTCTCCGGAAAGAAGGAGGCAGAGATCCGCGGCCTCCGGGAGTCTATGGGCATCGTGCCCGCCTTCAAGATGGTGGACACCTGCGCCGCCGAGTTCGAGGCCCAGACTCCGTATTATTACTCCACCTACGACCAGGAGAATGAGGCGACTATGCCCCGGGAGATCGGCGATGAGCCCGCCAGCGAGAGCCTGGCTGCCGCTCCGGCCGCCGCTTACGTCCACGACCCCAATAAGAAGAAGGTCCTGGTGCTGGGCTCCGGCCCCATCCGCATCGGCCAGGGCATCGAGTTCGACTACTGCTCGGTCCACTCCGTCTGGGCCTTCAAGCGGCTGGGATATGAGACCATCATCATCAACAACAACCCCGAGACCGTCTCCACCGACTTCGACG
This sequence comes from Candidatus Intestinimonas stercoravium, assembly GCA_019117605.1. GTDB lineage: Bacteria > Bacillota > Clostridia > Oscillospirales > Oscillospiraceae > Intestinimonas > Intestinimonas stercoravium. Next base: position 3,170 of record DWZK01000064.1, on the reverse strand, counting down.
TGGCGGACAAGCTCTACTTCGAGCCTCTGACCCCCGAGGACGTGCGGAACGTGGTGGATCTGGAGAAGCCCTGGGGCGCGGTGGTCCAGTTCGGCGGCCAGACCGCCATCAAGCTGGCCAAGGCCCTCACCGAGATGGGCGTGCCCATCCTGGGCACCTCCTCTGACGGCGTGGACGCCGCCGAGGACCGGGAGCGCTTCGACGAGATCCTCCAGCAGTGCGGCATCCCCCGCGCGGAGGGCCGCACGGTCTTCACCACCGAGGAGGCCCTGAAGGCCGCCAATGAGATCGGCTACCCCGTGCTGGTGCGCCCCTCCTATGTGCTGGGCGGCCAGGGCATGGAGATCGCCTACAATGACCGGAACATCACCGAGTTCATGCGGATCATCAACCAGACGGTGCAGGAGCACCCCATCCTGGTGGACAAGTACCTCATGGGACGGGAGGTGGAGGTGGACGGCGTCTTCGACGGCGAGGACATCCTGATCCCCGGCGTCATGGAGCATGTGGAGCGGGCCGGCGTCCACTCGGGCGACTCCATCTCGGTCTATCCGCCCCTCCATGTGGAGGAGAAGCACAAGGAGACCATCCTGAAGTACACCTATGACCTGGCCAAGGCCCTGGGGGTCATCGGGCTCATCAATATCCAGTTCATCCTGTTCAACGACCAGGTCTATGTCATCGAGGTGAACCCCCGCTCTTCCCGGACCATCCCCTATATCTCCAAAGTCACCGGCGTGCCCATCATCGACCTGGCCACCAAGGTCATGCTGGGGCAGAAGCTCAAGGATCTGGGCTACGGCACCGGCATCTACCCCGAGGCGCCCTACTACGCCGTGAAGATGCCTGTGTTCTCCTTCGAGAAGCTCACCGATGTGGACACCGGCCTGGGCCCCGAGATGAAGTCCACCGGCGAATGCCTGGGCATCGCCGAGTCCTTCCCCCAGGCCCTTCTGAAGGCATTCAAGGGGGCCAACATGAAGGTGCCCAAAAAGGGCGGCCGGGTCATCGTCACGGTGAAGGACGAGGACAAGGGAGAGATGATCGGCATCGCCCGGGGCCTGGAGGACATGGGCATCGAGATCTTGGCCACCTCCGGCACCTGCAATGCCCTCAACGCCGCCGGAGTCCCCGCCCGCAAGGTGGCCCGAGTGTCCCAGGCCCACCCCAATATCTTGGATATGATCGCCTCCGGATCGGTGGACCTGGTCATCAACACCCCCACCCGGGGCCGTAAGCACGACACCGACGGCTTCAAGATCCGCCGCGCGGCCGTGGAGCACTCGGTGGCCTGCGTCACCGCCATCGACACCGCCCACGCTATCCTGACCGTGCGGGAGCAGGGGAGGAGCGCCGATCTGCGGCCCATCGACATCACCAAGATCTGAGGCCACATGGCAGGGAACACAAAGAGAACAGTGTCCCGGCGGACAGAGCCGCCGGGACCATCCCAGAGGGAGGAAAGATACATGTCCCATCAGACCGTCATCGTTTTGGATTTCGGCGGCCAGTATAACCAGCTCATCGCCCGCCGGGTACGGGAATGCGGGGTCTACTGTGAAGTCAAGCCCTACACCACCCCCCTGGAAGAGCTGAAGAGGATGGAGCCCATCGGCATCATCTTCACCGGAGGGCCCAACAGCGTCTATCTGGAGACCTCTCCCAAGGTGGACCCGGAGATCTTCACCTGGGGGGTGCCCATCCTGGGCATCTGCTACGGCTGCCAGCTCATGGCCCACCTGCTGGGAGGCCAGGTGACCGAGGCGCAGGACGACTCTGCCCGGGAGTACGGGAAGACCCTTACCTATTTCGACAACGGCTGCCGGCTCTTCCAGGGGCTGCCTCAGCAGGGCGTGACCTGGATGAGCCACGGAGACTATATGGCCAAGGTGCCAGCGGGCTTCACTCTGGCGGCCAAGTCTGACGCCTGCCCCAACGTGGCCATCGCCGACGAGGCCCGCGGCTTCTACGGGGTCCAGTTCCACCCTGAGGTCAACCACACCGAGAACGGCCTGGCCATGCTCCGTAACTTCCTCTATGAGGTCTGCGGCGCCACCGGCGACTGGACCATGGAGGACTACCTGAAGACCTCTGTGGCCGCCATTCGGGAGAAGGTGGGGAACGGCAGAGTGCTGCTGGCCCTGTCCGGCGGCGTGGATTCCTCGGTATGTGCGGCCCTTCTGGCCGAGGCCGTGGGGGAGCAGCTCACCTGCGTATTCGTGGACCACGGCCTCATGCGCAAGAACGAGGGGGATGAGGTGGAGGCGGCGTTCTCCAAGTGGGCCATGAACTTCATCCGGGTGGACGCGGAGGCACGTTTCCTGGAGAAGCTCGCCGGTGTCACGGAGCCGGAGCGCAAACGCAAGATCATCGGGGAGGAGTTCATCCGGGTCTTTGAGGAGGAGTCCAAGAAGATCGGCAGCGTGGACTTCCTGGCTCAGGGCACCATCTACCCCGACGTGATCGAGTCCGGGGCAGGGGATGCCGCCGTCATCAAGAGCCACCACAATGTGGGCGGCCTGCCGGACTATGTGGACTTCAAGGAGATTGTAGAGCCCCTGCGTCTGCTCTTCAAGGACGAGGTCCGCCAGCTGGGCCGTGAGCTGGGCCTGCCTGAGTATCTGGTCATGCGCCAGCCCTTCCCTGGCCCCGGCCTGGCTATCCGGGTCATCGGCGACCTGACCAAGGAGAAGCTGGACGTGCTCCGGGATGCCGACGCCATCTACCGGGAGGAGATCGCCGCGGCGGGGGAGGACAGGAACATCAGCCAGTACTTCGCCGTCCTCACCAATACCCGCTCCGTGGGCGTCATGGGAGATGGCCGCACCTACGACTACACGCTGGCCCTCCGCGCCGTCACCACCAGCGATTTCATGACCGCCGACTGGGCCCGTATCCCCTATGACCTGCTGGACAAGATCTCCACCCGCATCGTCAACGAGGTCAAGGGTATCAACCGCATCGTCTATGATATCACCAGCAAGCCCCCTGCGACTATCGAGTGGGAATGACGCTCGAAACGGCGCAAACCCACATGAATACAGGCTTTTTTGCCCGTCCATAAGGCTCTTGATACTGGATTGATACTATTTGTGTCCGCCCGGTACTCTCAAGAGAATAATCCCAAAAGGACAAGCAAAACCGCCCTGCTGAACGACAAATTCAGCAGG
>DWZK01000009.1 GCA_019117605.1 Candidatus Intestinimonas stercoravium | reverse complement strand
GGTGAGCGTGAGGAGAAATACTCCCGCACAGCGCCGCAGGAGGTACGCATCTACTACCGTGATATCGGCCTGGTGGATGAACTTCCTCAGAGCATGGTTGATTCCGTGGCAGAAGAAATCCCAAATGAGGTTGCATGAGCAAAATAGGGAGGCTGTGCCGAAACACAGCCTCCCTCCACAGGAACAAATATTAAGTTATATGGGTAGGTTCATAAATTGTCCCTATGGAACGCCGGAGAACGCTTCGCGGACTTTTTCTATATCATATGGAGCTGGTCACGGCTTGCAGACGCCGCAGGGCTCGTAGCCCTCTGCCACCAGGTCCTCCCGGGTGCCGGTGTAGTCCTGCCGGTTCTTCTCGCTCATATCCGCCACGCTGGAGCAGTCGGAGCGGTGGAATTTTTTCGAGCTGGTATTCAGGACATACTGCTGCTCTTCCTCTGTGCCGTCCGTGCTCCCGGAGCTCTCCTCCTCCAGCCAGCTCTCCCCCGTGGCGTAGTCGATGGTGATGCCCGGCTGGACGTTGTAGACGTAGACATGGAAGCAGATCCCCTCTCCCCCGTCCTCCACGCTCAGGGCCTCCATCTCCACGCCCCGGGCCACCAGCTCCTCCCCCTGGAAGATGGGGGTCACCCGGTAGAGCACATGCCCCTCCGTCTCCTGGACGTAGTCGGCCACCATGTTCTCGAAGGGGAGCATCCCCTCCACGTTCATATACCGGGTGCCAGTGATCAGGTTCTCCTCGTTGGCGTTCTCTCCGGTGAGCTGGAAGCCGATCAGGTGGCAGCGGTTATAGAGATATCTGCCGTCCACGATGTCGTATCTCACCGTCTGCCAGCCGGTGGGCTTCACCTGCCCGATCGCCCCCCGCTCCTCGGTAGGCATCAGGTCCACGCCGATGTTGGCATAGGCCACGCCGCAGCGGCCCAAGCTGTCCAGGGGGCTGTAGGACTCGAAAGACGTGGTGGTCATGTCCTCCTCGGCGAAGTCCGGCATGTTGTCCTCCAGGACCACATAGGGCTCCCCGGAATAGGCCGGGATCTCCGAGAGGTCGTAGGACTGGCTCTGCGCCGCCGGCGCGCAGGCGGAGAGGAGCACCACAAGAGCCGTGGTCAGCGCCGATAGTGTGATCTTGATATGCTTCATCTCAGGTATACCTCTTTTGTGATGGTCTTGTGGGAGCGGCCGGAGAGCTCCCGCTGCTCCGTCAGCCGCCACCCCTCCTCCGCGGGGCACACGTCCAGATACCGGTCCGCCGGATAGGTCCGTCCCCAGTGGTACAGGGTCAGGCTCTCGATCCGCTCCAGCCAGGGCCGGAGAGGCCGGTCCTCCACGAAGCACCAGTCCCCCGCCTCCGCCCGGGCCAGGAAGTCCTCTGCCACCAGGACCCCCTCCGGCTCTCCCGGGAACTGCCGCCGGGTGTAGGCGCTCATCCACAGCCGCGCCCCCTGTGCCGAGCGGAGCAGATCGCTCCGAACTTCCCGGTCCATGGACTGCCGCCGGCCGTTGAAGAGCATCCCGCCTCTGTCATCGATACAGACAGCGATGTGCATCAGCCGCCTCCTTTTATGCGATAAAAAGAGCGAGACGGCTCCGTCTCGCTCTTTTCAACATGGGACGATGCTCGGATCAGGCCTTGCCGGCGCAACCCAGGACGTCCACCAGCTTGTGCTTCACCAGCTCCTTGATGTTGGCGCGGGCGGGCTTCAGGTACTCCCGGGGATCGAACTTCTCGGGGTGATCGTGGAAGAACTTCCGGATGGTGCCGGTCATGGCCAGGCGCAGGTCGGAGTCGATGTTGATCTTGCACACGGCCATACGGGCAGCCTCGCGGAGCTCCGCCTCGGGGATGCCCACGGCGTCGGGCATCTTGCCGCCGTTCTCGTTGACCATCTTCACATACTCCTGGGGCACGGAAGAAGAGCCGTGGAGCACGATGGGGAAGCCGGGCAGGCGCTTGGAGACGTCCTCCAGGATGTCGAAGCGCAGGGGCGGGGGAACGAGCTCGCCCTTCTCATTGCGGGTGCACTGAGCGGCGGTGAACTTGTAGGCGCCGTGGCTGGTGCCGATGGCGATGGCCAGGGAGTCACAGCCGGTCTTGGCGACGAACTCCTCCACCTCTTCGGGGCGGGTGTAGTGGGAATCCTCGGCGGCGACCTGGACCTCGTCCTCGATGCCGGCCAGAGCGCCCAGCTCGGCCTCCACCACCACGCCGTGGTCGTGGGCGTACTCCACCACCTGCTTGGTGATGGCGATGTTCTCCTCGAAGGGCTTGGAGGAGGCGTCGATCATGACGGAGGTGAAGCCGCCGTCGATGCAGGACTTGCACAGCTCGAAGCTGTCGCCGTGGTCCAGGTGCAGGGCGATGGGCAGGCCGGTCTCGATGATGGCGGCCTCCACCAGCTTGATGAGGTAAGTGTGGTTGGCATAGGCACGGGCGCCCTTGGAGACCTGGAGGATCAGGGGAGCGTTGACCTCCTTGGCAGCCTCGGTGATGCCCTGCACGATCTCCATGTTGTTGACGTTGAAAGCGCCGATCGCGTAACCACCGTCATACGCCTTCTTGAACATCTCGGTCGTAGTCACCGGCTTGGTGTACAACATGATACTTCACTCCTTCATTTTCTGGATGCCGTCGCGGCATCTGCGGTATGAGCGGGGCCGGAACGGCCCCCCTCCCTTTGCGTATTAATTTTACCAGTTATAGTTGATAAATGCAAGAGCTTGTAGTATAATATTTAAGGAGAAAATACTTTCACTTGAAAGCGCACCGATCCTTAAAAAAGAAGAATGATCTAAGGAGGACCAAATCATGAACGAACTGAGAGGCGCCTGCATCATCGGCCAGTCCGGAGGCCCCACCTCTGTCATCAACGCCAGCGCTCAGGGCGCCATCCAGGCCGCCCTGAAGGCTGACTGCATCACCCGGGTGCTGGGCGCTGCCCACGGCATCAGAGGCGTGCTGGATGACAAGCTCTATGACATGAGCCAGGAGTCTCCCGAGGAGCTGGAGCTGCTCCAGAACACCCCCTCCTCCGCCCTGGGCTCCTGCCGCTACAAGCTGGCGGATCCCGACAAGGATGACACCGACTACAAGCGCATCCTGGAGATCTTCAAAAAGTACGATGTCCGCTATTTCTTCTACAACGGCGGCAACGACTCCATGGACACCTGCAACAAGATCTCCAAGTATATGCAGAAGGTAGGCTATGAGTGCCGCGTCATGGGCATCCCCAAGACCATCGACAACGACCTCAACGGCACCGACCACTGCCCCGGCTTCGCCAGCGCCGCCAAGTACATCGCCACCTCCTGCATGGAGGTGTGGCACGATGCCCATGTGTATGACACCGGCATGGTCACCGTCGTCGAGATCATGGGCCGTCACGCCGGCTGGCTGGCCGGCTCCGCCGCCCTGGCCACCTGGGCCGGCTGCGGTCCCGACCTGATCTACCTCCCCGAGGTGGACTTCGACATGGACCAGTTCATCAACGACGTGGTCTCTATCTACAACAAGACCGGCAAGTGCATGGTGGCCGTCTCCGAGGGCATCCACTATGCCGACGGCCGCTTCGTCTCCGAGGCCGAGACCTCCGCCACCGACGGCTTCGGCCACGCGCAGCTGGGCGGCCTGGCCGTCAAGCTGGCCGACATCATCAAGAGCAAGACCGGCGCCAAGGTCCGCGGCATCGAGCTCTCCCTGCTCCAGCGCTGCGGCTCTCACCTGGCCTCCGGCGTGGACGTGGAAGAGGCCAAGATGGCTGGCCGCGTGGCCGTGGAGTCCGCCGTGGCCGGCGAGACCGACAAGATGGTGGCCTTCTCCTGCAGCCGCGAGGGCGGCAAGTACGAGTGCAAGCCCGTGCTGGAGCCCCTGGACATCGTGGCCAACATCGAAAAGAAGGTGCCCCGTGAGTGGATCAACGCCGCCGGCAACGGCATCGAGCAGCCCTTCATCGACTATGTGCTGCCCCTGATCCAGGGCGACATCGAGCGTCCCAAGGAGAACTCCCTCCCCCGCTTCGCCAAGCTGAAGAAGGTCCTCACCACCGATATGTGATCGGCCCTCTCGTCTTTCTGGATACGGTCCAATGAGAGCGTCCCGGCCCCTGCTGACAGCAGGAGCCGGGACGCTCATTATCATGTAGGCCGTGCTCTTTTTACATAAAATCTTTTGACGGATCGAGAGATATCCGCTATAATCAGGTCTGTGTGCAAGCGCGGTCCCGTGACTTCTTCCCTTCCATCCGACCGCAGCAGCACAGGAGGCGCATATCATGAAGGAGTCCCCTCAGTTGGACCGTACAAAACTGTTCGTATATCTCGCCGCTGGTCCCGCAGCCTTCGCGGCTGGATCCGCCCTCATCTACTGCGCTGCCGCCGCCCTGTTGGCCCGTCTGGGCTTGGACGGCCCGCTCCGCTGGAGCCTGGCCCTGCTCTTTCCCACAGCCTTCGGCCTGTTCCTGGGCCTGTGGGCAGCGGGACCGGTGGGCCGGCACATCCGCCGGCTGCGGAGCGCTTTCCAGACCATCACGGGCGGAGACCTCTCCGTCCGCCTGCCGCAGGAGGACGGCGTCATCTTCTCCGGCGTCTGTTCCGACTTCAACCGGATGGCGCAGGAGCTCCAGGCCGTGCGCGCCCGCCGGGACGAATACGTCAACACCTTCACCCACGAGTTCAAGACGCCGCTCACCGCCATCCGCGGCTTCGCAGAGCTCCTGCAGGAGCCCGGTTTCACCGAAGAGGAGCAGAAAAAGTATCTGCAGATCATCGCCAGCGAATCCTGCCAACTGACGCAGCTGGCCAACGACGCCCTCCTGCTGACCAAGCTGGAATCCAAGGATATGCCAATGGTGAAAGAGGACTTCTGGCTGGACGAGCAGATCAGCCAGTGCCTGACCCTGCTGGAGGTCAGCGCCCGGGAGAAGCGCCAGTCCCTCACCGCAGATATCGGGCCGGTGGAGCTCTGCGGCAGCGAGGATCTGCTCTCTCATGTATGGATGAACCTCGTCAGCAACGCCGTCAAGTATACTCCAGAGGGCGGCTCCATCTCCGTCTCCCTGCGCCAGCAGGGCGGCGAGGCCGTCTTTACCGTCTCCGACACCGGCATCGGCATGACGGAAGAGGTCAAGAGCCACATCTTTGACCGCTACTATCAGGCCGACCCTTCCCACACCAAGAAGGGCATCGGTCTGGGCCTGTCCATCGTCCACAGTGTCTTGGAGCTCTGCGGCGGCCGCATCGACGTGGAGAGCGCTCCCGGCAAGGGGAGCACTTTTACCGTCTGGCTGCCCGGGGCCCTGCCCCAGTCCGAAGCGGCGGTATGCCCTCCCCAGCGCGATATCAGATAACAGCCAGCCGGCAGATGAAGTGACCCCCAAAAGTTAGACAATATTTAAGAGCAGAAATTGTTTAAGCAGCCGAAAGGGCTTGTTGTCTGTGAATTGCAGGCGGCAAGCCCTTTAGCTTTGCCTTGATGCGGTGGTTGTTGTAGTAAGCCAGATAGGCAGTTAGTTCCAGCTTGA
>DWZK01000063.1 GCA_019117605.1 Candidatus Intestinimonas stercoravium | reverse complement strand
TGACCATGTCCACCTGCTCCGCCTGCCGGCCGATGGACATATTCTTGTGGATGATGCCGATGCCGCCCTCCCGGGCGATGGCGATCGCCATCCGCGACGCAGTCACTGTGTCCATAGCTGCGCTCATGACCGGGATGTTCAGCCGGATCTTGGCGGTGAGCTGGGTGTGGAGATCCACTTCTGCGGGAAGCACATCGCTCTCCGCCGGGATCAGCAGCACATCATCGAAGGTGAGGCCCTGGCCCACGAATTTCTCAGCGGCATCCTGATGGGACATATGCTCTGCTCCTTTCTCGATCGAACGGTCTTATCCTGCGGTGGTCCCGGCGGGCGCACCGATGGGCGAGAGCTCCAGCGCAGCGTCGAACCGCGGGACGCCGTCCGGGCCGTCCCCCCGCACGTACCAGATCCCGTCCGCCTGGCCCGTGGAGAGCCGGAGGGTCTCCCCTGCCTTGCACTCCTTGAGATATCCCAGCTGGAGCGAGGAGACATACTGGCCCTTCCCCCGGGTCTGGAGGTCCAGCACATCGCAGGTGAGGTCTGCGTAGCGCACATTGTTCACATGGCCGTTCACATCGCAGTCACTGTAGTGCATATCCCGGCTGGCGGCGGGAGAGAGCTGTCCCGGCATGTGGAGCTTGGACAGGGTCTTCGTCTTGCAGAGGTCCCCTCCGGTGGTCCGGGTGAACTCCGGCGCGTTGGAGAAGCGGAAGAGGCGATGGGTGTCCAGGTCGGCCAGCACCCACACGCTGACCGCCTCCCCGATGCGCACGCCGTCCCGGTACAGGTCGAAGTCCCGGTACATGGAGGCGCCCTTCCCGCCCCGGTGCCAGGTGCGGACCGTGATGGTGTCCTCCCAGAGGATGGGGGCGTCCAGACGGTACCAGATGCGGGCCAGCATCCAGAACGCGTGGAAGCGCTCGATCGTCTCCTCCCGGGAGAGATGGAGCTGGCTGGCCGCGGAAGTGGCCGCCTCCTGGAGGATGTCCATGACGGCGGAGGGGCGGCACTGGCCGAAGAGATCGGTGTCCCGGGCACCCACTCTATAGATGTACTCGGAGTGCACGGATCATCCCTCCTCTCTCCGTATCAGGAGCTCGTGCTTGCAACAGATGTCCTCCAGATCGTCCGCCGTGGCCGCCGGGATCCGCAGTGTGGCCCCGCAGTCCGCACAGGTCAAGTCCACAGAGCTGTAATTGAGCCGCAGCCTCCACGACCGGGACCCGCAGGCACAGGAGACACCGCCTCTCTGGGCGATATCCCGGATCTCCGAGAGGACCTCCTGCATGATGATCTCGTCCATGAACTGTCCTTCCCGCTTGTCAGAGGGCTTCAGCTTGTCGGTAGCTTCCTCCAGGCGCCGCATGGCCGCGAACACCTGCCCCTCCTCCCCTATATAGCAGCAGGCCAGTCCGGATGCATGACAGGAGAAGGCCAGGGTCTTCTCCCCCAAAAAGGACTCCATGGAGCAGGAGGCCGTGTGCGCCTTCTCGCAGAACATACAGGGGACGGTGAGCTCCACATAGTTCCCCAGCACATCGATCTTCAGTTCGGACTTCCCACATGGACAGGGGATCGTAGAAGGTCCCGCCGCCAGAGAAAAGACGGTCCGCTCCGCGATCACCGCCTGCCGGCAGGATGGGCACAGATACCCGATCGTCCGCTTGGCTTCTTCCGCCATCGTTTCCACCTCTTATCCGGTCCCCCGCGCGGCGTGGGCAGAGGACCTCTCGTGATGATCTCCTGCTGTGCGGGCCGGGGACAGGCTCTTCCAGCCGGCCCGTCACGACCCATGTGCAGTAAGATATATTATAGCGCAGTTTGCCGTATCTGACCAGCATATAGGCTGAGCTCCGCCCTGATATTTTGCGCGAAACTGTCCAAACTATGGCCAGCAAATGATGACTGGGGGCGTTCCATATGCGGTCCAAAAAATGCGGCGGCCAGACGCTGTCCTTCCTCTCTCCTCCCTCCGTAGCCGGCTTTGCGGCGGTCGTGGGGAAAAAGGAAGGAGAAGGGCCTCTCGGCGCCTGCTTCGATATCGTGGAACAGGACGACACCTTTGGAGAGACCAGCTGGGAGAAGGCGGAGAGCGCCATGCAGGGCCTGGCCCTCCGCGCGGCCCTGGACAAAGCGATGCGGCCCGCCTCGGCTCTGGACGTCATCTTCGCCGGGGACCTGCTCAACCAGTGCATCGCCTCCTCCTTCGCCGCGCGGGGGCAGAAGGTGCCCTTCCTGGGACTATACGGCGCCTGCTCCACCATGGCGGAGAGTCTGGTCCTGGCCGCTATGGCCATCGATGGAGGCTTCGCCTCCCTGACCGCATCGGTGGCCTCCTCCCATTTCTGCTCTGCCGAGCGGCAGTACCGGACCCCCCTGGAGTACGGTGGGCAGCGCACCCCCACCGCCCAGTGGACGGTGACCGGCTCCGGCGCGGTGGTCCTCTCTCAGGACGGAGAGGGCCCCTGGATCACCCACGCCACCATCGGCCGGGTCGTGGACAAGGGAGTCAAAGACGCCAACAATATGGGGGCCGCCATGGCCCCGGCGGCTTATGATACCCTCACCGCCCACTTCGCCGACACAGGGCGCAGGCCCTCCGATTACGACCTGATCGTCACAGGCGATCTGGGCAGCTTGGGGCTGGAGCTCCTCCAGGACCTCTTCCACATGGACGGCGTGGAGTTCTCCAACCTGGACGACTGCGGCGTGCGCATCTACGATGCCCAGAGCCAGGACGTCCACTGCGGCGGTTCCGGCTGCGGCTGTTCCGCCGCTGTCCTCACCGGGCAGCTCCTGCCGCGGATGCGGGAGGGGAGATGCAGGCGGCTCTTGTTCTGCGGCACCGGCGCGCTCCTCTCTCCCACCTCCACCATGCAGGGGGAGAGCATCCCGGGCATCTGTCATGCGGTGGCCTTCTCCGCTTCGAAAGGTGGTTGACTGAGATTGGATATCTTATTGCCGTATCTCCGGGCCTTCCTGTGCGGCGGGGCCCTCTGCCTTATCGGACAAGTGCTCATCGACAAGACCAAGCTGACCCCCGCCAAGATCCTGGTGCTCTATGTGGTCATGGGCGTGGTCTTGGGAGGACTGGGCCTCTATGAGCCCCTGGTGGAGTGGGGCGGCGCGGGGGCCACCGTCCCCCTCACCGGTTTCGGCTATCTCCTGGCCAAGGGAGTCGCCAAGGCGGTGGAGGAACAGGGCCTCCTGGGCGCTTTCACAGGCGGCGTGACCGCGGCGGCGGGAGGCATCACGGCGGCGGTGTTCTTCGGCTATCTGGTCGCCCTTCTCTTCAAGCCGAAGCCAAAAGGGTGAAAAATATCCGGGGCGATGCCCCGGATATTTTTTATCCGTCCAGCTCCATCCCTTCGGGCAGGTCTCCGATGAACATGGCATCGCCGAAGGAGAAGAACCGGTAACGCTCCCGTACAGCCTCTTGATAGGCGGCCAGGACATGCTCACGCCCCGCCAGGGCGGACACCAGCATGATCAGTGTGGACTCCGGCAGATGGAAATTGGTGATCAGGCCGTCGAGCACTTTGAAGCGGTAGCCGGGATAGATATAGATGTCGGTCCAACCCGCCGAAGCGGCAAGGGTCCCGTCCTCTTTCGCCCAGGACTCGATGGTCCGGCAGGAAGTGGTGCCCACGCAGATGACCCGCCCCCCGGCCGCCTTGGTCTCGTTGACGATCCTGGCGCTCTCCTCCGAGATCGTACAGTACTCGGCGTGCATCTCGTGGTCGGTGATCTCCTCTTCCTTCACCGGACGGAAGGTGCCCAGGCCCACATGCAGGGTCACATAGGCCAGCCTCACACCCATATCCTGGACCTGCTGGAGGAGCTCTTTGGTAAAGTGGAGGCCCGCCGTAGGCGCAGCGGCCGAGCCCACCTCCCGGGAGTAGACCGTCTGATAGCGCTCCGGGTCACTGAGCTCCGCCTTGATATAGGGGGGCAGGGGCATCTTCCCCAGCCCCTCCAGGATCTCCAGGAAGATGCCGTCGTAGTAGAACCGGACCAGCCGGTTGCCGCCCTCCAGCGTCTCCAGCACTTCCGCAGTGAGAGCTCCATCGCCGAAGGAGATGCGGGCGCCGGGCCGCAACTTCTTCCCCGGGCGCACCAGGCACTCCCAGACCTTATCCCCCCTGTCTACCAGGAGCAGGACCTCCGCCGCGCCGCCGCCCGGCTCCCGCCGGCCCAGCAGGCGGGCGGGCAATACCCGGGAATCGTTGAGGACCAGGCAGTCGCCCGGCCGCAGCAGAGCGGGCAGGTCGTAAAAGTGCATATGCCGAAAACGGCCGGAAGTCTTGTCCAGAGCCATCAGCCGGGAGCCATCCCGCCGGTCCAGCGGCGTCTGAGCGATGAGCTCCTGGGGGAGATCATAATAAAAATCGTGCGTCTTCAAATCAGGTCCCTGCTTTCTCAAAGTCATCAGCCGACATCCACCCCTGTGAAATAGAAGGTCAAGATGTCGATATAGTCCATGCCCTGCTCCGCCATGGCATAGGCGCCCCACTGGCTCATGCCCACATTGTGGCCCCAGCCGGAACCGGCGAACGTGACGGTATCTCCGCTGGAAGAGGAAGTCCCGCCGGAAGAGGCGGTGAGCCGCTCCGTCCCCTCTCCCGTGGCGACATAGGGCGTGCCGGAGATCTTTCGTGCCGTCCCATCTCCACCCAGGACATAGGCGCCCTCCACCGAGGAGAGGGAGCTGCTCCCGTCGTTCACCGGATACCCCCCTGTACTGGAGGAGGATCCCTCCCCCAGGTGGAAGCGGTTGGAGCGCAGGTCCAGGGCGATGCGGATGGTCTCCGGCCCAAAGGTCCACGATCTCCCGCTCTTGTCCTCGAATCGGATCGACAGGGGGTTCCCCGTCTCGCTGACCTCTGTGATGCTGACAGATACGACACCTGTAAAGTTATATCCCTTGCCAGATAGAGAACTGTTCAGCTTGTCGGTGAGCTCACTCAGAGTGAAGCTCTTGCTCCATGTATACTGGGAGATCTTGTCCGCTACCGAGGCCTCATAGGGATCTATCACGCCTTTGAGGTATGGGGTGTTGGAGTTTGGGTCCCAGATGTTCTGGGCGGACTCAGTAGCGCCCCCGTCGCAGGAGAAGTAGTATGTCTCCGCAAGCTCTCCATCGTACCAGATATAGTCCCCCCGTGTCTCCTCTACCGCGCGGTCGGTGGTCGTGTTGGAGAGCCCTACCCCCTGGTATACCTGGCAGTCGTTGGTGTTGCAGATATCGAACCCGTACCGCTCATGTTTGCCAAGGTTCATATAGGCATAGGTCCTGGCGCATACGGCCTGGGCCTTCAGGGCCTCCAGCGGCCAGTCGTTGCTCATTTCATAGGGGAGCACGCCCTTCACATAGTCCTCCAGGGAGACGATGTTGACCACAGTCAGGTCGCCCCCGTCCCGGGCATACCGGAAGCCGCCGTAGTAGCGATAGCCCTTGAACCAAGTGACGGTCCCCTCCTCCCCGTCCAGGCCGGGCCGGATGCCGAGCGAACGATCCGCCCCGCCGTCGAACTGGAACAGGAGGTCCCCGGTGAGGGTCTCCACCACTGTCACAGCATACCCACTGGTGCCCACCAGCGTGCTCCCGGAGAGACCGGACTGGGCCGCTTGAGCCGCCTCCCGGGTGGTGTACGCCCCAGAGCGCACATAGTAAGTCCCGTCGATCCAGGCGGGGAAGCCATCGGGCACAGCTTCTGCTGCCGTCTGGGCCTCTTCAAAGGTGTCGTAGCTGCCGGAGAGCTGGAGGTGGTAACACCCCACCGTGATCGACCCGGAAGTGCCGTCTACATAGTTCTGCCCGTTGAAGGTGACGTTCTGAGTCTTCACCACCGAGATCTGCGTCTCTTCCACGCTCCCCAGCTGGTGGAACTCCAGCTCATCGTCATAATAGCCCAATCGGTAGCCGCTGCCGATAGCGTTCTCCAGATTGGCCCCGGGAAGGGCGCTGCTGCCGTAGAACAACCCCACCCGGATGGTGGGATCCTCAGGCCCATCGGCAGCAAACACCGCCGTCGGGCGCAGAAAGAGGGCCGCCACCAGTACAGCGGCCGCGATCCGTATGTCATGTTTCCCCATAAGTGGCTCCATTTCTCTGCATCCGGTCCCGGAAAGCGAGCGCCGGGTGGTTTACACCGCCTGGAAAGTGTGCTAGAATAGTGCGCATCGAGCACAGCTGTGCGCATACCAAGATATATGCCGGGGCGCCCGCCCACGCCAGAGGCGCGCAGCAGCTGCCGGCGATGAGGATACCGCATCTGAAAAGAGCGGTCCCCCCACACATAAGCTCAGTTTTTACATTATAGTACAAAATGCGCTCTCATTGCAACTGTGAGGCCATCGTTTTTTGTGGACAGGCAAGTTTTCCCAGTGCGTCGGCATACCATCCTTTGGGCGTATCCAGCGGGATGGAGCCGGCCCGCTTCGGATATGCCTGTAGGCGCAGGCCCGGGCGGCAGCCCGGGGGATATGAGAAGATGGAGGTCTGAAAAATGGAAAAGTTCCAGGTCGGCGTGATCGGCGGCACCGGTATGGTGGGCCAGCGTTTCATCACTCTGTTGGAGGATCACCCTTGGTTCGAGCTGAAGCTCATCGCGGCCAGCCCCCGCTCCGCCGGGAAGCCATACCGTGAGGCGGTGGAGGGCCGCTGGGCCATGGCGAAGCCTATCCCGGCGAAGGCCGCCGGGATGATCGTCATGGACGCCGAGGGCGACGCGGAGAAGATCGCCGGGCAGGTGGACTTCGTATTCTCCGCCGTAGATATGAAGAAAGAGGAGATCCAGGCCCTGGAGGAGCGGTATGCCAGGCTGGAGTGCCCCGTGGTCTCCAACAACTCCGCCCACCGCTGGACCCCCGACGTGCCCATGGTGATCCCGGAGATCAACCCCGAGCACATCCAGGTCATCGGCGCCCAGCGGAAGCGTCTGGGGGTCCGCCGCGGCCTCATCGCCACCAAGTCCAACTGCTCCATCCAGAGCTATGTGCCCGCCCTCCACCCGCTCCGCTCCGCCTTCGGCCTCAAACGGGTGCTGGCCTGCACCTACCAGGCCATCTCCGGCGCGGGTAAGACCTTCGAGACCTGGCCTGAGATGGTGGATAACCTGATCCCCTATATCGCCGGAGAGGAGGAGAAGTCCGAGCAGGAGCCTATGAAGATCTGGGGCCGGGTGGAGGACGGCGTCATCGTCCGGGCAGAGGCCCCTGCCATCACTTCCCAGTGCTTCCGTGTGCCCGTCTCCGACGGCCACACCGCCGCTGTGTTCGTGGACTTCGAGAAAAAGCCCTCCATGGAGGAGATCAAGGCCATCTGGGCCTCTTACCGGAGCCGCGCCCAGGAGCTGGGCCTCCCCTCCGCCGCCAAACAGCTCTTCCACTATTTCGAGGAGCCGGACCGGCCTCAGGCCCGCCTGGACCGGGGCCTGGAGGGCGGCATGGCCATCTCTATCGGCCGTCTGCGCCCCGACACCCAGTACGACTACAAATTCGCATGTCTGTCCCACAACACCCTTCGGGGAGCGGCCGGCGGCTCGGTGGAGCTGGCGGAGCTGCTCTGTGCCGAGGGTTATATCACCAAGGCGTGAGCCGAAAGAGACCACAGAGAGACAGATAGATCCCGCTTGCGCCTCCCGGGGCAGCGTGCAGCGCCGCTTTTCAGGAGGTAAGCATGAGAGCACCTGTCTTTACCGGGGCCTGCCCCGCCCTTGTCACGCCCTTCCGTCCCGGCGGGGCCGTCTCCTACGACTGCCTTGCCCAGCTCCTCGATGAACAGATCGCCGCCGGTGTGGATGCGGTCTGCGCTGTGGGCACCACCGGGGAAGGGGCGACCCTGACTCCACAGGAACACATCGCCGTGGTGGGCTTCTGCGTCCGCTATGTGGCCGGACGGCTCAAGGTCATCGCCGGAGCGGGGAGCAATGATACCGCCAAGGCCGCCGCCCTCTCCCAGCGGCTGGAGGAGGCGGGGGCGGACGCCCTGCTCCACGTCACTCCCTACTACAACAAGACCACTCAGGCCGGGCTCATCCAGCACTACCAGTATATCGCCTCCCGCACCGAACTGCCCATCATCCTCTATAACGTCCCCTCCCGGACCGGGCTGTCCTTCACGGCGGAGACCTATCAGGCCCTCTCTCGGGAGCCCAAGATCAACGGGGTCAAGGAGGCCAGCGGGGACCTTTCCCTGGTCGCCCGCACCCGCCGGCTCTGCGGGGATGACTTCTACATCTGGTCGGGGAACGACGAACAGACCGTCCCCATGATGGCCCTGGGCGCCAAGGGGGTCATCTCGGTGGCGGCCAACATCGTCCCCGGCCTCATGGTCAAGATCGCACACCTCTGCCTGGAGGGCAGGTCCGCCGAGGCGGCGGAGCTCCAGCTCCGCCACGGGCCTTTGCTGGAGGCCCTCTCTTTGGAGGTGAACCCCATCCCGGTCAAGACGGCCCTGGAGCTCATGGGCCGTGAGGTGGGCGGGCTCCGGCTCCCCCTGTGCGCCCTCTCCCCCGCCCACCGGGAGGAGCTCCGCTCCGTCCTGGAGGCGGAGGGGCTCCTGCCCGGCGGGAAGGCCCCGCTCTCTTAAGCGGCCGCCCCTCCGATACACCAGATATATCGGGCCGCAGTGCCTGAAAGGAGGAACGATCGCTGTGATCCTCTCGGTGTCCCGCCGCACGGATATCCCCTGCTGCTACCCGGAGTGGCTCCTGGAACGGCTCCGTGCGGGCTTCGCCCTGGTGCGGGACCCCATCGGGGGCCGGCCCGGCAGGGTACCTCTGGGGACCGATGTGGTGGACTGTATCGTATTCTGGACCAAGGATCCCGCCCCGCTCCTCCCCTACCTGGACGAGGTGGACCGGATGGGCTACCGCTACTACTTCCAGTTCACCATCACCCCCTACGGCCGGGAGCTGGAGCCTTGCCTCCGGGACCTGGAGGATCGGGTCCGGACCTTCCTGGCCCTCTCCCGCCGGCTGGGGCCCGGACGGGTGGTCTGGCGGTATGACCCCATCCTCTTGGACGAGAGGCACACCGCGGCGTGGCACCGGGAGCAGTTCGCCGCCCTCTGCGGCGCTCTGTCCGGAGCTGCGGATACGGTGACGATCAGCTTCCTGGACCTCTATCCCAGGCTGCGGCGGGCGGGCTTTCGGGCGGTCACGGAGCGGGAGGCCCGGGCCCTGGCGGCAGAGCTCTCTCCCATCGCAGCGGAGCACGGTCTGGATATCCGCTCCTGCGCCGAGCCCTGGGACCTCTCCCCCCAGGGCGTCCCGCCGGGGGCGTGTATCGACGGTGAGCGGATCCGGCAGCTGTGCGGCTGCGGCCTGGCCCTCTCCAGGGACAGGGGACAGCGCCCCGCCTGTCTCTGCCGGGAGAGCGTGGACATCGGCGCCTACGATACCTGCACCAATGGCTGCGCCTACTGCTACGCCGACCACGGCAGGGGCCGAAAGCCCTGTGACCCCCACAGTCCCCTGCTCTGCGGTGCGCTCCTCCCGGGCGAGACCGTCCGGGACAGGAGATGCACCTCCTCTCTGGACCCGCAGTTGACCCTGTACTGAAAAACGGAGCCCGCTGTTCCAGATCCGGAACAGCGGGCTCCGTTCATAGCGATATGGTGCGGTCTGTCACTGGACCATGGCCCGGTGGAAGACCTTCTTGCCCTTTTTGATGGTGACGCCCTCGCCCTCCAGAGCGGAGGCGGCCACGGCAACGGCGGTGTCCTTCACCTTCTCGCCGTCGATCTCCACGCCGCCCTGCTGGATGAGCCGGCGGGCCTCGCCCTTGGAGGGAGCCAGGCCGCACTTGACCATCAGGTCCACCACGGTGATGGCGCCGTCGGTGATATCGGCCGCGGTGAGGGCGGTGGTGGGCATGTTGGCCCGGTCGCCCCCCTGAGAGAACAGAGCCCGGGCGGTGTCCTGGGCCTTCTGGGCCTCCTCCTCGCTGTGGACCAGCTTGGTGAGCTCGAAAGCCAGGATCTCTTTGGCCTGGTTGAGCTGGGCGCCCTCCCACTTGTCCATCTCGTCGATCTGCTCCAGGGGCAGGTCGGTGAGCATCCGCAGGCACTTGAGCACGTCGGCGTCGTCCACGTTCCGCCAGTACTGGTAGAAGTCGTAGGGAGAGGTCTTCTCCGGGTCCAGCCACACGGCGCCGGCCTGGGTCTTGCCCATCTTCTTGCCCTCGGAGGTGAGCAGCAGGGTGATGGTCATGGCGTAGGCATCCTTGCCCAGCTTCCGGCGGATGAGCTCGGTGCCGCCCAGCATATTGGACCACTGGTCATCGCCGCCGCACTGGAGGTTGCAGCCCACGGTCTGGAACATATGGTAGAAGTCGTAGGACTGCATGATCATATAGTTGAACTCCAGGAAGCTCAGGCCCTTCTCCATGCGCTGCTTGTAGCACTCGGCCCGGAGCATGTTGTTCACGCTGAAGCAGGCGCCCACCTCCCGGAGCAGCTCGATATAGTTGAGCTCCATGAGCCAGTCGGCGTTGTTGAGCATCAGGGCCTTCCCATCGGAGAAGTCGATGAACTTGCTCATCTGCTTCTTGAAGCAGTCACAGTTGTGCTGGATGGTCTCCACCGTCATCATAGAGCGCATGTCTGTGCGGCCGGAGGGGTCGCCCACCATGCCGGTCCCGCCGCCGATCAGGGCGATGGGCCGGTTGCCCGCCCTCTGGAGGCGGCGCATGAGCATCAGGGCCATGAAGTGGCCCACGTGCAGGGAATCGGCAGTGGGGTCGAAGCCGATATAGAAGGTGGCCTTGCCGTTGTTGATGAGCTCTTTGATCTCCTCCTCATCGGTGACCTGGGCGATCAGGCCGCGGGCTTTCAGTTCGTCGTAGATAGTCATGTCGTTCTCCCTTTCGATCTTATTTTTCCTTCCAGTCAGGATAGCTGTTCTCCGTACCAGAGCTCTATCTCTCCTCCACATCGGAGGCAGGTCTCCCGCTCCTCTTCAGATACGATAAAAACGCCCCCTGTCCCTTTCTGGACAGAGGGCGTTGAAAACGCGGTACCACCTCTGGTTCGCCCTCCCCTCGCGGGAAAGGGCCTCACGCCGTGCCATCACACGGCTGCGCGGTAACGGGCGCACCCGACGCGCCCTACTGCTTCCGGTTCAGGCCGCCGCTCCGAGGGGTATTCACACCGGGCGCCTCTCCCCCTTCCACCGATCCGGGGGCTCTCTGGGCAGGCGGTCCGCCGCTACTCTTCCTCATCTCTGCGTTGTACAGTTGGTGATTGTAGCACATAGCCGGGAAAAAGTCAATGGTAGAGCCGGATCTTCGCGTCCGGACAGGCCTGGCCCACCAGCGCCTCGAAGCGCTCCAGCTCCTCCGGGCCCTGGAAGGCCCGCAGGGGCAGGAGGGTATAGTTCCCCGCCCCGCCGAAGAGGAAGTAAAAGCCAGTCCCCCTCCAGAGCTCCTTCACATCCCACTCCAGGATGGCGGCGGACCGGCCGTCCTGCCGGGCCACATCCTCCCGGGAGAAGAGGAAGGTCACCGGCTCCCGGAGGGCCGGATCCCGGTCGAAGAGGCGGCCCGGTTTCCAGAGGTACAGATACCCCATATACAGCAGAGCCATGGCCGCCAGCACCAGGAGCAGCGTGTTGAGGAAGTTCAGATGCCCGATCATCCAGGTGAGCACCGCCACCGCCGCCAGGGCCAGCACCAGGACGAGACCTTGGATCCAGCTGACCAGGTGCCGCTTGCGCAGGAAGAAGCGGACGGCCCGGACGTATTCCTTCCGCTCCAGTTGGAACTCGATGCGCACCTGTTCAGGCCAGGTCACTCGTTCACCCATGCCGCACCTCGCTTGTAGTCCTCCGCCGCCGCCAGCAGCTCCTCCGCCCCGGCCAGCATGGCAGGGGTGATGTGGGCGCCGCCGGTGAGGCGGGCCAGCTCCTCCCTGCGGCGTTCCCGGTCCAGCCGCTCCACCGCCGTATAGGTCCGGCCGCCGCGCTCCCCCTTCTCCACTGAGAAGTGGGCGTCCGCCATTGCGGCGATCTGGGGCAGATGGGTGACGCAGAGCACCTGCTTGTGCCGGGCCACGTCCGCCATCTTCTCCGCCACCTTCTGGGCCGCCCGGCCGCTGACGCCGGTGTCCACCTCGTCGAAGACCAGGGTGGTCACGTCCTCGTTCTCCGCCAGCACGTTCTTCAGGGCCAGCATGATCCGGGCCAGCTCGCCTCCGGAGGCGATCTTCTGGATCGGCTTCAAGTCCTCTCCCACGTTGGCGGACATGAGGAAGCGCACCTCGTCCATGCCCGTCTCGTCCATGCCGTGCTCCGCCGCCTTGGGGGCGAACTCCACTTGGAAGCGCACCTTGGGCATGTCCAGCTGCCGCAGCTCCTCCTGGATGCGCGCCTCCAGTGCCTTGGCCCCCTTCTTCCGCTCCCGGGACAGGGCCCCGCCCCGCTTCCCGGCCTCTTCCACGGCTCCGGCGAAGTCCTTCTCCAGCCGGGACAGGGCGTCTCCGGCGAATTGGATCCGCTCCAGCTCCTCACGGCACTGGTCCAGATAGTCCAGCATATCCTCTACCGTAGCGCCGTATTTCTTCTTCAGCCGGTGGAGAAGGTCCAGGCGGCCCTCCAGCTCGTCCAGCTCTCCGGGCTCGAAGTCCAGGCTGTCCCGCAGGTCCCGCACCTGTTCCGCCGCGTCGTCCGCGGCGCACCGGAGCTCGGTGAGCTGCCCGGCCAGAGCGGCCGCGGAGCTGTCGATGGCTCCCGCGGTCCGAAGAGCCTCTTCCGCCTCCATGAGGAGAGCCACGCCGCCATCCCGGTCTTCATCCCCAGAGAGGGCCAAGTGGGCACGCTCCACCGCATCGATGAGCTTTCCCGCGTTCCGCAGGACGCTCCGCCGGGCGGTCAGCGCCTCCTCCTCCCCCCTCTGCAGGTCCGCCCGCTCCAGCTCTCCGATCTGGAAGCCCAGGCTGTCCAGCCGGCGGGCCTTCTCCGCCTCGTCCATCTGGAGCCGGTCCATCTCCCGCCGGATCCCGCGCACTTTCTCGTATGCCTCCCGGTAAGCGCGCAGGACCTCTTCTGTCCCGGAAAAGCGGTCCAGATAGTCCAGATGGCAGGTGGGGTCCAGGAGCTGCTGCCCGTCGTGCTGGCCGTGTATATTGAGCAGCTGCCTGCCCAGCGTCCGGAGCTGTGAGACGGGGAAAGGCCGTCCTCCGATCCGGCAGATGTTCTTCCCATCCGCCTGGATCTCCCGCTGGATCAGCAGCTCTCCATCCTCGTCGGGCCCCGTGCCATTCTCCTGGAACCAGGAGAGGGCGGGCAGTCCGGCGAACACCGCGCTCACCAGCGCGGACTTCGCCCCGGTACGGATCAGGTCCCGTGAGGTCCGCTCGCCGATGATGGCCCCGATAGCGTCCACCACGATGGACTTGCCTGCGCCGGTCTCGCCCGTGAGGGCGTTGAACCCCTCCGCGAAACGGATGTCCGCCGACTCGATCACCGCGATATTCTCGATATGAAGCAGAGCGAGCACCTGGTCACCCCCCTGTCGTCACAGCATCTTGTGGATCTCGTCGCAAAATGCCTCTGCCTGGCTGTTGTCTCTCATGATCAGAAGGGCCGTGTCATCTCCCGCCAGGCTGCCCACCAGGCCGTTGATCTCCATGCCGTCGATGGCGGCGCAGGCGGCGGACGCCAGGCCGGGCATGGTCTTGATGACCACGATGTTCTGTGCCCGGTCGAAGGAGGTGACGCCCTCCTTGAAGATGGTGCGCAGCCGGCCGGCCGCGTTCAGGCTGGCCTTCCTCCCCGAGACGGCGTACTTATAGGTCCCGTAGCTGGTGAGCTCTTTGACCAGATGGAGCTCCTTGATGTCCCGGGAGATCGTGGCCTGGGTGGAATTGACCCCCCGCTCCCGAAGCGCGGAAAGAAGCTGGTCCTGTGTCTCTACATCCATCTCCTCGATGATGCGCAAGATCTCCGCCTGTCGCTTGGATTTCATCGGCTCAAGCCCTCCTCAATTTTTGATTGATGTTCTCGTAAAAGCTGTGCGCGGTGAGCCGCACCAGCCGGGTATACTTTTGGGAGCGGCGCACCTCCACCACATCTCCGCCGCTGAGCTTGAAGGCCCGTCCGCCGTCCACCGACAGATAGGCGGTCTTCCGCGCAGTCCTGCCCAGCCGGACCGAGACCAGGCGGTCCCGCCCCATGACGAGCGGTTTGGCCTGCAGAGAGTGGGCGCAGATGGGCGTGACCAGGATGTTCTCCGCCGTAGGCTCCACGATGGGCCCCCCCGCGGACATGGAGTAGGCCGTGGAGCCAGTGGGGGTGGAGAGGATGACGCCGTCCCCGGAGTAGTCATAGATCCGGACGCCGTCCGCCCGGACCGCCAGGTCGATGACCCGCGCCACCGCTCCCTTGGTGATGACGGCGTCGTTGAGGGCTACGTCCCGCCGCAGGACCTCACGGCCCCGCCGGACCGCGACGTCCAGCATCATGCGCAGCTCGGTGGCGTATTTCCCCGTCCCGATCTGGGCCAGCTTCTCCAGCTCACCATGCTCCAGCTCCGCCATGAAGCCTACGCTGCCCATGTTCACCCCCAGGATAGGGATGTCCCAGGGATATGCGTCCCGGGCTGCGTGCAGGATAGTGCCGTCCCCCCCGAAACAGATGAGCATATCCGCCCCCGGGAGCTCCTTCTCCATCTCGCTGTAGGCCAGCTCCCCGGGCAGTTCGCTCCGGTTCGCCCCCTCCAGTTCGAAGGGCAGGCAGACCGCGGTGCGCACGCCCGCGCGCTCCAGGACCCTCTTGGCCTGGATGGCCACTTTCAGGCCTCTGTCCCGGTATGGGTTGGGGCTCAATACGACCTTCATGTATGCCCGCCCCCTTCCAGCGCTCCGTGGGACTCCTCCACCAGGGCAGTCAGATCTCCCTGGTAGGGCTCTCCCAGGCCCACGGACAAGTGTCCCAGGTATTCGATGTTCCCCTCCGGTCCGCGGATGGGGGAAAAGGTCATTTCCTTTACAGCGAAACCGCAGGCCGCCGTGTTCTCCAGGAACTGCTCCAGCACCTCCAGGTGGACCTTCGGGTCCCGGACGACGCCTTTCTTCCCCACCTTCTCCCGGCCCGCCTCGAATTGGGGCTTCACCAGGCAGACCACCTCCCCCTCCGGCTTCATGAGCCCGCGCAGGGCGGGGAGGATCAGCCGCAGGGAGATGAACGACACGTCCACGCTGCCGAAGTCCAGGGGCTCCTGGATCTGCTCCGGGGTGAGATAGCGCACATTGGTCCGCTCCATACACACCACCCGGGGATCCTGACGGAGGCTCCAGGCCAACTGGCCGTAGCCCACATCCACCGCATATACCTTGGCCGCCCCGTTCTGCAGCATGCAGTCGGTGAACCCGCCGGTAGAGGCGCCGCAGTCGATACATACCTTGTCCTTCAGATCCAGGTGGAAGGCGCCGATCGCCTTCTCCAGCTTGAGGCCTCCCCGGCTCACATAGGCCAGGGTCTTGCCCCGCAGCTCGATCTCCGCGCCCTCCTCCACCTGCATGCCCGCCTTGTCCGCCTTCTGGCCGGCGACATAGATCTGCCCCGCCATGATGAGGGCCTGGGCCTTCTGGCGGCTCTCCGCCAGTCCCTGTTCACACACCAGGATATCCAATCGCTTCTTGTTCTTATTCTCCACTCTGCAAGACCTCCAGCGCCGCCTGATAGAGAGAGTCCTCATCCAGCCCGCACCACTGGCGGAGCTGGGCCACCGTCCCCTGTGGGACATAGCCTCTCCCGGTATTGCACAGGCGGACCTTTTTCATGGCGATCCCCCGCTCCGACAGCTGGGCGGCGATGCGCCCGCCCATGCAGCCCATCTCCGCGCACTCTTCCGCCGCCAGCAGGCGCCCGGTCCGAGCCGCCGACTGGAGGACGCCCTCCGCCTCCAGGGGCAGGAGACGGTTCAGTTTCCACACCTCCGGCGAATAGCCCGCCTGCCGCAGCCGCTCCGCCACCTGCAGGACCGTGGAGACCGTGATGCCGTGCGTGACCAGGGTGATATCCGCCCCCTCCGTCAGCCGGATGCAGGGGGCCCTCCCCGCGTCCGCCGTATATCTCTCCTCTCCGCCACGGGGGTAGCGGAGCGCCACCGGCCCCTGGGCCGCCGCAGCCAGGCCCAGCATGGTCCGCAGCTCGGCAAAGCTGGCGGGCGCGTACAGGGTCATACCGGGCACGGTGGACAGATACGCCACATCGAAGAGCCCGTGGTGTGTCTCTCCGTCCTCCCCCACCAGTCCGGCCCGGTCCACCCCCAGGATCACATGGAGGCCCAGGATGCCCACGTCGTGGATGAGCATGTCATAGCCCCGCTGCAAGAAGGAGGAATAGACCGCGAACACCGGCAGGCAGCCCTCCTTGGCCATGCCGGCGGACATGGCCACCCCGTGTCCCTCGGCGATGCCCACATCGAAAAAGCGGTCGGGGAACCGCTTCGCGAATCCTCCCAGCCCGGTGCCGTCCCGCATGGCGGCGGTGATGGCGCAGATCTTGCCATCCTTCTCCGCCAGCTCGCACAGGGCCGCGCCGAAGGTGCTGGAGAACGATGGCCCGGAGGGGTGGAGGGGCTCCCCGGTCTGGACGCAGAACCGGGACACACCGTGGTAGGCGTCCGGGTTCTTCTCCGCAGGTGGATAGCCTTTCCCCTTTACAGTCCGCACATGGAGCAGGACTGGCGTCTTTAGCTCTTTGGCATAGCGCAGCAGCCGGGTCAGGCCGCGCACATCGTTCCCGTCCACCGGCCCCAGATAGGTGAAGCCCATATCCTCGAACATGCTGCATGGCAGCAAAGTCTCCTTCACGGCGGTCTTCACCTTGTGGGTGAAGCGGTAGATCTGCCTGCCGCCTGGGAGGACGGCCATCAGCTTCCGATAGCTCTTTTTGAAACGGAGGTACTGCGGCTTCAGGCGCTGATGGGCCAGGTGCTGGGCGATACCGCCCACGTTCTCCGTGATGGACATGCCGTTGTCGTTGAGGATCACCAGGAGCTGTTCTCCGCTCAGGCCCGCCCCGGACAGGCCCTCATAGGCCAGTCCGCCCGTCAGGGCCCCGTCTCCCAGGAGGGCTATCACCGAGTGATCCTGCCCCAGGCGGGTGCGCGCGAAGGCCATCCCCAGGGCCACCGACACGGAGTTGGAGGCGTGCCCCGCGATGAATGCGTCGTGGACGCTCTCCTGGGGCTTGGGATAGCCGGAGAGGCCGCCGAACATCCGCAGGGTCTCCATCGCCCCCTCCCGGCCGGTGAGGATCTTATGGACGTAGCACTGGTGCCCCACGTCGAAGACCAGGCGGTCCCGGCCCGTGTCGAACACCCGGTGGAGGGCCACCAGGATCTCCACCGCCCCCAGATTGGAGGCGAGATGTCCCCCTGTCCTGGATACCACGTCGATGATCCTGGCCCGGAGCTGGCTGCACAGCGCCTCCGCCTGACCGTCGCTGATGGTATGCATATCCGGAATGTCCCCTAATTCGACCATACGCTGCACCTCCCGGTCTTCCTGCTCAGGCCCTGCCGGCGGAGAAGGGCTCATATGCGCAGATATGTCCCCACACAGCCGATCGCGACGCCCAGCGCCGCCCCGGCCAGTACCTGCAGGGGGGTATGTCCCACCTGCTCAGTGAGCTTTTTCTTGAGCAGGTCGGGGTGTTCGATCTTCAGGTCCTCGATCACGTCGTTGAGGATCTTCGCCTGCCGCCCCACCTGGCGCCGGACATTGGCCGCATCATACATCACCACGATGGCCACCACAGCCGCGATGGCGAAGAGGGCGGAGGAGAAGCCGTAGAGGATCCCCGTAGATGTGGCGCAGGCGCAGACGAAGGCGGAGTGGGAGCTGGGCATCCCGCCGCTGCTGATGCCGGCCTTCCAGTTCAGCTGCCGCTCTACCAGCAGGCCGATGAGCACCTTCAGCACCTGGGCCGCCGCCCATGCCAGGATGGATAATACCAGGATCAGGTTGCCCATGTAGTAGTTTGGAAGGTTGTTCATACCCGCCACCCTATCTCTCGCGGCCGGCGAGGATCTGGGCCAGCCAGCAGAGGAGATCCGCCCGCTCCCCAAAGGGCTCCAGAGCGCCAACGGCAGCGGTGGTGAGCTCTTCCACCAGCTCTTTGCAGGCGTCCAGCCCCAGCAGAGTGACGAAAGTGGTCTTCTCGTTGGCCCGGTCGGAGCCCACAGTCTTTCCCAGGGTCTTTTCATCTCCGGACACGTCCAGCATGTCATCCCGGACCTGGAAGGCCAGCCCCAGCTTCCCCGCATAGGTCCGCACGGCGGCCCGGTCCGCCTCTCCGGCTCCCGCCGCGATACAGCCCAGATCCGCCGCCGCGCAGAGGAGGGCGCCGGTCTTCCGCTTTTGTAGGTTCTCTACGTCCCAGCGGCCGATGGCACGGCCCTCTGCGGCCATATCCAGGGCCTGTCCGCCCACCATGCCCTCGGCCCCCGCGGCTTTGGCCAGGAGCAGCGCTCCCTGGGCCCTCCGCTCCACGGAGAGGGCTTCCGCCGACAGGGCGGCCTCGAAGGCCGCTGTCAGCAGCGCGTCTCCTGCCAGGACGGCCATGGCCTCACCATAGACTTTATGATTGGTGGGCCTGCCCCGGCGGAGGTCGTCGTCGTCCATACAGGGGAGGTCATCGTGGATCAGAGAATAGGTGTGGATCATCTCCACGGCACAGGCGAAGGGGAGGGCCGTCTCCGGGTCTCCCCCGCACATCCGGCACACCTCCAGGGCCAGGACCGGGCGCACCCGCTTCCCGCCGCTGAGGAGACTGTAGTTCATGGCGTCGTACAGGTTGGTCATGTCCTCCCGGTCCCCGAAATAGGCCCGCAGATATGCCTCGATCTGCTTCTGATCTGCCTCCAGCTGCTGGTGGAACTCCATCTTGGGCTCACTCCTCTCTCTCCAGGGGCGTCTCCGCCGCCGTACCGTCCTCTTTGACCGTCAGCTTGCTCACTTTCTGCTCCGCCCGGTCCAGCATGGTGGAGCACTGCTTCATCAGCGACATGCCCTCTTCGAACAGCTTCAGGGACTCCTCCAGCGGGGCGTCTCCCCGCTCCAAAAGGCCCACGACCTCTTCCAGCCGGGCCATGGCCTGCTCAAAGCTCTTTTTCCTCTCGGCCATCTCACAGCCTCCTCTTCTTCTCCACCCGGCAATCCAGCGCCCCGTCCGCCAGGCGCACCGAGATCTGCTCTCCTTCTTCCGTCTGTTCCGCCGAGGAGATCACCTCTCCGCCGGAGGACCGTACCAGGGCGTAGCCGCGGCCCAGGACCTTCAGCGGGCTCAGGGCGTCCAGCTTCGCCGCAAGGCCGGCGAAACGGGCCCGGTCCCGGCCCAGGGCCGCCGTGAGCCCGTGGGAGAGGCGCTGGCCCTGGTAGTCCAGGAGCACCCGCCGATCCTGGATCTGGGCGGCGGGGCTCCGGAGCGCCCGGCTCTCGGAGAGGCGGCGGAGCGTCTGCCGGGCCCGCTCCAGCCTGGCCCCCTCCGCCCCCGACAGCCGGTCTCCGTACCGGCGGAGGGCCGAACGGAGCTCACTCTGGTCGGGCACCGCCAGCTCGGCGGCATTGGAGGGCGTGGCGGCCCGCAGATCCGCCACGAAGTCGGCGATGGTCACGTCCGGCTCATGCCCCACAGCAGAGATGACGGGTATCTCACAGTCGTAGATGGCCCGGGCCACGACCTCCTCGTTGAAGGCCCACAGGTCCTCCATAGAGCCGCCGCCCCGTCCGGTGATGATGAGGTCGGCCAGGCGGTGGGCGCTGGCATAGCGCAGGGCGGCGGCGATCTCCCCCGGCGCCTCCTCTCCCTGTACCCGCACGGGGATCAGCAGGACATGGGCCAGCGGATACCGCGCGTTCAGGATGCGCAGCATATCCCGCAGGGCCGCTCCGGCGGGAGAGGTGATGAGGGCGATGCGCCCTGGATATCGGGGCAGGGGCTTTTTGTGCGCGGCGTCGAAGAGCCCCTCCCGGTACAGCTTGTCCTTGAGCTGCTCGAAAGCCACATGGAGATCTCCCACCCCGTCGGGGGTGAGCTCCCCGCAGTAGAGCTGGTACTGCCCATCCCGTGGGAACACCGTGATCCGTCCGAAGGCGATGACCTTCATCCCGTTCTCCGGTCGGAAGCGGAGCCGGGAGGCCTCCCGCCGGAACATGACGCAGCGGAGACTCCCCCCCTCGTCCTTCAGGGAGAAGTAGCTGTGCCCCGAGGGATAGGTCTTGAAGTTGGAGATCTCTCCCCGGACGAAAAGGCCGCTGAGGAGCCGGTCCTGGTCCATGACGGCCTTGAGGTAGCTGTTGACCTGGGTGACGGTATAGACGGGCCGTTCGCTGCTCATAGTCTCCCTCCCGCCAGCGCCCGGCAGGCCAGCACCGCCACGCCCATGGCGTTATCCGTGGAATAGACGGGGGGCGCGAACACCGCCTCGAAGCGCCGGCCCGCCATGGTGCGCAGCAGCGCGTTGGAGGAGACGCCGCCGGAGAAGAGCACGGGCAGCCCCGGATGCCGCTCCAGCGCCCGCTCTGTGGCCCGCTCCACCGCGTCGATCACAGTGAGCAGGGCGTACCGGGCGGCATCCTGGGGCGGCGCGCCCCGGTGGAGCAGGCCCTTCACCTGGTTCTCCACGCCGGAGAGGGAGAAGGTCAGCCCGTTCAGCTTGACCCGGAAATGGGCCCCTTCCCCCGACTCCGCGGCCAGGGCGTCCACGCCCTTCCCCGCCGGGAAGGAGAGCCCCAGAGCCACGCCGGTCCGGTCGATGAGCTGTCCCGCCGAGAGATCGGACGTGCCCCCCAGCTTGACGGCCCGTACGTTCCCCGCCTCCGGCTCCACCAGCAGCAGCTCGGTGGTCCCGCCGGAGAGGTGCCAGGCCAGGCAGGGCCTGTCCAGCAGGTCGATCCGGCCGGAGGCCCAGGCTGCGGCGGCGATATGGCCCTGCTGGTGGGAGCAGGCAAAAAAGGGCACGCCCAGAGAGGCGGCGATAGACCGCCCCACGGACTCTCCCGCCAGGAAGCAGGGCATGTAGGAGCCCTCCACCCAGCGGGGCTTGGTGCTGGCCCCCACCACGGAGACGGGCATCTCCAAGGCCCCGTCCTCCCGGAGGGACTCCAGCAGCCCGGGCAGGCGCTTGACATGCTGGAAAAGGGCCTCGCTCTGACGGAGGCCCAGGGCGCCGGGCGCCACCTCCAGCAGGCGGGCCGCCTGCCGGCCTGTCTCGCCGTCGAAGCAGGCGGCGGAGGTGGTGTAGTTGCTGGTGTCCAGCCCCAGGCAGATCCCGCTGCTCACGCCTCGTTCCCTTCCCCGCCGTCTTTCTCCGCCTCTGCCGCCCGCCCTCTGACAGGCACGCGCTCCTCCGGCAGCTCTTTGCGGACATAGGATCCCAGGATGCCGTTGACGAAGGAGGCGGCCTCCGGGGAATCATACCGTTTGGCCAGCTCCACCGCCTCGTTGATGGCGGCAGAGGCGGGGATATCCGGCATATAGAGGATCTCGTACATGGCCACCCGCATGATGGCCGCCGCCATCCGGGAGATCCGGGCGAAGGACCACCCGATGGCATATTTGGAGATGTAGCCGTCCAGCTCCACCCCGTGCTCATATACCCCCTTCACCAGCGTAGTTATGTACTGACGCTGCTTCTCGTTGGGGTATTCGCTGTAGAGGGGATCCTCCTCCCCCAAGCGCTGGAAATTCTCCCGGCTCAAAGCCTCCCCCAGGACCTCTTCTGCGGTCCGGTCAGAAAATCCCATGGCAAAAGACAGGTGGACGGCGATCTCGCGGGCGCTGCTCCTGGTCATGATGGTCTCCTCCATTGTCACTCTTTTGAATATTCATCCTATGCTCTATTATATACAGGATGTTTGGGAAAATAAACCCCCTATCCTCGGTCCCGCCGAAGGATCGTGAGGTCTCCCCACACGCTGTATCCGGCCCCAGACAAGGCCCGTTTCAGCGAAAAAAGAGCATTGAGCCGCTGGAAAACGCTCAATGCTCTTTGATAGGCCCGGCCGGATCTTACGGCGCTTTTTTGGGTTCTTTGTCAAAGACCACGCCGCCCACGCTCACGTTGACGGCGGCTACACTGAGGCCGCTGGTGGCTTCCACGCTGCCCGCGATGCCCTCCTGGACGGCGCGGGCCACATCGGGGATGGTGTAGCCGTACTTGACCAGGATGGCCACGTCGATGGTGACGCTCTCCTCCTCCACATGGAGGCGGATCCCTCTGCTGAGGTTCTTCTTTCCCAGCAGCTCCGCCAGATCGGAGCCCAGATTGGCGGCCAGACCGCCCACGCCCTCCACCTCCAGGGCGGCGGCGGCGGCGATCACCGCCAGGACCTCTTCCGATATATGGATATTCCCCAGCTCGTCGGAACGGGAGACGTACTCTCTGCTTTCCGCCACGGTGGTCACACTCCTTTTTCATACTTGCCGTTATTGTACCACAGTGGACCAGATTTTACAATCACTTTTTCCCGCCCTTCCCCTTTCGCCGTGCGCCTGTCGCGGCGATGAAGATCGGCGGGGAGAGCCGTGCTCTCCCCGCCGGGCGGATCTATCAGCTGGCCTCGATGATCTTGATCTGACTGGCTGTCAGGCCGGTCTCCTCGGTGACGATCTCACTGATCTTCGCGATGTCCGCCTCTGCAAGCGGGGCGCCGCTGTTGTCCACCACCACGCTGATGCTGTTCTCGTTGAGGAAGGCCACGCAGTCCTGGTAGCCCTTGGCGGTGACCAGGTTCTCGATGTTGGCCTCCGAGAGGGTATAGTCCGCCATGGTCTGGATAGCGGCGTTGGCCTCCTCCACCGCGGTCTGGCTGGCGTTGGCGTCAGCGGCCGCCTCCTGGAGCAGGGAGAGGGCGCTGTCCCTGGCCTGCTGCCGGTTCAGCCGCGCATTGGCGAAGTAGCCGCTGCCCTCCTCTTCCCCGCCGCCGGCCGGGGCGCTGGCGGTAGCCGTGGGCGAGGGGGAGGGCTCCGCCCCCTCCAGCAGGGGGTCCGTGCTCTGTCCGCCTACCAGAGCCGCCTCTCCCAGCACCTTCCCCGTGTCCGCCGTCTCCTCCTGGGTGTAGGACCAGTTGAGATAGACCGCCGCACATACGAAGAGCACGATGGCCGCCACCACGGCGTTCCTTTTCCAAAGCTTCATCCCAGAATTCCTCCTCACGCTTCCCTTTTACAGATAGAGATCTTGTCGCTCCCCAGCCCCGTCAGGGCCGAGACTGCCTCCGTCAATGCCAGCCGCACCTCCGGTTCTCCCCCTCCCGGGCATACCACCAGGGCCCCCTGGAACGCGGGGTAGAGCCGTTGGAGGGCCACCGCCTCCTCCTGGCCGGACCCCCGGGAGACCACCACCGCGGACCTGCTCTCCTCGCTGTCCGCTCCGGCGCGGGAGGTGGCGACGTCCTGGGCCAACACCTGCCGGGTGGAGCCCTTCACCGTCAATACCACGGTCACCTCACCGGCGCCCTCCACCTGTGAGAGGGTGTCCTCCAGCTTCCGCTCCAGCGCCTCCACGTCCAGCGTCTCGCCGGCGGGCGGATCGGTCCCACCGGCCTGTGCGCTCCCCTCCCCTGTGCCCGGCAGCAGGAGGAGCAGCAGTCCGGCCAGCAGGACCAGCAGGACATATTTATACCGCTCCAGCAGCTTCACCGATCTTCGGAGCCGCTTTTCCACCGCTTCTCTCCCGTTCATGACAGATGGTCCTCGCTTTCATAAGTCTGCCGGTCCGCCGGTATGGCCAGATCCGCCTCGATCGTCCGGGACAGCGCCCGGCGCTGCGCCTCCCCGATGGGGCCGGAGATCCGGACCGAGGAGGGATAGGGCACGCCGTCTTTCTCCTCGCAGGTGACCTCCACCCTCGTGCAGGGGATGCCGAGCTCCTCTGCCTTGTCCAAAATATATGCGCCCGTCTCCTCTCCTATGATGTTTTTTAGAAGGCCCATATCCGTCTCTGCCCAGGCTGCCTCTCCGATCTCCTCCCAGACCGGCAGGCTGGCGGAAGCCAATACGCTCAGGTCCGCCTGGACCACCGGCCGTACCACTGCGATGAGCAGCAGGAGCCCGCCCGCCATACGTCCGATCTTCCCGGCCGTCCCCTGGGGGGACAGCCGGTCTGCCAGGGCCGCCAGCACCGCCGCGCAGAGCACGCCCAGCAGCCACTCCCGTACCGCCCCGATCATGGCGCCGCCATAGAGACCGCCGACACCATGGACACCAGGAGCAGCAGCGCGCTCGCCCCCGTCATGCCCAGGACCAGGCCGAAGGCCCCGCCTATGCCGTCGACGAGCCCCGCCAGCCTGCTGTCGGCCACTGTGGCCGACAGGGCCCCTGCGATCTTATAGGTCAGGTAGTGGGCCCCCAGCTGTAAAAAGGGGGCCAGACAGATAGAGAGCACCACCAGCATACCGAACACCCCCACTGCATTCTTCAGGACGCCCGCCCCCACCAGCACGGTCTCCGCCGCGTCGGAGAGGATCCCGCCCACCACAGGCACCATGCTGGAGACGGTGAATTTGGCGGCCTTCACTGCCATGGCGTCGGCGGTCCCCGCCACTATCCCGCTGACCGTGAGATAGCCCACGAAGAGCAGCATCACGATGGTCAGCGTCCCGGTCACCGCCCCTTTGACCACCCCCGCCACCCGCTTGAGCCCCTCGTTCCCCACCGCCGCATGGGCCACACACAGGGCGATATACCCATAGGTGAGGGGCAGCAGCAGCTTGTCTATCAGGTTCACCAATACCCCGGAGAAGAGCATGGTGGCCATCTGCCTGGCCGCCGCTCCGCCGGGAGATCCGGCGGCCGCCGTGGCCGCCGCCATGGTGGGGAGCAGGATGTTGGAGAAGGTGCTCATATAGTCCAGCGCCTCCCGCCCCATGCCCACGAGGACGCCCACGTCCCCCACCGAGATGGCTGAGATAGCCAGCGTCCCGGTCACTGTGGCCACGTCCAGGGCCCCCTCGCCCCCAGCGGTCTCCAGTGTCCCGTGGGCCAGTGCGCACAGGAGCACCACGGCCAGCAGCAGCCCGCCGCTGCGCAGCCCCTTCCCCACGGCGTCCGGCAGCTCCCGGCTCCCCGACTCCCAGATCTGGGAGAGCCCCTCCTCCAGATCTGTCCCCGTCACGCCCCCCGGCGGGGCGTAGTCTCCCGCCGCCTCGTCCAGCTCGTCCAGCTCCAGCGCCTGGGCCTGCCGCTCCAGTACGTCCTCCTCCTGGGACTGGGCAGCCCAGGCGGGGACCGTCAACAGCGAGAGACAGCACAGGAGCACCGTCAGCGCCCTGTATCCTCTTCTCATAGGAACTCCCCCACCATATCCAGCACTGTCCGCAGCAGCGGCAGGGACACCAGCAGAGCCGAGACCGCCCCCGCCGTCTCCACGAAGGCGGCGATGCCCCCCTCTCCCGCGTCCCTGCACAGCGCGGCGGCGAACCGGGTGAGGATGGAGATGCCCACTGTTTTCAGTACAGGCGCGAGGAGCGCAGGGGAGAGCCCGGCCAGGTCGGCCAGCTCGTCCATGAATGCCCGGACCCCCTCCAGGGCGGAGAGCACGCTCCCCAGTAAGATGGCCCCTGCCGCCAGGGCGATCGCCGCCGCCAGCTCCGCCGCGCTCTTCCG
Source organism: Candidatus Intestinimonas stercoravium (assembly GCA_019117605.1). Classification (GTDB taxonomy): domain Bacteria; phylum Bacillota; class Clostridia; order Oscillospirales; family Oscillospiraceae; genus Intestinimonas; species Intestinimonas stercoravium. Next base: position 32,550 of record DWZK01000063.1, on the reverse strand, counting down.
CACCACCACGGCGCACAGGGCGGCCGTCACCGCGATGGCGGCCAGTTTCAACATATCCGGCATGGCTCACAGCCCGAACAGAGTCTGGACCAGGTCGAACAGGTCGCTGATCTCCTGCACCACCATCATCAGCACCACCACCAGCCCCGCCAAAGTGGTCATGGTGGCCTGTTCGTCCCGCCCGGAGCGTATGAGCACCTGATTGAGCACAGACACCAGGATCCCGATGGCTGCGATCCGAAAAATGAGGTCTACATTCATCCTTTTGCACTTCCCCGCTCTTCATATCAATAAGATCGTCAACAGCGCGCCCGTCCCCGCTCCAAGGGCGGTATAGACCCGGCAGAGCCGGTCCCGATCCTCTTCCGCCCGCCGCAGGTGCTCTCTCAGCTCCGCCGCCCGCTCCTCCAGGGCGCCCCGCTGGCCCTCCGCGTCGAAGCGGCCCAAGATATCTCCCAGACTGTATACGGTCTGTTCCGCCGCCTCGTCCAGGGGCAGGCCGGCCGCGTCGGCGGCCTCCCGCCACAGGGTCCCGAAGGGCTTCTCCCCCAGCTCGTCCAATCGCTGCCCGCAGCCGCTGAACAGAGCGGATACCGGCGGGAGGCTCCGGGACTCCAGTCCCTCCAGCAGCGCCGGCAGAGGAGTGAGCCGGAAGGAGAGCTCCCGCTCGGCCCACTCCACCGCCCCCAGGAGGGTGCGCAGACAGCGCACCCTGGCGTGGAGCTGCTCCGCCGCCCCAAGGCCCAGGAAGAGGCCGCCGCCCAGGAGGAAGGCGGCTCCCAGCCACTTCAGCATAGGTCCCCCTCCTCCAGCCGGACCACACGGTACCGCCGTCCTGCCGGTCCCGGGCTCAGGACCACGGCCCGCCGGAACAGGCCCCGCCGGAGCAGCCGCCGGTACAGGGGACGCCGCAGCAGGTCGTCCACCCCTCCTGCATGGGCGGTGCACAGCAGGCCCACCCCGCAGCCTGCGGCCTGCTCCAGGGCCCGGATGTCCTCTCCGGCCGTGATCTCGTCTGCCGCCAGTACCTGGGGGTTCATCCCCCGCAGGAGCATGAGCAGCGCCGGTCCCTTGGGGCAGCCGTCCATCACGTCGGTCCGGGCCCCCAGGTCCATCATGGGGACGCCCTCCCACAGGGCGGAGAGCTCCCCCCGCTCGTCCGCCACCCCCACCCGCAGGGCGGGGCAGCCCACCCCGTCGGATATCCGCCGGATGAGGTCCCGCAGCAGGGTGGTCTTCCCCCCGCCGGGTGGCGACAGGAGCACCGTATCCTGGAACCTGCCCCCCTCCCACAGGGCGGGCAGGACCTCCGCTCCGGCGTCCCGCACCTCCCGGGCCACCCGGACGGATAGAGAGGAGAGCTGACGGAGGTTCCTGATCTCCCCCTCCTCCACGACGCCCCGCCCGCACAGTCCCACCCGGTGCCCGCCCCGAACGGTGACGAAGCCGCTGCGCACCTGGTCCAGGGCGGTGTGGGCGGAGGCGCGAGTGGCCGTCTCCAGCACCCGCGCCAGCTGCTCCGGCCCCAGCCGCAGCCCCTCGCAGCCGGGCAAGGGACGCTCCCCCTCCGGGCCCGACGCCATGGGCGGCCGCCCGGCCCGCAGGCGGAGCTCCTCTGTCCGGGCCATCTCCTCCTCAGGGAGCTTCTCCGCACTGCGGCGCAGCTCTCCCGGCAGCAGGGCCGCCGCCTGCCGGAACTGCTCCGCCCGGTAAGCCGTCTCCAGAGCGCTCATCTCCCCGCCTCCTCTCTGGTATGGATGCTCCATCCTATGCGGGCTCGTCCCAGTCTATGACGGCAAAAAACGGCTCCGGCCCGTCTCATATGAGACGGGCCAGAGCCGTTGGAAGGCCGGGGCGCTTCAGGAGGAGAAATACCGGCGGCCGCGGGGGTCCATGGCGTCCCGGAGCCCCTCCCCCACCAGCTGGAGACACACCACTGTGAGCACGATGAGCAGACCGGGGGGCAGCCAGATCCATGGCCTTCCGGTGAGGACGGAGAGCTGAGAGGCGCTGCGCATCAGATTGCCCCAGCTGGCCTGCGGGGTGCTGATCCCCACCCCCAGGAAGCTGAGGCTGGACTCCGACAGGATGGCCCGGCCCACCCGCTGGGCCATGGAGGCCCAGGCCGGAGACACCGCGTTCGGGAGGATGTTGCGCCAGAGGATGGTCCTGTGCCGGGCCCCCAGCGCCCGGGCCGCCAGGACGAACTCCTTATCCCGAACGGTAAGGGCGTTGCCGTAGATCATACGCGCCACCGACGGCCAGCCCAGGCCGCCTGTCACCAGGATGATGTTCCCCACCGAAGGGCCCACCAGGCTCACCATGCAGAGCACCAGCACGATGTTGGGGAAGGACTGGAACACGTCTGCCAGCCGCATGATCCAGAACTCCCATGGGCCCCGGCGATACCCCGCCAGCAGGCCCAGCAGGATCCCCAGCCCCACGCTGATGAAGGCGGAGGCGAAGCCGACCAGGAGAGAGGTCCGCCCGCCGTAGAGGAGACGGGCCAGAACGTCCCGGCCCACATCGTCCGTCCCCAGCCAGTGGGCCGGGGAGGGGGGCGCCCAGAAGCCCGCCGCCCGGTCGGTGACATTGGGCTCCAGGCCCATCAGCACCGGCAGCACCAATACGCAGAGGAGCTCCGCTGCCAGGATCCACAGGGATATCACGGCCCGCCGGTCCTTGCGCAGGCGGGCCCATACTCTCTTATACTCGCCCATAGCCCACCCTCGCATCCACAAGGCCGTAGACCAGATCCAGCAGGATGCCGGTGGCCAACACCGCCAGGGCCATGACCACCGTCACTCCCATGACTACCGTATGGTCCCGGCCGTTGATGGCGGAGAACAGCAGGCTGCCCATGCCGGGCCAACCGAAGATCCGCTCCACCACTACGGAGCCGCCCAGCAGATGGGGGATGTGGGTGAGCACTGCGGTGAGCACCGGGATCAGCGCGGTGCGGAGGCAGTGGCGGATCACCACCGCGCCCTCCCCCAGGCCCTTGGCGCGGGCGGTCATGATATAGTCCTCCCCCATGACCTCCAGGCACGCGGTGCGCACCTGCTTGAGGATCCCCCCCACATTGGTGAGGCCCACCACGGCGGCAGGCAGCGCCAGGTGACGGAGCAGGTCGGGGAGGCTCCCCTGTCCCCCGCCGTCATACATACCGGAGGCGGGCAGCCACTGGAGCTTCACCGCGAAGAGGTAGATGGCGGCCAGAGACAGAAAAAAACCGGGGACCGCAGAGCCGGCCACCGTGAATAGATTGGAGAGGCTGTCCCACCTGGAGCGGGGCCGCCAGGCGGCCAGGACCCCCAGTGGGACAGCGACCACCACCGCCAGGAGCACGCCCGTCCCCACCAGGAGAAGGGTAGGCCCCAGGCGCTGGGCGATGAGCCGGGAGACCGGGGCGCCGAAATAGACCGACTCCCCCAGGTCGCCCCGGAAGAGGTCCGCGAGCCACGACAGGTAGCGGACCGGGAAGGGCTGGTCCAGCCCCAGCCGCTGCTCCACCAGCGCCTGGTCCTGGGCGCCGGCCGCCCCCTCCCCCGCCAGCGCCGCGGCGCTGCCGGGGGCCAGGTCCATGAGCAGGAACACCAAGAGGGTGATGCCGAAAAAAACAGGGATCGCCGTCACCAGACGGCGGCGGATGTATCGGGACATGTGCTTCTATCCTCCTGCACTTCCGGTCCCCGAGCGGCGGTCTCTCCCGCCGCCCAGGGGCACAGGCCGGCCCTGCCGGCCCTACGGAGGTATCTTCATATTTCAGTGCTTGACCCACTCCCACACGTTCTCGTTGGAGAAGCTGGAAGAGGCGTAGTCGATGTTCTCCACCGTGGGAGACTGGACGTGGAGCCCACGCCCGAACCAGAGGGGGATGAAGGGCCGCTCCTGGGCCAGGAGCGCCTCCAGCTCTCCCACCAGGGGCCCCTTCTCCTCCTGGCTGGACGCGCTCTGGATGGCGTCGATGAGGGCGGCGTAGGGCTCCAGGTCCTGGACATGGAAGATGTTGTTGTTCTCCGCGAAGCGGCTCTCCACGAACCACAGGGGCAGGGCCCCGGGGGTGTGGCTGGCGATCCCCATGTCATAGACGCCGTCCGCCATACCGGAGAACATGGTGGCGGAGTCCACCGTCTGTATCGAGAGGGAGATCCCCGCCTCCGCCAAGTTCTGCTGGATCAGAGCCGCCAGCCCGGAGCGATTGGAGGTGCAGGCCAGGACATATGTGCGTCCGTCGTATCCCGCCTCCTCCAGAAGGGCCGTGGCCTCCTCCAGGTCCCGTCCCTCCCCTTCCGCTGCCCAGCCGGCGTAGGGGCTGGCGGGAGAGATGCTGCTGTAGGTCACGCTCCCCTGTCCGCCGGTGGCCTGTTGGCAGAGGAGCTCTTTGTCCAGGGCCAGCTCGATGGCACGGCGGATCCGGGCGTCCGGGATGCGCTCGCCGTTGAGCATCAGTTCGAAGAAGGTGTTGGGCACTGTGCCCTCCTCCACCTCCAGGCCGTTCTGCTCCGCCGCCGCCCTGTCCTCCGCCGACACGCTGCCGCCGAAGGCGTAGTAGTCCAGGTCGCCGGAGATCATGGCCGGCAGCAGGTTCGCCTTGTCCATGACCGTGATCGTCAGCTGGTCGAAGCCCGGGGCCCCCAGCTGGTAGTCCTCGTTGGCCGCCAGGGTGAGCCGGCTGCCGGGGAGCTGCTCCACGAAGACGCAGGGACCTGAGCCGATGGGGGCGTCCCAGAGGTCCAGGTCCAGCACCTCCGCCGGGTCCACCCCCTCCAGGAGATGGGTGGGCAGGACATAGAGCTCCCGGTTCTTATCCAGGAGGAAGTCCTCCGGGGCGGTGGGGTCCTTGAAAGTGAGCTTCAGGGTGTGCGCATCCACCGCCTCCGCCCCCGGCTCCTCACCAGGCAGGGCAGCCCCGTTCTCGTCCGTGCCCGTGAGGACGGAGAAAGTGGCCCGGCCCAGCATGGGGCAGGCCGGGTCGGTCATCAGGCGGATCGTCTCCACCCAGTGCTCCGCAGTGACGGGAGCGCCGTCGTGGAAGGCCGCCTCCGGGTCCAGATGGAACAAGACCGCATAGCCGCCGTCTGCGCTCTCCCAGCTCTCGGCGGCCCGGGGCGAGAGGGTCCCGTCTGCGTGGACATAGGCCAGGCGGTCGTAGATCTTGTCGTAGACGATGCGGGCGTAGTTGCTCCCCGACACGCTGTTATAGGGCATCAGCTGATCCCAGGCGTTGGAGATGCCGTAACGGACCACCACCGGCTCCGCCGGGTCGGCGCTCCCGGCGGACTGGCCGCCTCCGCCGCACCCGGCCAGGAGGGTGAAGGTCAGGGCCAGGGCCGCCGCCAGTGCGCTCCGTCTCATTCGACGGTCACCGACTTGGCCAGGTTCCTGGGCTTATCGATGTCGCAGCCCCGCATGAGCGCCACATAATAGGCGAAGAGCTGCATGGGGATCACATCCAGGCTGGGCAGGAGCATGGGGTGGGTGTCCGGCACCAGGATGGCATTGTCCACCACCTTCTTGAGGTCCTCCCCCTTGCTCTCCACCGTGAGGCCCAGCACGTCCGCCCCCCGGGACTTCACCTCCACGATGTTGCTCACCAGCTTGTCGAAGAGGGGCGCGCAGCTGGCCAGGGCGATCACCAGGGTCCCCTCCTCGATGAGGGAGATGGTCCCGTGTTTCAGCTCGCCGGCGGCATAGGCCTCCGAGTGGATGTAAGAGATCTCCTTGAGCTTCAGAGAGCCCTCCAGGCCGATGGCGTAATCGATGTTCCGGCCGATGAAGAAGATCGACTCGTGGTTGAAATAGATGGAGGCGTAATACTGGATGGACTCTCTGTCATCCAGGATCTTCTGCATCTTGCCGGGGATGGTCCGGAGCTCGTCGATCACCGCTCTCCGCTCCTCCTCCGCCATGGTGCCCAGCAGCTCGGCGAAGCGGAGGGTGATGAGGTAGATGAGGGCCAGCTGGGTGGAATAGGCTTTTGTGGTGGCCACGGCGATCTCGGGGCCCGCCCATGTGTAGAGGACATAATCGGACTCCCGGGCGATGGAGGAGCCCACCACATTCACGATGGAGAGGATGGTGGCCCCCCGGCGCTTGGCCTCCCGAAGGGCGGCCATGGTGTCGATGGTCTCGCCGGACTGGCTGATGACGATGCAGAGGGTATCCCTGGTCACCAGGGGGTCGCAGTAGCGGAACTCAGAGGCCAGGGCCACCTCCACCGGCTTGCGCAGGGCCTTCTCCAGGATGTACTTGGCCACCATGCCCACATGGTAGGAGGAGCCGCAGGCGATGATGTAGATCTTATCCATCCGCCGGAGGTAGTCCCCGTCCAGGTCCAGTCCCTCCAGCACCACCCTCCCGTCCTGGATCCGGGGAGAGATGGTGTCGTGGAATGCCTTGGGCTGCTCCATGATCTCCTTGGCCATGAAGTGCTCATAGCCGCCCTTCTCCGCTGCGGAGATCTCCCAGTCCACATGGTGCCGCTCCTTCTCCACCGGCTGGAGATAGGGGTGGCTGTAGACCTGGATGGCATCCTTGGTGAGCACCGCGATCTCCCCGTCCTCCAGGTAACAGACATCGCGGGTGTACTTGATGACGGCGGTGACATCGCTGGCCAGGAAGTTGAACCCCTCGCCGTAGCCCAGGATCAGCGGGCTGTCCTTCCGGGCGGCGATGAGCCGGTCCGGGCAGTCGGCGCAGATGATGCCCAGGGCATAGGCGCCCTCGATGCGGTGGAGCACCTTGCTCACCGCCTCCAGGATATCCCCCTCGTAGTAGTACTCCAGCAGATGGGCCACCACCTCCGTATCTGTCTGAGACACGAAGTGGACCCCCTTGGAGGCCAGGAACTCCTTGATCTGCACATAGTTCTCGATGATGCCGTTGTGGACCACCGCGATCCGCCCGGACGCGCTGACCTGGGGGTGGGAGTTCACGTCCGAGGGCTCTCCATGGGTGGCCCACCGGGTGTGGCCCACGCCCACCGTGCCGTGGAGGGCTCTCCCCCCGTCCACGATGCCCGAAAGGACGCTCAGGCGGCCCTTGGCCTTGACCACCTGGAGCCCCTGAGCGGGCGAGAACACGGCCAGTCCTGCCGAGTCATAGCCACGGTACTCCAGGCGCGCCAGACCATCCAGCAGGATGGGGGCCGCCTCTTCCGCCCCGATATAACCGACGATACCGCACATAGCAGCGTTTCCTCCATTTCACAGACCTATAGACCTATCGTCTGGGATCTTGATAGTAGCGCTTTATTATATCATCAGAACGCCCGCTATACAACCATAAGATCCTCCTTTTCGCCGGATAGATGCATATTGCGCAAAATGAGGGCGGCCCAAAGAGCCGCCCTCATCAGATGTCGCCTTGTCCGTCAGCGGTCCAGCTGCCCGCTCAGCGCCTGGTCGAAATGATCGTTGATCTGCTGGGTGAAAGCCAGGGCCGCATTGTAGCCCATCTTCTTGTGGCGGTTGTTCATGGCCGCCACCTCTACGATGATGGCCAGGTTCCGCCCCGGCTTCACAGGGACTGTCAGGGACGGGACCTTTACATCCAGGATCACGGTATACAGGTCCTCCAGCCCCAGCCGGTCGTACATGGTGCTGTCGTTCCACTGCTCCAGATTCACCACCAGATCGATGTCCTGCTTGTCCCGGACGGCGGACATACCGAAGAGCTGCTGCACATCCACCACGCCGATGCCCCGCAGCTCGATATAGTGCCGGATGAGCTCGGGGGCGGTGCCCACCAGCCGTTTCACTCCCACCCGTTTGATCTCCACAGCGTCATCCGCCACCAGGCGGTGGCCCCGCTTGACCAGCTCGATCGCGGTCTCGCTCTTGCCCACGCCGGACTCGCCCAACAGCAGCACTCCCTCGCCGTAGACCTCTACCAGCACCCCGTGCCGGGTGATGCGGGGGGCCAGCTCGTTGCGGAGGGTGGCGATCAGCGCCCCCATGAAGGCGGAAGTGGTCTCCTGGGTGCGGAGGATGGTCCGGTCGTACCGCTCCGCCGTCTCCATGAGCTCGGGGAACGGCTCCATCCCCCGGGTGATGACCAGGGCCGGGATGTCGTGGGACAGGAGGGCGTCGAAGCATTTGAGCCGCTCCTCCGAAGAGAACTGGGAGAGATAGGTGCTCTCCACCTTGCCCAGCAGCTGCAGCCGCTTGGCGTCGAAATAGTCGAAAAAGCCCACCAGCTGCAGTCCGGGGCGGTTCACGTCCTCCCGCTGGACCAAAGTCTCCTGGTAGTTCGCCGCCCCCCGCAGGACTTCCAGCTCGAATTCCTCGATGAGCTTGCCCAGTTTGACGGAATAGTGGCTCTCCATATCCGCATCGCTCCCTGAAACCAGAATCAGCCGCCATGGCGCCCCGGCCGGCAGCTCGTGATATCTTTAGTATATCCGGATCTCTCCTGTTCTGCAATGTTCTTTCCTTTTATTCTCAAAAAAATCAAAACAGCGCAAATTCCCTCTTGCATTTTTCCGCATCATCTGGTATTATATCAGTCGATGCTTTGTAAAAGCGAAAACTTTGACCAGCGAGGAGGTTGAAGGAATATGGCCAAATGCGAATTTTGCGATAAGGGCGTTACTTTTGGTATCCAGGTGTCCCACTCTCACCGCCGTACCAATCGTCCCTGGAAGCCCAATGTGAAGCGCGTCAAGGCGATCGTGAACGGTACGCCCAAGCATGTGTACGTCTGCACCCGTTGCCTCCGCTCGGGCAAAGTCACCCGCGCTGTGTGATCGCATCTTTAAGGAATGCTTGAAAAGCTCTGTGTCATCGACACAGAGCTTTTTCTTCGTGTATGGACCCAGATACGCCCATAGGCGGAGCGTATGAGAGGCATGATAAAGCTGAGGAAGGGCGCTCGAACGAGCGCCCTTCCCGTATCCCGCCGGCCTTTACAGCCAGCTGTCCTCGATCTCGTGCTTCTTCTCCCGGGTCATGAGCTCCTGGAGCACCACCCGGGGATCCTTCCCATGGTAGAGGACCTCGTAAGCGGCAGCGGCGATGGGCATCTCCACGCCCAGCTTCTCCGCCAGGGCCTTGGCGTTGGCGGCGGCGTAGTAGCCCTCCACCACCCCGCCGATCTCTTTCACCGCCTGATCGGGAGGGGTCCCCTTCCCGATCAGGATGCCGCAGCGGCGGTTCCGGGAGTGCATGGAGGTGCAGGTGACGATCAGATCGCCCACCCCCGCCAATCCGGCAAAGGTCTCTTTCCTGCCCCCCATGGCTACGCCCAGGCGGGCGATCTCGGTGAGGCCCCGGGTCATGAGGGCGGCCTTGGTGTTGTCACCGAAGCCCATGCCGTCGCAGCAGCCTGCGCACAGGGCGATCACGTTCTTCATGGCGGCCGCCAGCTGTACCCCCGTCACGTCATCGGAGGCGTACACCCGGAAACGGGGGCTCATGAAGAGGTCCTGGACCAGCTCCGCGGCCTTCTGGTCCCTGGAGGCGGACACCACCACCGTGGGCACTCTCCTGCCCACCTCTTCTGCGTGGGAGGGGCCGGACAGAGCCACCACCGGGCAGGCGTCCCCGATCTCATCGTGGATGGCATCGGTGAGCGTGCTGGAGGTCTCCTTCTCGATGCCCTTGGACACAGAGACCACTACAGTGCCCGGATCCAGCAGCGGCGCCATCTGCCGGGCGGTGGAACGCACCGCGAAGGAAGGGGTGGCCACTACCACCACGCCGCAGCCCTTCACGCAGGAGAGGTCGGTGGTGAAATGGAGCTCCTTCGGCAGGGGCACCCCTTTCAGCATGGGGTTCTCCCCCGTCTCCCGCAGGACCCTGGATTCTTCTTCCGTATAGGACCAGAGGGCCACATCGTTGCCGTTCTCCAGCAGCAGCAACGCCAGAGCCGTGCCCCAGCCGCCGGAACCGATCACAGATACTTTCATTGTCATGCCCCCGTTTCTTTTTTCTGGTGGTGGAAGGAGAGCTTGCTCTCCTCCCCCCGCAGCAGGCGTTTGATGTTCCCCCGGTGCTTCCACAGGATGAGCCCTCCGATGAAGATAGCCAGCGCCAGGAGCAGCAGGTCATGATAGACGGACCAAGTGGCGAAGGGGAAAGACGCCCCCGCCCAGCAGGAGCCCAGGGACACCCACCGGGTCAGGGCGGTGAGGACGAAGAACCCCCCCCACACCACCAGGGCGACCCGCCAGTCGATCATGATGGCCACCACGCCGCCGGAGAGGATCCCCTTGCCCCCCTTGAATCCAAACATACAGGGGAACATGTGGCCCAGCAGGCACCAGACCCCTGCCCAATACTTCCCCAGGGCGATCTGGAGCACAGAATCCATCCCGTTCGCCCGCATGACCAGTATGCCCACCAGGACCGCCACGACAGCCTTGAGCACGTCGGTCAGGATGACCACGAAGGTCAGAGGACCACCGAAGGTACGGTAGAAGTTGGTCAGCCCCGCGTTGCCGCTACCGTGGGTGCGCACATCATCCCGGAGGATGTACTTGGAGACGATGACCGCACCGTTGAAGCAGCCGCAGAAATAGGCCGCCGCCGCGATGATGGCAGCCATGAGGGCCAGTCCTCCAGGCCCTACACCGCCGGCGGAGGTCAGCACCATCACGAAGTCGTTTTCCGCCTGGGGCAGGAACTCCATCTCCACCCTTATCCCTCCTTATCGCTCTTCTGCCGGATCGTCAGCCGCACCGGCGTGCCTTCGAGCCCGAAGGTGGCCCGGATCTGGTTCTCCAGGTAGCGCTGGTAAGAGAAATGGAAAAGCTGCGCATCATTGCAGAAACAGATGAAATGGGGCGGCTTCACCCCAGCCTGGGTCATATAGTAGATCTTCAGCCGCCGGCCCTTATCGGTCGGGGGCTGGACCCGGGCGGTGGCGTCGGCCAGGAGAGAGTTGAGCATGCCTGTGGTGATGCGCATGGCCGCCTGGTCGTTGACGTAGTTGATGAGGGCGAAGAGCCGGTCCACCCGCTGGCCGGTGAGGGCCGAGATGAACACGATGGGCGCATAGGTCATATAGGACAGGTCCCGGCGGATGTCCGAACGCATCCGGTCCATGGTCTTCCCGTCCTTCTCGATGGCGTCCCACTTGTTGACCACGATGATACAGGCCTTCCCCGCGTCGTGGGCCAGGCCCGCCACCTTGGTGTCCTGCTCGGTCACTCCCTCGTTGGCGTCGATGAGGATGAGGCACACGTCGGAGCGCTCGATGGCCATGGTGGCCCGGAGGACGGAGAATTTCTCGATCCGGTCGTCCACTTTGGCCTTCTTCCGCATGCCCGCAGTGTCGATGAAGAGATATTTGCCCGTCTCGTTCTCGAAGTAGCTGTCCACCGCGTCCCGGGTGGTGCCCGCCACATCGCTGACGATGACCCGCTCCTCCCCCAGGATGCGGTTGAGGAGAGAGGACTTGCCCACATTGGGCTTGCCGATCAGAGCCACCTTCACCACGTCGTCGGGACCGTCCGGCTCCTCCTCTGTGGGGAAATGGGCGATGCAGGCGTCCAGCAGCTCTCCGGTGCCGTGGCCGTGGACGGCCGAGACCGGGATGGGATCCCCCAGGCCCAGGTTATAGAACTCGTAGATGTCCGGGTCGGTGGGGCCGATCCGGTCGCACTTGTTCACCGCCAGCACCACCGGGCGCTTGGAGCGCAGGAGCATGTTGGCGATCTCCTGGTCCGCGGCGGTCATGCCCGTCTTGATGTCGCACAGGAACACGATCACGGTGGCGTTCTGGATGGCGATCTCCGCCTGCCTGCGCATGAAGGTCAGGATCTCGCTGTCGGTGCCCGGCTCGATGCCGCCGGTGTCCACGATGTCGAAGGTGTGGCCGCACCACTCCGCCTCGGCATAGAGGCGGTCCCGGGTGACGCCGGGGGTATCCTCCACGATAGACAGCCGTTTGCCTACCAGCTTATTGAACAGCATGGACTTGCCCACATTGGGCCGGCCCACGATGGCGACTAAGGGTCTCATAGCATCACACTCACTTTATCGTTCAGATGCCCCCGTGGGGGATCAGGGGTTGTAGCGGTAGAACTCGTCCTCCGCGGCGGGAGGCGCGCTCTGCGGGGGCTCCACTTCCAGGCCGAAGAGGGCGTCCACCAGGTCGAAGCCGCTCTCCTCGTCCAGGACCTGGACCGGCACCCCAAGGGCCTCCTCCACCTGCTCCACCGTCACGTCGTCCAGGAAGACCCTCTCCCCGGCCCGGAGCATATTGGAGGGCAGGAGCAGGCGCTCCCCCAGGGGCCGTCCCCGGAGCTGCTCGATCAGGTCTCCCCCCGTCACCAGGCCGGAGACGGTGATCGTCTCTCCAAAGAAGCGGTTGCGGATGGGATAGACGTTCCCCCTTATTTTATCGCATTTTTTCCCGGCCATGTCAACGATCTCCCGTAAAAAGGGGGCCGCGGACACCCCGGTAGCGATGGAGAACGGAGCTGGCGCTCCCCCCTCGGGAGGCTCCTCCAGGGCATAGGCCGCCTGGCTCAGGAGCAGCCGCAGCATGCCCACGCCGTTCTCCAGCTGGGTCATCTCCTCATAATAGGCCTTCTCCGGCAGAGAGCGGCCGGAGAGGAGATAGAACTCGTCCGAGCACCACGCCAGGGAGGTGCCGTGGGCCTCCCGAAAGGCGGCCGCGAAGGTCTCTACCTGGTCGATGACCCCGGCGGCCTGCTCCGGACCATAGGGCTCGATGGGACAGAGCCCCTCCCGGAACCGGGTGACCCCCACCGGCACCACCGCCACGCTGTTCACCGCCGGATAGAGCGCCCCCAGCTCCCGGAGGGTGCGGTCCAGGGCGGGGCCGTCGTTGAGCCCGGGACAGGCCACCACCTGGCAGTTCATCGTGATCCCTGCCCCGGCGAAGCGGGCCATGATGTCCAGGCACTCCCCCGCCCGCGGGTTCCGCAGCATCCGGGCCCGGAGCTCCGGGTCTGTGGCGTGGACGGAGATGTTCACCGGCGAGATCCGCAGGTCCATGATCCGCTGGATCTCCCGGGGGGAGAGATTGGTGAGGGTGATGTAGTTCCCCAGGAGGAAGGACAGGCGGGCGTCATCATCCTTGAAATAGAGGGTCTTGCGCATCCCCGGGGGCATCTGGTCCACGAAGCAGAACACACACTGGTTGGCGCAGGACCGGGCCCGGTCCATGAGATAGGTCTCGAAGTTCAGGCCCAGGTCCTCCCCCTCCTCCTTCCGGATCCGGATGGTCCGTTCCCCTCCGTCCAGTCCCCGCAGGGTCAGGGTGAGCCTGGGATCGTAGCCATAGAATTTATAGTCCAGCACATCCACGATACGGTGCCCGCCGATCTCCAGCAGGGCCTCTCCGGGACGGATCCCTGCCCGGTCCGCCGGGCTGCCCGGGTCAACAGAGCGGATCTTCGTGCTCACGCCGCCGCCACCTTTCTAAAAGATACCTATATCTTACCGGAGATCTGGGCAAAAAGAAAGCATCTCCGGGCAAATGCGCAAAAAGAAAGAGGGGTCGCCCCCTCTTCTTTTTTGCCTGTTTAGTTGGCCTTGGTCTCAGCGGCCTCGGCCTTGCCGAACTCGCGGCCATTGTAAGTCATGCAGGACTTGCAGAGCCGGTGGGGCAGGCGGTAAGCGCCGCACTTGGGGCACTTGCTCAGGCCGGGAGTCTCCAGCTTCCACACGGAGCTACGGCGCTTGTTGCGGCGCTGCTTGGATACTTTAGACTTAGGGACTGCCATTTATGACACCTCCTTGAATGCCCTGCGCGGGCACTGCTTGTTTACTCGCTCTCTTTGTCCTCCAAAAGCTTGGCAAGCACTGCCAGCCGGGGGTCTACCTCGGGCTTGCACCGGCAGGGCTCCGCGTTCAGGTCGGCGCCGCAGCCGGGACAGATGCCTTTGCAGTCCTCTGAGCAGAGGTTCTTGCTCTCCATCGCGAGGACGAATGCCGTCGTCGTGAGCGCATCCAGGTCCACCTCGTCATCCTCCAGCAGGACGATCTCGTCCTCGCTGGCCTCGTCCGCCAGCTCTGTAGCCAGGAGAGTCGTGAGGGGGACCACCTTCTCCCGGGTGAACGCCTTGGTACACCGGTCGCAGGTGAGATGGAGCACGGAAGAGGCCGTTCCCTCCAGCATCAGCGCCCCGCCCCTGTTCTGGACCTGTCCCTCTACGGCGACAGGCTCCTGGATGGGCCGCTCGCCGTTGAGCTCCATGCCGGAGAGGTCCAGCTGGTAAGAGAACGGCAGCGACGCGCCGGGCACATTTATGATGTCTTTCAGGTTCAGTCGCATGGCACACCTCGCATAATGGCACGACAAATATTATAGTCAATCCCGCTGTCAATGTCAAATACTTTCTTCACTTTTTTTCTTTTTATGGTACAATGGAAAAAATGGCGGGCGGGACAGGGGCGTTTTCTCTCCCTGATATCCAACTCTCACCCTTTCGGCCGGTACCTCTCTGCCGCCCTGCTGTGCCAAATCTTCCACCATTGGAGGCTCTTATGCAAGAATTTACTGTGGGCAAGAACGACGCCGGACAGCGGCTGGACCGCTGGCTGTCCAAGACCCTCCCTCTCCTCCCCCCGGCTCTGGCCCAGAAATATATCCGCCTCAAGCGGGTCAAACTGAACGGGAAGGGGGCCAAGCGGGACGCCCGCCTGGCCCAGGGAGACCTGCTCCAGCTCTATATCAACGATGAGTTCTTCGACGCCCCCGCCCCGGAGAACGCCTTCCTCTCCGTGTTCAAGCCCCAACTGGACATCCTCTATGAGGACGAGGATATCCTTCTGGTGAACAAGCGCCCGGGGATCGTGGTCCACCCGGATGAGCACGAGTATGTGAACACCCTCATCACCCACATCCAGGCATACCTCTATCAGAAGAAGGAGTGGGACCCCAGGCGTGAGAACAGCTTCACCCCCGCCCTGTGCAACCGGATCGACCGGAACACCGGCGGCATCGTCATCGCCGCCAAGACCGCCGAGGCCCTCCGGGTCATGAACCAGAAGATCAAGGACCGCGAGATCGAGAAGTACTATCTCTGCGCCGTACACGGCCGCATGGACCCTCCCCAGGGGAAGCTGGAGGGCTTCATCTCCAAGGACGAGGTGAAAAAGCAGGTCACCGTCCACCGCTCCCCCGTCCCCGGAGGGCGCACCGCCGTCACCCTCTACCGGACCCTGGCCGTGAAGGGCGGCCTGTCCCTGATCGAGTGCGAGCTGGTCACCGGCCGGACCCATCAGATCCGGGCCCAGTTCGCCGCCGCGGGACACCCGCTCCTGGGGGACGGGAAGTATGGCCGGAGCCGGGCGGACCGGAGATACGACCGGCGGTATCAGGCCCTTTGGTCTTATAAGCTGGTGTTCTCCTTCACCACCCCTGCGGGCGGGCTGGAACGGCTGAACGGGCGGTCGTGGCAGGTAGACGACGTGGACTTCGTAGCGGAATATTTCGGCAGGGAAATGGGGGATATTATTCCATAAAAGGGGACGGGCCCAGAGGTTTTTTTGTATAACTTCTCCCCACGGCGGCGGAGGCCTCCTCTGACGCGAAAAAAACACGAAATTTTACCTTGGTTTTCATTGACTTTTATGGCGATAGCATATATATTTTAGCTTGCTACATTTTTCGTTTCATTTCGGGGCCCGCGCCCCAGGTACAGAACGGGGGAGGATAATGTCCAAAGAGCTTATCCGCTTGTCGGATCTGAAAATGGTGTTTGACGACGAGGTCGTGCTCAACTCCATCAACCTTTATATCAATGACCGTGAGTTCCTCACGCTCCTGGGCCCCAGCGGCTGCGGGAAGACGACGACACTGCGCATCATCGGAGGCTTCCAAAAGCCCACCTCCGGGGATGTGTTTTTTGATGGTGTGCGCATCAATGACGTGCCTCCCCACAAGCGCAAGGTGAACACGGTCTTCCAGAAGTACGCCCTCTTTACCCATATGAACATCTTTGAGAACGTGGCCTTCGGCCTGCGGATCGCCAAGGTGCCGGAGAAGGAGATCCAGCGCCGGGTGGAAGAGGCCCTGGAGCTGGTGAACCTGCCGGGTTATGGAAAGCGGAGCGTAGACTCCCTCTCCGGCGGCCAGCAGCAGCGGATCGCCATCGCCCGGGCCATCGTCAACCGGCCCCAGGTGCTGCTCCTGGATGAGCCCCTGGGCGCCCTGGATCTGAAGCTGCGCAAGGATATGCAGATCGAGCTCAAGAAGATCCAGCAGCAGGTGGGCATCACCTTCATCTATGTGACACACGACCAGGAGGAGGCCCTCACCATGTCCGACACGATCGTGGTCATGGACAAGGGCAACATCCAGCAGATCGGCTCTCCCACGGACATCTACAACGAGCCGAAGAACGCCTTCGTGGCCGACTTCATCGGCGAATCCAACATCATCGACGGTATCATGCACGCCGACGGAGTGGTGGGCATGTACGGCAAGAAGTTCCCCTGTCTGGACAAGGGCTTCGCCAAGGATGAGCCGGTGGACGTGGTCATCCGCCCGGAGGACATCGACATCGTCCCCGTGGAGCAGGGACAGCTCACCGGCACTGTCACCGAAGTGACCTTCAAGGGGGTGCACTACGACACCATCGTGGACTTCCGCGGCTTCAAGTGGCTCATCCAGACCACCGACTACTCCCCTGTGGGGACCAAGATCGGCGTGAAGATCGATCCCGACGGCTTCCATGTCATGAAGAAGAGCGCCTATTCAGGCACCTTCGGCGACTACAGCTCCTACAGTGACGAATACGACGAGCTCAACGAGGAGGCGGAGGACGGCGATGAAGAGTAAGGGCGTGGCCGTCCCCTATGTGATCTGGATGGCGCTTTTCGTGGTGATCCCGCTGATCTTGGTGGTGGTGTACGCCTTCACCACACGGACGGGGGGCTTCACCCTGGAGAACTTCGCCTCCATGGGACAGTATGTGGGCGTCTTCGGCCGCTCCTTCCTGCTGGCCCTGGTGGCCACCCTGGTGTGCATCCTCCTGGGCTACCCTCTGGCCTATCTGCTGGCCAGGGAACAGAGCCGGCTGCGGGGCATGGCTACCCTGCTCATCATGCTGCCCATGTGGATGAACTTCCTCCTGCGGACCTATTCCTGGGTGTTCCTCCTGGAGCGCAACGGGTTCTTCAACACCCTGCTCTCCACCCTGGGCCTGCCCAAGCTGGACATCATCGACACCTCCGCCGCCGTGGTGCTGGGCATGGTGTACAACTTCCTGCCCTTCATGGTGCTGCCCATCTTCTCGGTCATCGAGAAGATCGATCCCCGGGTCATCGAGGCGGCTCAGGACCTGGGGGCCAACGACCGGCAGGTCTTCCGCCGGATCGTGTTCCCCCTCTCTCTCCCCGGCGTGCTCTCCGGGGTGACCATGGTGTTCATCCCCTCGGTGTCCACCTTCGTCATCTCCAAGCTGCTGGGCGGCGGCATGACCCTGCTGCTGGGCGACCTGATCGAGATGCAGTTCCTGGGCGCCGCCTACAATCCCCATCTGGGCTCGGCCATCTCTCTGGTGATGATGGTCATCGTACTGGCCTGCATGGGCATCATGAACCGCTTCGGCGAGGGTGAAGGGGAGGCGGTGGTCCTGTGAAGAAGAACGGTGTTTTTTCCAGGCTGTTCATTTTCCTCATGTTCCTTTTCCTCTATGCCCCCATCTTCGTGCTCATCGTCTTCTCCTTCAACGATTCCAAGAGCAACGCCGTGTGGGGCGGGTTCACCCTGGACTGGTATATCCAGCTCTTCCAGGACCGGACGGTCCTGGAGGCCTTCCAGACCACCATCACCGTGTCCGTGCTGGCCACTGCCGTCGCCACTGTGGCGGGCACCGCAGCGGCCATCGGCTTCTACAACATGAAGCACCGGGCCCGCTCTGTCTGTATGACGGTGAACAACATCCCTCTCACCAACCCGGACATCATCACCGGCGTTTCCATGATGCTGCTCTTCGTCTTCGTGGGACAGGTGCTCTCTGATGTGGGCATCGACTTCGGCCTGGGCTTCCCCACCCTGCTCATCGCCCATATCACCTTCAATATCCCATATGTCATCCTCTCTGTGATGCCAAAGCTGCGGCAGCTGGACCCCAACATCGCTGAAGCCGCCCAGGACCTGGGCGCCACCAGTTTTTATGCCTTCCGCAAGGTGGTCCTGCCCGAACTGATGCCCGGCATCATCAACGGGATGCTCATCGCCTTCACCATGAGCATCGATGACTTCGTCATCAGCTACTTCACCGCCGGCAGCCGGGTCTCCACCCTGTCCATGGTGGTGTACTCCATGGTGCGGCGGCGGGTGAGCCCCGAGATCAACGCGCTGTCCACCCTCATGTTCCTGGCGGTGTTGGTCCTCCTCATCGTCATCAACCTGCGGCAGAACGCCCAGGGGCGCTCCCGCCGGAGCCCGCGGGGCCCGGAGGGGTCTCCCCTTCCGGCAAACGGCGCCGGGGGGCCTCTCCTCTCCCTGGAGGACGAGGAGCTGGGCCCTCAGGCCCAAGACAGGTGACCCGGACCAGATCTGGTCCCGTCATATATCTCAACTTTTCGAAAGGAGCATACGAAAGGAATTGAAAAGAACTCTGGCTATCGCGGTGAGCGCCACCCTGCTCACCGGACTCCTGGCCGGCTGCGGCGGGGGAGGCAGCGCCTCCAACGGAGAGGTGAACGTGTACAACTGGGGCGAATACATCGACGAGTCGGTGCTGGACGACTTCGAAGAGGCCACCGGCATCAAGGTCAACTACCAGATGTACGACAGCAATGAGACCATGTACTCTATGCTGGCTGGCGGCGGCGCGGAATACGACGTCATCATCCCTTCCGACTATATGATCGCGCGCCTGATCTCTGAGGACATGCTGGAGCCTTTGGATTTCGATAACATCCCGAATTTCTCCGATATCGACCCCGAGCTGAAAAACCCCGAGTACGACCCCGAGAACCTCTACTCTGTGCCCTATATGTGGGGCCTCATGGGGGTGATCTATAACACCACCATGGTGGACGAGGCCGACCTGGGGAGCTGGGATCTCCTCTGGAACGAGAAATATACCGGCGACATCGTCATGATCGACAACTCCCGGGACGCCATCGGCATCGCGCTGAAGTCCCTGGGCTACTCCTACAACACCACCGACGAGGCCCAGATCATCGAAGCGGTGGAAAAGCTCATCGAGCAGAAGGGCATCCTCCAGGGCTACGCCATGGACCAGATCTTCGGCAAGATGGAGGGCAACAACGCCGCCATCGGCACCTACTATTACGGCGACTACCTCACCATGCTGGAGAACAACCCCGACCTGGGCTTCTACATCCCTGAGGAGGGCACCAACATCTATGTGGACGCCATGTGCATCCCCAAGGGCGCGGCCAACAAGGAGAACGCTGAGATCTTCATCGATTATATGTGCTCCACCGAGGCGGGGCTGAAGAATTGTGAGGAGATCTGGTACTCCACTCCCCTGCTCTCTGTCCGCGACGCTCTGGACCCGGAAGTCGCCTCCGACCCCCTGGCCTACCCCGACTCTTCCATCCTGGCCAAGTGTGAGAGCTATGCCGGCCTGCCCCAGAACATCCTGGACCTGTATGACAGCGAGTGGACCCGTCTGAAGTCCATGACCTGACCGATCCGCTCCCACGAGAGCGCTCCCATCCGTTGAACGGACGGGAGCGCTTTTTCTTGCATTTTCTGCCTGCCTGTTGTAGACTGGTACAAGATCGGTCCCCGCTCCCGGGGGCTGGAAAAGGAGGAATCTGATCGATGTCTATCGAGATCGGCGCCAAGGGACGGGCGGAGACCGTCGTGACCGAGCACAACACTGCCAACGCAGTGGGCTCCGGCCTGGTCCCTGTATTCGCCACCCCGTATATGATCGCCCTGATGGAGAACGCCGCTGTGAACGCCGTGGGCCCCTATCTCGCCGAAGGCGAGGGGACCGTGGGCACCCGCCTGGACGTATCTCACGACGCAGCGACCCCCATCGGCATGAAAGTCTGGGCGGAGGCCGAGCTGGTCCGCGTGGACCGGAAAGCCCTGACCTTCAACGTCACCGCCTATGACGAGGCGGGCGTGATCGGCAAGGGCACCCATGACCGCTTCATCATCACTGTGGACCGCTTCCTCGCCAAGGCGGAGCAGCGGAAAGAGGCCCGCTGATGTCCATCGAAAAGGTACGCCCCTACCTCCGCGCTCTGGGCATGGAGGAGCGCATCCGGGAGTTCGATGTGTCCAGCGCCACGGTGGAGCTGGCCGCCCAGGCTGTGGGCTGCGAGGGGGCCCGGATCGCCAAGACCCTCTCCTTCGCCCACGAGGACGGCGCCCTGCTCATCGTCTGCGCCGGAGACGCCAAGATCGACAACAGCAAGTTCAAGCACCTCTTCCACCACAAGGCCACCATGCTCTCCCCCGACCAGGTGGAGGCCTTCACCGGCCATCAGGTGGGCGGCGTGTGCCCCTTCGCCATCGAGCGGGAGGACGTGACCACCTATCTGGATATCTCCCTGCGGCGCTTCCAGACCGTCTATCCCGCCGCAGGCAGTTCCAACTCTGCCGTGGAGCTGGGCCTGGACGAGCTGGAGCGCTGCGCCCGGAGCGCCGGCTGGATCGATGTGTGCAAGGGCTGGCAGAGCCCGGAGGACGCCTGAGCGTCCGCTCATGACGCCCATGATAGGAAAACGAGAGCCCGTGTCTCACGCTCACACGGGCTCTCGTTTTTGTCATCTGTGATGCCTGTCAGAAGAAGGTGATCTGGCTGGTCTCCGGCATCCCGGACAGGGCGCCGCAGCTCCGGAGGAGCTCGATATGGGCCTTGGTCACCTTGGGACAGTCGGCGGAGAACTCCTCCACCGACAGGTACTCCTTCCCCTTCCGCTGCTCCACGATGGATACGGCGGCAGTCTCTCCCAGGCCGGGGATGGCCATGAAGGGGGGCAGGAGGGCCTTCTTCTCCTCGTCCACCCGGAAGCGTACCGCGTCCGAGCGGTAGAGGTCCATGGGCTCGAAGGTGAAGCCCCGGGTATAGAACTCGTAGACCACCTCCAGGGTGGTGAGCATGTCCTGCTCCACCGCGCTGGCCTCCTTGTCCTTGGCCCGGATCTCGTCCATCTTGGCCTTGGCGCGCTCCAGGCCCTGGCACATCACCGTGGCGTCGAAGGCCTTGGCCCGGATGGAGAAGTAGGCCGCATAAAAGGCCAGGGGCCGGTGGACCTTGAACCAGGCGATGCGGAACGCCATCATGACGTAGGCCACCGCGTGGGCCTTGGGGAACAGGTAGGCGATCTTCTTGCAGGAGCCGATGTACCACTCGGGCACACCGGCCGCGCGCATCTCGTCCTCCGCCCCTTCGGGGAGCCCCCTCCCCTTTCGGACCGCCTCCATGATCTTGAAGGCCCGCTTCTCCGGCATGCCGCAGGAGATGAGGTAGATCATGATGTCGTCCCGGCAGCCGATGGCCTGTCCGACGGTGGCGGTGCCCGAGAGGATCAGGTCCCGGGCGTTGCCCAGCCACACGTCGGTGCCGTGGGAGAAGCCGGACAGCCGCACCAGGATGTCGAACTCGGTGGGCTTGGTCTCCTCCAGCATCCCCCGGACGAAGGAGGTGCCGAACTCCGGGATGGCGGTGGCGCCGGTGGGCCCCAGGATCTTGTCGTCCTCATAGCCCAATACCTTGGAGGAGGTGAAGATGGACCGGGTGTCCGGGTCATCCAGGGGGATGGTCTTGGCGTCCACTCCGGTGAGGTCCTCCATCATGCGGATCATGGAGGGATCGTCGTGGCCCAGCATGTCCAGCTTCAGGAGGTTGGACTCCATGGAGTGGTATTCGAAGTGGGTGGTGATGATATCGGTGTCCGTGTCATCGGCGGGATGCTGCACCGGGCAGAAGTCGTAGATCTCTTTGTTCTGGGGGATGACCACCATGCCGACGGGGTGCTGGCCGGTGGTCCGCTTCACGCCGGTGCAGCCCTTGGCCAGGCGCAGCATCTCCGCCCGGTTGGCGGTCTTGCCCCGCTCTTCCATGTACTTCTTCACATAGCCGAAGGCGGTCTTCTCCGCCACCGTTCCGATGGTGCCCGCGCGGAACACATGGTCCTCGCCGAAGAGCTCGAAGGTGCGGCGGTGGGCGCTGGACTGGTATTCGCCGGAGAAGTTCAGGTCGATATCGGGGACCTTGTCGCCGCCGAAGCCCAGGAAGGTCTCGAAGGGGATGTTGAAGCCGTCCTTCTCATATCTTGTCCCGCAGACCGGACACACCGCGTCCGGCATATCCGCGCCGCAGCCCGCGCCCAGGGCCTTTGCGGCCTCGAAGTCAGAATGCTTGCAGTTGGGACAGCGGTAGTGGGGCGGCAGGGCGTTGACCTCGGTGATGCCCGACATGAAGGCCACGATGGAGGATCCCACCGATCCGCGGGAGCCCACCAGATAGCCGTGGTCCAGGGAGTCCTGCACCAGCTTCTGGGCGGACATATAGATCACGTCGTAGTGGCGCATGAGGATGTCGTGGAGCTCCGTCTCGATGCGGTCGGTGACGATCTTGGGGGGCTCTTTGCCGTAGAGGCGCTTGGCCTTCCCCCACACCAGCCGCTTGAGCTCCCCCTCCGAGTCCTCCAGCTTGGGGGCGAAGAGCCCGTTGGGAAGGGGCTTCAGGTCGCCGCACCAGGCGGCGATCAGGTGGGCGTTGTCCACGACCACCTCCCGCGCGGTCTCCTCCCCCAGATAGGAGAACTCCCGCAGCATCTCGTCGGTGGTGCGGAAATAGAGGGGGTTGGGGGCGTCCGCGTCCTCGAAGCCCTTGGTATTGAGGAGGATATGCCGGTAGATCTCGTCCTCCGGGTCCAGGAAGTGGACGTCGCCGGTGGCCACCACCGGCTTGCCCAGCTCCCGGCCCAGCTCCACGATGGTGCGGTTGAAGTCCCGCAGCTCCTCCTCGCTCCTGGCCAGAGCGCGGCCCGTCTTGTCCGGGCGGAGCATGAAGGCGTTGTTGCTGATGGGCTGGATCTCCAGATAGTCGTACCAGGAGGCGATCCGCTTGAGCTCGCTCCAGGAGGAGCGGCGCACCACCGCCTGAAAGAGCTCTCCCGCCTCGCAGGCGGAGCCCAGGATGAGCCCCTCCCTGTTCTCGTCGATCAGGCTCTTGGGCATCACCGGATACTGCTTGCGCTGGAAGTGCTCCAGATGGGCCTTGGACACCAGCTTGTAGAGGTTGCGGAGCCCGGTCTGGTTCCGGGCCAGCACGATCAGATGCCGGGCCCGGCGCTTTCCCTTCCGCTTCTTGTTCTGCCCTGCGGCCCAGGCGTTGATGCCCCCCAGAGAGCGGATCCCGTGCTCCTCCTCCAGGCGTTTGAAGAATGGCACCAGCATGTAGGCCACGGTAGAGGCGTCGTCGGTGGCACGGTGGTGGTTGAAGGCCGGGAGGCCCAGGTGGTCGGCCACCACGTCCAGCTTGTGCCGGGGCAGCTGGGGCAGCAGGGCCTGGGCCAGGGGCAGCGTGTCCAGGGCGGTCACGTCCAGGCTCTGCCCCATCCGGCGGCAGCCCTCGGAGAGGAAGCCCACGTCGAAGCCGGCGTTGTGGGCCGCCAGGGGACGTCCATCGACGAAGGCCAGGAACTGCCGGATGGCCTCCTCCTGGCTGGGGGCGCCCCTCACCATGTCGTCGGTGATCCCGGTGAGCCGGCTCACCTCGAAGGGGATGGGCCGCCCCGGATCCACGAAGGTGGAGAACACCTCCTCCGTCACCTGCCCATCCCGATATACCACCGCGCCGATCTCAGTGATGACGTCCTTCCGGGCGTCCAGGCCGGTGGTCTCCAGGTCGAAGCAGACATACTCCCCGTGGAAGCCGGCGTCCAGATCTCCCCGGACGGCGGGCATGTCGTCCACGTCGTTGACGAAATAGGCCTCCACGCCGAAGATCATCTTGATGCCCGCCTTCTTGGCGGTGGAATAGGCGGTGGGGAAGTCGTGACAGACGCCGTGGTCGGTGATGGCGATGGCCGGATGGCCCCAGGCCGCCGCCCGCTGGATGACCTCCTTGATGTCGGTGGTGGCATCCATGGCGGACATGCGGGTATGGAGGTGGAGCTCCACCCGCTTCTCCCCCTCCGCCAGGTCCTGGCGCACGGTCTTCTTCCCCTCGTAGATGCCGGTGGGCTCCAGCTGGAGCTCCCCCTGGTAGGGGCTGATCCGTCCCTGGACGATGAGCCTCTGGCCCTTGCGGATGGCCCCCGCCAGGGCCTTCCCCTCGTCCCCCACCAGGAACTTGGCCACCCGGATGGAGTTGGTCTGGTCGGTGATGTCGAAACGGACCATCCAGGCCCCCCGCTTCTTCATCTCCAGGTGGTCGGTCTCGAACACATCCCCCTCCACCGTCACCATCTCCGAGTCCAGGGTGATGTCCTTCATCTGGATGTGGGGGAACTTCTTCATCAGCTTGCCGTAGAGCAGGGCCCCGCCCTTCTCTTTTTTCTCCTTCTTCTCCGAGGAGGCGGGCGTCTTGATGTGCTTGAGGGCCTCCCTGCGGAGCTCCTCCGTGCGGCGGAAGGCCGCCGCTCCCGCGGCGTCCTCTCCCCCGGCTGCAGGGGCGGCGGCAGGCCCCGACGGGGGGACAGGAGCGGCGGGGGCGGCCTCCAGCGGGAAGTCTTCCGGCAGAGCCTGTTCCGGCTCCGGCGGCATGTCCGCCTCGGTGGGCATGGGGGGCAACTCCTCCGCCCCCGGGTCCCGGGGCTCCTCCCGGCCCTCCGGGGCCTGGAAGCTGAGATGCACCTCGTTGAGCTGATAGACCGCGGAGAGCTCCCGTTCCAGACCGGCCACGACCTGGTCGCTGAGGGGCTCGGGGCCCTCCAGCTCCGCCTGGACCCGGCGGCCGCCTTTCTCGATCACCGCCCGGGCCACCATCAGCCCGGCCAGGGCCCTCCGCTGGGCCGGGTCCGGCTGCCAGGCGGAGAACAGGGTCAAAAATGGGATCTTTGCCGGTCCAGACATCTCTCTTTGCTCCTCCATGTACTCAAAGGGTGTCGATCAGGGCGAACAGCTCGTCTACCAGCCGCTCCTGGGGGACCTTCTTGACGATCTCTCCCTTGCGGAAGAGGAGGCCCACGCCGTCCCCGCCCGCGATCCCCACGTCCGCCGCAGAGGCCTCGCCGGGGCCGTTGACCACGCAGCCCATCACCGCTACGGTGATGGGCTTGTCCACAGCCTGGAGGCGGCGCTCCACCTCCTCGGCCAGGCCGATCAGGTCGATCTTGGTCCGGCCGCAGGTGGGGCAGGAGATCAGGTCCGGCCCGTCCTTCCGGATGCCCAGGGCCTTCAGGATGTCCCGGGCGGCGTAGACCTCCTCCACCGGGTCCGCCGACAGGGACACCCGCAGGGTGTCCCCGATGCCGAAGCCCAGCAGGCCCCCGATCCCCACGGCGGACTTGATGACCCCCATGCGGCGGGTGCCCGTCTCGGTGACGCCCAGGTGCAGCGGATAGCCGCTCCTCTCGCTCATGAGCCGGTAGGCCGCCATGGTGGTGCGCACATCGGAGGACTTCAGGGACACGCAGATGTCGTCGAAGTCGAACTTGTTGAGGAGGGCGATGTGGCCGAAGGCGGACTCCACCAGCGCCTCGGGGGTGACGCCCCCGTATTTTTCCAGCAGTCCCTTTTCCAGAGAGCCGCCGTTGACCCCGATGCGGATGGGCACCCCTTTGGCCCGGCAGGCCTGAGCTACCGCCTTCACCCGGTCTTCGCCTCCGATATTGCCCGGGTTGATGCGCACCTTATCCGCTCCGGCTGCCACCGCCTCCAGGGCCAGCCGGTAGTCGAAGTGGATGTCCACCACCAGAGGGATGGAGATGCGCTCTTTGATCGCGCCCACGGCCCGGGCCGCCTCCTTGTTGGGGACCGCCACCCGGATGATGTCGCACCCCGCCTGCTCCAGCCGGTGGATCTGGGCCACAGTGGCCTCCACGTCCTCAGTAGGGGTGTTGCACATGGACTGGATGCTGACGGGAGCGCCCCCGCCGATAGGGACGCCCCCGATGTGGATCTGTTTCGTCATCGTTCTTCCTCCCTCTTCACACGTCTCACCGGATCAGCCTCATGACATCGTTGTAGGCCACCACCACCATCAGCAGGATGAGGAGCAGAAAGCCTGCCGCGTTCACATAGCTCTCATACTTGGGGTCCAGCTTCCGCCGGGTCAGGCCGGTGTAGAGCAGCCCCACCACCAGGAAGAGGATGCGCCCACCGTCCAGCGCGGGGATCGGCAGCAGGTTCATCACCGCCAGGTTGATGGCGATGAAGGCGGTGAGGTTCAGGATGTTGAGGAGCGCGCCCAAGATGGGCAGCGCCCCCGCCTCCTCCGCAGCCTGGGCGCCCTGCTGGCCCGCCTGGCCCATGGTGTCCAGGATGCCGATGACTCCCGACATATCCTGCACCCCCGCTGCGCCGGTGACCAGATCCCCCAGGCTCATCCATACCATGCGGACGTAGTCGATGGACTGGTAGACGGTCATCTGCACCTTGCGGCCCAGGGTGGCCTCCACCGCCTCGGGGCCGATGGTCAGGCCCCGGAGATACACGGTCTCTCCGTCCAGCTCCGTCTCGTAGAAGTGCATATCGAAGTCCTGGAGCACGATCCTCTCCCCGTCCCGCTCCAGCTCCAGGTCCACCACCTCGCCCGCCCGGCTCAGGAGCATCTGGGCGTCGCTGTAGGTATAGACTCTGTGGCCGTCGATGCGGAGGAACTGGTCCCCCACCTGGAGGGCGGAGCCCTGGAGCGGAGAGCCCTCCAGGAAACCGGCCACCACCGGCACGCTGAAGCTGGTGCTCTGGGAGAACAGGAGCCCCAGGATGACCACGCCGGTGAGCAGGTTCATGAACGAGCCCGCCACCAGGACGATGAACTTCTTCCAGGCGGGCTTGTTCCCAAAGGCCCCCGGGTCGTCGGAGTCCGCGTCCTCCCCCTCCATGGCACAGTAGCCGCCGATGGGGATGGCCCGGAGGGAGTACTGGGTCTCCCCCTTCACCTTGGACCAGAGACAGGGGCCCATGCCGATGGCGAACTCGTTGACCCGCACCCCCAGCAGCTTGGCGGTGATGAAATGGCCGAGCTCGTGGAGCGCGATGAGGATGCCGAACATCAGCAGGGCGATGAGGATGTAAAGTGCCATATCCATAGAAAGTTCTCCTATCAGCAGGGCGCGCCCACAGCCGCCTCTCTGGCCGCCCGGTCGGCCTCCAGGATGTCCTCCAGACCGGGATCGGACATCACCGGGACTCGCTCCAGGGCCCGCTCCACCAGGACAGGGATATCCAGGAAGGAGATCTCCCCCTTCAGGAAGCGCTCCACCGCCACCTCGTTGGCACCGTTCAGGACCGCCGTGGCGGTGCCCCCCCGTCCGGCGGCCTCCAGGGCCAGGCGCAGGCAGGGGAAGGTCTCCAGGTCGGGAGGGGCGAAGGTCAGGGGCGGACAGGAGAGCAGGTCCAGGGGCTTGGCGGGGCCCGGCCTGCGCTCCGGCCAGGTGAGGGCATACTGGATGGGCAGTCGCATATCCGGCGCGCCCAGCTGGGCCAGCACCGCACCATCAGAGTATTCCACCAGGGAGTGGACTATACTCTCCCGGTGGACGGCGATGGAGATCTTTTCCGGGGGCATCCGGAAAAGGCGCATGGCCTCGATGAGCTCCAGGCCCTTGTTCATGAGGGTGGCCGAGTCGATGGTGACCTTGGCCCCCATGGACCAGTTGGGGTGTTTGAGGGCCTGCTCGGGCCCCACGGCGGCCAGCTGCTCCCGGGCATAGCCGAAGAAGGGGCCTCCGGAGGCGGTGAGGATCAGGCGGCGGACCTCCCCGCGGTCCCGGCAGCCCTGGAGGCACTGGAAGATGGCCGAGTGCTCCGAATCCACGGGGACGATGTCCACCCCCAGGCGGTCCGCCTCCCCGGTCACCAGCTCGCCGGCGCAGACCATGGTCTCCTTGTTGGCCAGGGCCACCCGCTTCCCCGCCCGGATGGCGGCCAGGGTGGGCTCCAGGCCGGCGATGCCCACCACTGCCGTGACCACGCAGTCCGCCGAGGGCAGTGAAGCCGCCTCCAGCAGCCCCTCCGGACCCGCGGCCACCCGGACGCCGGTGTCAGCGGTCCGGACCTTCAGGTCCGCCGCCGCCGCCGGGTCCACACATACCGCCAGCTCCGGCCGGAAGGCCCGGACCTGCTCTTCCAGCAGCGCCACGCTGCGGCGGGCGGTCACCGCGCCTACCGTGATGCCGCAGGCGGCGGCCACCTCCAAGGTCTGCCGCCCGATGGAGCCGGTGGAGCCCAGCAGGGATATCCGCTTCATCATCGCCTATCACGCTCCGAACACCGGACACAGGCCGACCAGCAGCTCGATCAGCGGCACACAGAAGATGACGCTGTCGAACCGGTCCAGCACGCCCCCATGTCCTGGGAAGATATTGCCGTAATCCTTGATATGGTACTGCCGCTTGATATAGGAGAAGGCCAGGTCCCCGAACTGGGAGATCAGCGCCCCCAGGAGGGCATACACCGCCAGCACGCCATAGCGCACCTGGCTGAAGCCCAGGACCCGCCCCACGATCAGCCCGTAGAGCAGCGTGAAGACCACCGCACCGGCCAGGCCGCCCACTGCCCCCTCCACCGTCTTTTTGGGGGAGAGCTGGGGAGCCAGCTTGTGCTTGCCGAATGCCATCCCCGCGAAGAGGGCGAAGGCGTCGCTGAGCCAGGCCACCACGAAGGGCAGCAGGATATAGGCCCGCCACTCGGGCAGCGCCCGGAGGCGCAGGAAGGAGGAGAGGAAATAGGGGATCAGGGCGGTGAGGAAGAAGGATCCCCCCATCTTCTCCATGGTCACGGTGTAATTGCTGGCCATAGCCACGGCGAAGAGGGCAGTCACATAGAGGAAAGCCCCCGCGAGCCCCAGCCAGGGGTCCTGATCGGTGAAAAAGACCCACAGAGGGATGAGCCCGGCCAGCGCGATGGACAGGCCGGAGATCTTCGGATCCTTGACGAAGCCGGTGGACCAGAGGACCTCATGGATGGCGATCATAGACAATCCGGTCACGCCGATGGCCAGGACCCAGTCGGGCAGGAGGAAGATCACCGCCAGCAGGACCGGGACCATGACCACCGCCACCAGGATACGTTTTCCCACGGTCAAACACCTCCAAACCGGCGGGAGCGGCTCTGGTAGGCCGCCAGCGCCCGGTGCAGTTCCTCTTTGGAGAAATCGGGCCACAACACGTCGGTGAAATAGAACTCGGCATAGGCCGCCTGCCACAGCAGGAAATTGGAGACGCGGATCTCTCCGCTGGGCCGGATCACCAGGTCCGGGTCGGGCACCCCTGCGGAGAAGAGGTGGCGCTCCAGATCCGCCTCGGTGAGCCCTCCCGGGTCCAGCTCCCCCGCCACACAGTCCCGGGCCAGGGCCCTTGCCGCCTGGAGCAGCTCGTCTCTGCCCCCGTAGTTGAGGCAGATATCCACTTGGCACCCCTCATACCGCTTGGAGATCTCCTCCGTCCGGCGGCACAGATCCTGGAGCTCCTGGTCCAGCGCCGTCAGGTCGCCGAAGAAGCGCATCTTCACCCGGTCCCGCTCCATCCGGCCGATCGCCTCCAGCAGGTACTTCTTCAGCAGTCCCATGATGGCGGAGACCTCCTCCGCCGGGCGCTTCCAGTTCTCGGTGGAGAAGGCGTATACAGTGAGGTACTCGATGCCGATCTCCTTGCAGTAGGTGGCGATGGTGCGGAAATTCTCCGCCCCCGCCGCGTGGCCCGCTGTGCGGGGCAGGCCGCGGCGCTTCGCCCACCGGCCGTTCCCGTCCATGATGATAGCTATATGGCGGGGGAGCCGGCTGAAGTCCACCTGCGCCTGCCGCTGTGCAGGCTCTCTTTTGAATAAGGCCATGGCAGCCTCCTGGTCATATCATGATAAGATCTTCTGGGACAAGATGAGTGCGGGGCGCTGGGCGCCCCGCACCGCTGAAACAGCGTGAGCCCTGCTCACACCGCCATCAATTCGGTCTCCTTCTTCGCCGCCAGGTCGTCCAGCTGCTTGCAGCGCTTGTCGGTCATATCCTGGAGGTCCTTCTCCAGATCCTTCAGCTCGTCCTCGGTGATCTCGGACTTCTTCTGCTTGGCCTTCAGCTTATCCATGGCGTCCCGGCGGATGTTGCGGATGGCCACCTTGCCGCTCTCGGCATATTTCTTCACCTGCTTGGTGAGCTCCTTCCGGCGCTCCTCAGTGAGCTGGGGGAAGGACAGCCGGATGGCGGAGCCGTCGTTCTGGGGGTTGATGCCCAGGTCGGAGGCCTGGATGGCCTTCTCGATAGCCTTGAGCAGAGAGCCGTCCCAAGGCTTGATGAGCAGGCTCCGGGGGTCGGGCGAGGAGATGGATGCCACCTGGTTGATGGGCGTGGCGCTGCCGTAGTAGTCCACCGAGATCTTGTCCAGCACCGCGGCGTTGGCCCTGCCGGCCCGGACGCCGGCGAAATCAGAGATGACCACGTCCACCGTCTTCTGCATCTTCACGTCGTATTCCTTCAGGATCTCTTTCATCTCAATTCTCCTCCTTGACGACCGTTCCGATCTTCTCGCCCATGATGACCCGGTAGATGTTCTCCGGATCCTTCAGCGCGAAGAGGATCACAGGGATCTTGTTGTCCATGGAAAGGGATGTGGCGGTGGAGTCCATGACCTCCAGGTGCTTGGCGAGGATGTCATCGTAGGTGATACTGTCGTATTTCACAGCCGTGGGATCCTTCTTGGGGTCGGCGCTGTACACGCCGTCGATGTTCTTTGCCAGCAGGATGGCGTCGGCATCGATCTCCGCGGCCCGGAGCACCGCCGCGGTGTCGGTGGAGAAGAAGGGATTGCCGGTGCCGCAGCCAAAGATGACCACTCTCCCCTTCTCCATGTGCCGGATGGCGCGGGAGCGGATGTAGGGCTCAGCCACGGCCCGCATCTCGATGGCGGTCTGGACCCGGACGTCCACCCCCTTCTGCTCCAGCACATCTGCGACGGCCAGGCAGTTGATGGCGGTGGCCAGCATGCCCATATGGTCGGCCCGGGTGCGCTCCATCCGGTCGCCGCCGTCCTTCACGCCCCGCCAGAAATTGCCGCCGCCCACGACGATGCCGATCTGGACGCCCGCCTCGGTGCAGCGTTTGATGACGTCGCAGACCTTGCCGATCACGTCGAAGTCCAGCCCGCGGCTGGCCTCCCCGGCCAGGGCCTCGCCGCTGACCTTCAAAAGTATGCGCTTGTAGTATGGTTCAGGCATCACACAGTCCCCTTCCCTAAATACTGTGATATATCTGTTTCATTGTAATATAAGTTTGCCCGTTTGCATAGGGGGCAGAGCGCTTTTTTGCAAATTGTTTTCTTTTGCCTGCGCAAAAGGGCCCGGGGTACAGAAAGCATGTACCTCGGGCCCTTTGTTCCGGTCCTCGAGCGCTCGCAGCAGGCCCTTACTTCGCCAGCTGCTTGGCGATCTCCTCGGCGAAGTTCTCCTGCTTCTTCTCGATGCCCTCGCCCTTCTCGAAGCGGACGGCAGTCTTGAAGGTGATGGTGCCGCCCAGCTCCTTGGCGGCAGAGGCGATATACTTGGCAACGTCCATGGAGTTGTCCTTCACGAACTCCTGCTGGAGCAGGCAGTTCTCCTTGTAGAACTTGCCCAGCTTGCCGGTGATGATGCCCTCCCGGACCTTCTCGGGCTTGGAGGCCATCTTGGGGTCGTTCTCCATCTGGACCATGAGGATCTTCTTCTCCTCGTCCAGAGTGGCCTGGTCCACCTCGCTCTTGTCCCAGAAGCGGGGGTTCAGAGCGGCGATCTGCATGGCCACGTCCTTGCCCACGGTCTCCACCTTCTCGGCGGGGAGGTCGGTATCCAGGACCACCAGCACACCGATCTTGCCGCCGGCGTGGACATAGGGGACGCTGACGCCCTCGGTGAAGAAGGCGAAGCGGCGGACCTTGATGTTCTCGCCGATGACCAGGACCATCTCCTGCTGCTCCTCCAGCACGGTGCGGCCGTTGCCGAAGGGAGCGGCCATCAGGGCGTCCAGGTCGGCGGGCTTCACCTGGGCCACAGCGGCGGCCACGCCCTTGACGAAGTCCACGAACTTCTCGTTCTTGCCCACGAAGTCGGTCTCAGCATTGACCTCGACCACCACGCCCACACCGTCAATGACGGCGGCATAAGCCATGCCCTCGGCGGCGATGCGGCCGGCCTTCTTCTGAGAAGCGGCCAGGCCCTTCTCCCGCAGGATCTCTACGGCCTTGTCCATGTTGCCGTCAGCCTCAGTGAGCGCCTTTTTGCAGTCCATCATGCCCACGCCGGTCATCTCGCGCAGAGCCTGTACATCTTTCGCGGTGAAAGCCATTGTATCTTACCTCCATGATTTTGTATCAATGTTATCTCGTAAAAAAGCGCCCGCCGCGCGCCGGCGGGCGCAAGATGCCCTAAAAATCGGGGTCGATCAGGCCTCGGTGGTCTCCTCCGCCTTGGCGGTCTCCTCAGCCACGTTGTCCTCGCCCTGCTTGCCCTCCTGGATGGCGTTGGCCATGATGGAGGAGATCAGACGGATGG
>DWZK01000062.1 GCA_019117605.1 Candidatus Intestinimonas stercoravium | reverse complement strand
CCCGAATGCGAACGCGTTCGGGATTTTTACTTTTTCCTTCTTCACTATTCCCTCTTCCCTTTGCTACCCTGTTTTCGGGATTTTTGGAGGGAATAAGGAATAGTGAAGAGGGGATAGGTAGGGAACGGGGTGCAGACATGAACAGTCCTCTTCTATCCAAGTCCAAAGCCTTCGCTTTGGAAATGATCACAGTATGCAATGAGATCAAACGTTCCAAACGGGAAAGTGTTCTCACCAATCAGCTCATCCGTTCTGGAACCAGTATCGGCGCCAATATTCGAGAGGCATTCTATGGACATGGCCGTGCTGATTTCATTGCCAAACTCCAAATTGCCCTGAAGGAATGCGCAGAGAGCGAATACTGGCTGGAATTGCTGATCGAAAGCGGCTATTATGATGATCATTCTACCCTGGAACGATGCACGGAACTGAAAAAGCTTTTGATATCCTCACTGAATACGGCAAAAAAGAATCTGACATAAGGGCTCTATACTGTTGCGATATTCCAAAAAGAAAGACACGACGTAAGTCGTGTCTTTCTTTTTGGCTTCCGGCGGCCAGAGGCCGCCTCCACCCTTCGGTATTTGAATGCTCGGGCGAAGTGAATTCGCCCTGCGCCAAGGTTTTCGCCTGCGGCGAAAACGCTCGTACGGCGCAAAAGCGCCGTCGGCCAGAAGGCCGGTTTGAAATCCGCCGCCCTGGACTTCGATCTGCCTTTGGGCTGAATTGGCATCTATCGTGTTGGGATGTTGCACATCGGAGCAAGCGATAGAAGCTTGCTCCGACTTTTTTCTATATAAAGCGCATACGCCCTGCCCCGCCATGCGCGGTGCGCCGGGGACACGGGGCCGTTGAGAGCTCCGGCGGCATATTGACAAGTCTGAACGACAAGATCATACTGATATACGGCAGAAGCAGCTCATTCCATGAATGGAGGCATCACACTATGAACGTTTTGATGATCAACGGCAGCCCCCGCGCCAAGGGGAACACCGCCCTTGCCCTGCGGGAGATGGAGCAGGTCTTCACCGCCCAGGGGATCGAGACCACCTATATCCACATAGGTGCCCGCGACATCCGCGGCTGCATCGCCTGCGGCCGGTGCGCAGAGACCGGCCGCTGCGTGTTCGATGACATCGTCAACGAGGTGGCCCCTCTTTTCGCCGCCTGCGACGGCCTGGTGGTGGGGAGCCCGGTCTATTACGCCTCGGCCAACGCCACTCTGGTGGCCTTCCTGACCCGGCTCTTCTACAGCACCCCCTTCGACAAGACCATGAAGGTGGGAGCCAGCGTGGTGGCGGCCCGGCGTGGCGGACTGTCCTCCACCTTCGACGAGCTCAACAAGTTCTTCACCATCAGCGGGATGCCCGTGGCCTCCAGCCAGTACTGGAACAGCATCCACGGCCGTGAGGCCGGTCAGGCTGCCCAGGATGCCGAGGGCCTGCAGACCATGCGCACCCTGGCCCGGAACATGGCTTTCCTCATGAAGAGCATCGCCCTGGGGAAGGAGCGCTACGGCCTGCCGGAGCGGGAGCCTGTCACCCACACCAATTTCATCCGCTGAGCCTTTCCCTATGAGGACGAAACGGCGCGCCGCCGGAGCCTGTCATCGCTCCGGCGGCGCGCCGTTCTATCATACGGACCCGTCAGAAGAACTGCTCCAGGCAGGCCTTCACCGCGTCCTCATCGTTGGAGCAGACCACATGGTCCGCCGCGTCCTTCACCTCTTGGGCGGCATTGGCCACCGCCACCCCGATGCCGGCCAGCTCCAGCATCTCCCGGTCGTTGGGGGCGTCCCCGATGGCCACCACCTCTTCGGGGGAGATGCCCTCCATCTCCAGGAGCACGGACAGGGCCGCGCCCTTGGAGACGCCCAGAGGCAGGATCTCCAGATAGGTCTCCTCGGAGAACACGGTGCGCCCCAGGCCCGCAAGGCGGGCGTCCAGCCACTCCTTGACTTCCAGGAGATAGCCGTGCTCCTCGGTCATCAGCGTCTTGTTCCAGGGCCGGGGGGACGTATCCACCGTAGCGGGGACGGCGGGGCGCTTCTCCTTGGCCACGAGCCCCTCCACATAGGGGGTGACCCGGAAGGAGCAGAACCCGTCCAGGCCGTGGTAGGCCACCACCCCCATCTCGGGGAAGCGGTCCATCGCCTCCCGGAGCAGGGGGCACACCTCGTTGGGCAGGACCCAGCGGCGGAGGATCTTATCCCCGCCCCGCAGGTCCACCAGCTGCCCGCCGTTGCCGGTGATCACCGGCAGGCCGATATAGGGCAGGAGCTGGGGGAACACCCGGATGGCGGCGGGGGCCCGGCCGGTGGCCACGGTGAAGAGGCCGCCGCCTTCCACATGGCGGCGGATGGCCTCCAGGTTCCCCCGGCTCAGATGGGATGCCTCGTCCAGGAGGGTGTGGTCCATGTCCGAGACCAGCAGAAGGGGCCCCTTCACAGGCGCACCCCCTCTGCCGCCCGCTGCTGGCCCGCCCGGCGGGCCAGCTTGATCCCCGCCAGGAGGATGGCGAACACGAACCAGAAGATCAGCATGACCCGGGGATAGTTCCACAGGTAGTCCGCCAGGCAGTCCACCAGGATGCCCGCCACGGCGGAGGCTGCGCCGATGACGATCAGCCGCACTTCGCCCGGGCAGTGGAGCTTGGCCGCCTTGGCCCCCATCTTCAGGGTGGAGATCATGGCCGCCAGATAGGAGAGGATGCCGATGAGCCCCGTCTCCAGCCAGATCTGGAGGTAGAGGTCGTGGGCGTGGACGAAGGGGGCGGTGCCGTGGTAGAGGTTCATATCCTTGATGGCGGTGCGCACCGCGTCGGTGCCCAGGCCGGCCCCCCGGACCGGCCGGGTGCGGATCATCTCCAGGGCCGCCTCATAGAGGGGGAAGCGGCTGGAGGTGGAGGTGTCCTCCATATTGAAGATGGTGAAGATCCGGTTGAAGATCGTGCTGGGCAGCAAGGGCAGGGCCACGATGCCCAGGAAGATGAAGCCGGGGATCAGCTTCCTCTTCCACAGGAAGACGAATACGAAGGCGGCCACCGCCGCGCCGATCCAGCTGGCCCGGGAGTAAGTCATGCCCAGGGCCACCACGCCGGTGCACAGGGCGATCAGAGCCCCCAGCTTCCCCCAGAAAGAGCGGCTGCCCAGCAGGAGGGCGGCGGCGAGGGGGATGAGCATCACCAGCACTTCGGCAAAGGCGTTGGGGTTCTCGAACACGGAGAACACCCGGCCGGGCATCCCCTCGTTGACGATGGGGTCCACATAGGAGTAGTTGATCTCCACCCCCTGGATCCGCTGCACCACGCCGTAGGCGGAGGTGGCGAACATGGCGAGGCTGGCGAAGCCGGCCAGGCGCACCAGCTGATCCACCCGCTCCACAGCGCTCACCGTGACGGCCACACAGAGCATACAGGTGATGTGGAAGAAGAGGAAGCGGAAGGACAGGGCGGAGGAGTAGGACACCGGCCAGGCCAGGAACACCGCTCCGGCAAAGATCGTCACATAGGGGCCGATGCTCTTCATGTCCAGCCGCAGGGCCCTGCTGCGCATCCCTCCCGCCAGGAAGAGGAGGACGGCCAGGGCGTAGCCCATGAGGGAATAGCGGTTGTCCCAGTGTTCATAGGGGATCACCATCACCGCCAGCATGAGCCAGCCCACGAAGGCCGGGGTCTGTTCCCCCATGCCGAAGCCCAGCAGGGCGAAGACGCTGTTGTCGAACACGGGGCGGAAGCGGCGGTAGATCCAGTGGAGGATCGCGGCGGGCAGGTTCACCACCGTCTCCAGCAGGCCGCAGAAGAAGCTGTGCCGCCATGCCCGGGGGAAGGCCCCCTCCCGCACCACCAGATCCATGAGGGCGCTGCCGTGAGACCAGCGGGTCCACGCCGCCGAGACCCCCCGGATCAGCCGGGCGATGCCGCTGGTCTCATACCAGCCTGCCAGGATGAACCAGAGCCGCAGCAGCACGGCGCCGGCGAAACTGTTTTCTATCGTCTCCATAGAGCCCTCCCATTCAGCGGTTCTTCACGCGGTACATCAGGGCCAGCAGCCCGAACCAGCGGCGGCAGACCAGGTCCGCCACCATCTGCTTGTTCCTCCCCAGGCCCCGGGGCCGCAGGGAGCGGATCGCCTCCGCCATGTCCTGCTCCAGGGCGTACGCCTCCACCCGGCGGCGCTTCTCGGCCAGGGTGGCGGGATTGCTCTTGGCGAACTCGTTCCCGATGGCGATGAGGAGCCCCGCCCAGCAGGTGCTGTGGACCCACTCCGGGTCGTCCTCCTCCAGGCCGTATCTGGCCGCCAGCCCCCGCTTTGCCTCCAGGAAGGCCCGGAAGGTGTCCATATAGTCGGGCAGATAGTTCCGGGTCACCGAGGCGGGGTTGTGCAGGTAGAAGTACAGGGGCTCGTCCACCATGACCAGCTCCTCCGCGAGGCAGAAGTACTCCATCAGGAAGAGCTCGTCCTCCAGATAGGCCCCCGAGAAGCGGAGCTGGTGCTGAGAGAGGAGCGCCCGTGAGAAGAGGAAGCGCCAGATGAAGCCGTTGAGCACCTCGTCGGGCTTCCCCAGGCGCTGCCCCAGCAGCCGGTCCACGATGCCCTTCCGCATCTCTTCCCGGCCGTAGGTCCCGGCGGGCATGGCCCCGGCCTCCCGCCACTTCTCGCCGCTGGGGAGCACGTTCCAGTGGGCGCAGCCCGCGGTGTCCGCCCCGGCGGCCGTCTGGGCCTCCCACAGGATCCGGCACATCTCCGGGTCGATCCAGTCGTCGGCATCCACGAAGAGGATGCTCTCTCCCCGGGCCTCGTCCATGCCCAGGTTCCGGGCGGAGCTCACCCCGCCGTTGGGCTTGTGGAACACCCGGATCCGGCTGTCCCGGGCGGCGTATCCGTCACAGAGGGCCCCGCTCCCGTCGGGAGAGCCGTCGTCGATCAGCAGCAGCTCCCAGTCGGTGAAGCTCTGGGCCAGGATAGACTCCACACACTTGGGGAGGACCTTCTCCCCTTTATAGATGGGGACGATGATGGAAATGGCTGGCATGGCCGTCCCTCCTTGGAAATATCTGAACTATTATACCGTATCTCCTTCCAGATCGCAACCAAAAAGACAGGCGTCTCCGGCGGGAGCGGGCGCGAAAAAGGAGCGCCTGACGGCGCTCCTTTCAGCGTGTCGAAGAAGTCAAAGGACTTCTTCGACACGCTGTCTGACATTTTGACTTGCGTCAAAATGTTCTTGACTGTACGCGAAAGTGGGGGCTCACCTGGTCTTAGGTGGCTCCGCCCGAAGGCATCTGGACTGCCCCCGGCAGTCCAGACCCCCTTTCACACTATCCCCCCGTTGCTTCTCCGGCCTGGTCCCTCTTTTTCGACAGTCTGAAAGGAGCGCCTGACGGCGCTCCTTTCCCACAGATGCGTTCACAGGTACTGCTTGAGGGCCTCCGCCCGGTCCAGCTTCTCCCAGGGCAGGTCGATGTCCGTGCGGCCGAAGTGGCCGTAGGCGGCGGTCTGCTCGTAGATGGGGCGCAGCAGGTCCAGCTCCCGGATGATGGCGGCGGGGCGCAGGTCGAAGTTCTCCCGCACGATCCGGGAGAGCGCCTCGTCGGGGAGGACGCCGGTGCCGAAGGTGTCCACCAGGACGGACACCGGGTGGGCCACGCCGATGGCGTAGGCCAGCTCGATCTGGCACTTGCGGCACAGGCCGGCGTTGACCAGGTTCTTGGCGGCGTAGCGGGCCATATAGGCGGCGGACCGGTCCACCTTGGTGGGGTCCTTGCCGGAGAAG
>DWZK01000061.1 GCA_019117605.1 Candidatus Intestinimonas stercoravium | reverse complement strand
CCCGTAAAAAGGGGTCCGGGGAAAGCGGTCCTATGGACCTAGGCGGAGCATAGCGGAGCCGTAGTCCATTGGCCGCGTCCCCGGGGGCGTTTTGGTTACTTTGCCGCCATGGGCAAAGTAACTCGCCGCCCGCAGGCGGCGAAACCTTCCTGCGAAATTGGGGAAGGCTGGACGGGCGGTGAGGACACCGCCCCTACAAGAGGAAAAATAAGAGAGTTGGCGAAACCTCCCGCGAAAGAAGGAAACCTCCATGAACGACCTATGGCAATATGAAAAAGAAGCCCTGGCCGCCGGCCATACATTCATCTGCGGCTGCGACGAGGCGGGAGCCGGCCCTCTGGCCGGCCCGGTGTACGCCGCGGCGGTGATCCTGCCTCTGGGGGTGGAGATCGACGGCCTCAACGACTCCAAGAAGCTGACCGAGAAAAAGCGAGAGGCCCTGTTCCCCGTCATCCAGGAGAAGGCCGCCGCCTGGGCGGTGGCCTGGGTGGACGCCCGGGAGATCGACGAGACCGACATTTTAAGCGCCCGCATGAAGGCCATGCAGCTGGCCATAGACCAGCTGGAGCCCGGGGCGGACTTTGCCCTCATCGACGGCAACCGGGACCACGGGCGGAGCGCCGCCATCCTCACTCCCCACCGCTGCTTTGTAAAGGGAGACAGCCTGTCCGCCTCCATCGCGGCGGCCTCCATCCTGGCCAAGGTGAGCCGGGACCGGTGGATGGTGAAGGCGGCGGAGGAGTACCCGGAGTACCAGTTCCAGAAGCACAAGGGCTATGGGACCAAGCTCCACTATGAGATGCTCCGGACCTACGGCCCCAGCCCCATCCACCGCCGGTCCTTCCTGAAGAACCTATGAGCGGGGAGGAGAGCCGCCGCCTGGGGCGCTGGGGGGAGGATCTGGCGGCCGCCTTTTTGGAGGAAAAGGGCTGTCGGATCGTGGACCGAAACTGGAAGTGCCGCTTCGGGGAGCTGGACCTGGTGGCGGAGGGGGAGGGGTATCTCTGCTTCGTGGAGGTGAAGCTGCGCCGCTCGAACCGCTTCGGCACGGGGGCGGAGCAGGTGGACCGGCGCAAGCGGGAGAAGCTGCGGACCGCCGCGGAGCTCTATCTTCAGGCGCATCCCGCCGTTCTCCAGCCCCGGTTTGACGTGATCGAGGTGCTGGCCCCCAATGGGTTGGGGACCAAAAATCCCAAAATACGACATATTGAGGGGGCGTTTTGAGAAAAAACCGCCTCCGAGGAGGCGAATTGTGCCGCCTGGGGTTGACCTGTTCCGGAAAAAATGGCATAATACAACACTAGGGGATCTTGATATGATCCGCATTGATTACGTATCCTAAAACAAGAATGGAAGGAATCAAGATGCAATACATCAGCACAAGAGACCGGGAACAGCAGTTTTCTGCCGCTCAGGCCATCTCCAAGGGGCTGGCGGACGACGGAGGGCTGCTCACACCGGTCTATCTGCCCAAGCTGCCCCGCCGCTCCCTGGAGGAGCTGAAGAACATGTCCTATCAGCAGCGGGCGGTGTACGTGATGAAGCTGTTCCTGGACGGGTTCTCCGTCAAGGAGCTCACCGACTTTGCCAACGCCGCCTACGGGCCGGAGAAGTTCGACACCCCGGCGGTGGCCCCGGTGCGCGCCCTGGACTCCAACACCTTCTGTCTGGAGCTGTGGCACGGCCCCACCTGCGCCTTCAAGGACATGGCCCTGCAGATGCTGCCCCACCTGCTCACCGCCTCCCTGCGGAAGCTGGAGGAGGAGAAGACGGTGTGCATCCTGGTGGCCACCTCCGGCGACACCGGCAAGGCCGCCCTGGAGGGCTTCCGGGACGTGGAAAAGACCCGGATCCTGGTGTTCTACCCCAAGGACGGCGTCTCCGCCATTCAGGAGCTCCAGATGGCCACCCAGGAGGGGGAGAACGTGGGGGTGTGCTCCGTGGTGGGCAACTTCGACGACGCCCAGACCGGCGTGAAGAAGCTCTTCTCCGATGAGTCCCTGCGGGAGCAGCTGGCCGGCCGCGGCTTCTTCCTGTCCTCGGCCAACTCCATCAACTGGGGCCGGGTGCTGCCCCAGATCGTCTATTACATCTCCGCCTACTGTGATCTCATGCGGGCTGAGCGCATCCGCAAGGGGGACAAGGTCAACGTCTGCGTGCCCACCGGCAACTTCGGCAACATCCTGGCCGCCTGCTACGCCAGGGAGATGGGCGTGCCCATCGGCAGGCTGATCTGCGCCTCCAACTCCAACAACGTGCTCACCGACTTCCTGCGCACCGGCGTGTACGACCGCAACCGCACCTTCTACAACACCATGTCCCCCTCCATGGACATCCTGATCTCCTCCAACCTGGAGCGGCTGCTTTTCGCCCTCACCGGCCACGATGACGAGCAGGTGCGGGAGTACATGGGCCAACTGAACCAGACCGGCCGCTATGAGGTGAGCCCCGCCATCCAGGACAGGCTGACCAGGCTCTTCTCCGCCGGCTTCTGTGACGACGCCCAGACCCAGAAGGTGATCGGGAGGATGTGGCAGGAGCACCACTACCTGATCGACCCCCACACCGCCGTGGCCTTCGACGTGCTGGAGCAGTACCGGAAGGAGACCGGCGACGACACCCCGGCCATCGTGGCCTCCACCGCCAGCCCCTTCAAGTTCTGCGACAGCGTGCTGGGCGCCCTGGGCGTCACCGAGCTGGCGGAGGG
>DWZK01000060.1 GCA_019117605.1 Candidatus Intestinimonas stercoravium | reverse complement strand
GAGGGGGCGCTCCGGGGCTACGGCGCGGCCTCCCGGTACACCTGGCCCGGCTGGAGCTGGATGTGCCGTGCCTGGAAGAGCTCGTCGATGGTGACGAAGAGATAGCCCTGGGCATGG
This sequence comes from Candidatus Intestinimonas stercoravium, assembly GCA_019117605.1. Classification (GTDB taxonomy): domain Bacteria; phylum Bacillota; class Clostridia; order Oscillospirales; family Oscillospiraceae; genus Intestinimonas; species Intestinimonas stercoravium. Next base: position 38,894 of record DWZK01000060.1, on the reverse strand, counting down.
AGCCGGTCCACGATCTCCAGGGCCGCCTCCACGCTGGCGGGGAAGATGTCGTGCATGAGGATGATGGCCCCGTCGTAGGCGTGGGAGACCACATGCTCCACTTCCCGGGCGGCGTCCTGGTCCCCCCAGTCCTCCGGGTCGATCGACCAGAGGATGATGGGGCAGCCGGCGTTCTGGCGGGCGGCCCCGTCGGTGAGGCCGTAGGGCGGACGGAGGAGGAAGCCGTCGTGGCCCAGGATGCCGGTCAGCGCCTGCCGGGTGCGGGCCACCTGGGCGTCGAAGTCCGCCTTGGAGAGGCCGGTGAGCCGGACATGGTCGTAGGTGTGGATGCCGATCTGGTGTCCCTCCGCGTCCATGCGGCGGATCAGGTCCTCGTTGTCCTCCAGCTGAGCGCCGATGAGGAAGAAGGTGGCGTGGACCCCCCGCTGGCACAGGCCGTCCAGCAGAGCGGTGGTGGTGGAGCGGCGGGGCCCGTCGTCGAAGGTGAGGGCGATGAGGGGCGGGCCCCCGGAGAGGGACGCGGCCTCCTCCGCCCGCTCCTCCGGCGCGGTGAGCCGCTGGGCGGCTGCCACCCACGGGGCGGCGGCCCAGCAGAGGAGGAGGAACATGCACAGGGCCGTTCCCCACCCCGCCTTTCTGCTTTGACGATCCATAAAAACGCCCGCCTTTCTGCTGCTGTCAAAGACAGTATGTCCGGCGGGCGGAAAGTTCTCGATGGAAATATACAGAAATATCGCGGGCCCCTGGGGGAGCGGCGGCTCCCGGCGCCCGCGGGGCATCTCCTACGCCAGCGCCCAGTTGAGCAGCAGCAGGAGCCCGAAGCCCGGGACGCCCAGGAGGGCCATGACCAGCGCGTTGGCCAGGTTGACTCCCAATCCGAAGCCCAGCACCCCCTGCAGGGGGCTGAGGACGGCCAGGGCGGCCAGAGAGGCGGCGGTGCGCAGGCAGAGCCGCCCCAGGCAGAGCAGGGGCTGGCGCAGCAGCAGCAGGGCCACGGCGGCCATCCCCCCCGCCAGGAGCCAGGGGAGGGACTGGGCGAGAAGGGGCCCCATCGCCGTCACCCCTCCCGCCCTTCCAGCTCCTTGACCCGGCGGAGCAGATAGGTGTACCGGGCCTGGAGCGCGTTGATCTCGAACACATAGGACTCGATGAGGTCCGGGTCCTTGGTGGCGTTGAATCCGGAATAGGCCTGATTGATCAGGGTCCGGGTCCGCTCCAGTCCCTCCTTGAGCACCGCCATCTCCTCTCCGTCCCGGCGGACCTCCCGTCTCCGAAAGAAAAAGATCCCATTTTTCACTGCCTCCGCCATCTCCGGCGCCTCCTTTCCGCAGGCTGTCCTGCTCTTCCATTCTATGGTAAGTGTAGACGGATATGCAGGAGACTATACCCGGGATCCCCCTCGGCCTTGCAATCCGCGGCGGAAAGGGATATAATAAAATCTCCAACTGATGGGAGGGATACCCATGTCCGACGAGAACAAGGTCCCCGGCGGGGAGGAGGAGCCTAAGGTCTCCGGCCCCGACGCGCTGAAAGTGGACCTGTATTTTTGGCTCCAGGCCCTGGTGATGGCGCTGGTGGGGCTGATCCTGATCTTCACCTTCGTGGGGCGCATCATCGGGGTGGATGGAGAGTCCATGATGCCCACCCTGATGGACCACGATATGCTCCTCCTCCAGAGCATCGGCTACGAGCCGGAGCAGGGCGACGTGGTGGTCCTGAGCAAGAACACCTTCCGGAACGGCCAGCCCATCGTGAAGCGGATCATCGCCGTGGGCGGCCAGACGGTGGACATCGACTACAGCTCCAATACCGTCTATGTGGACGGCGAGGCGCTGGACGAGCCCTATATCCTGGAGCCCATGGAAGAGCTCTCCTCCAGCTTCTACACCCATATCGAGGTGCCGGAGGGCTCGATCTTCGTCATGGGGGACAACCGCAACAACTCCACCGACGGCCGCAGCCCCGAGATCGGGGTGGTGGACGAGCGGTGTGTGCTCGGCCGGGCCCTGGTGGTGGTGCTCCCCTTCCAGGACTTCGGCGTGGTGGAGTCCATCTCCCGGCCGAGAGCGTAAAACGGGAAAACGGAAAAGAAGCGGGCCGCCTCAGCTGCGAGGCGGCCCGCTTCTTTAGAACTCCTTGCGCCGGAAGATGGCCCGGGAGATGCAGTAGGAGGGGTAGAGAGTCAGCAGGCACAGGGGGGGCAGGAGCCACAGAGGGGGCAGAGAGGTCAGATAGACCCCCGCCTGGGACAGGGCGCCCAGGGCGCCGAAGACACAGCCCATAAAGACAGCGATGGCGACGACCAGATAAAGCCGCCCTTTCTGAGAACCGAATTTGAAGAGCAGGGGCAGGAGAATGGCGTTTACCAGGAAGCCGAAGCTGGCGGGGAGCACCCCGGTGAGCAGGGCATCCCCCAGGGTGCTTGGGCCCCCCAGGTCCAGAAGCCAGATCGCCGCGGCCAGGACGGCCGCCAGGACCACTGCTCCCAGGCAGATCAGGGCGGTAAACAGGTAGCGGGCCTGCACTGCGCCGTCCCGGCCCGTGGGCAGGGCGGAGGCGAATTTGTCCCACCTGGCCTGCTCGTCGTAGGCGGAGACGTTCACCGGCAGCATGATGCAGATGAGGGAGAGGAAAGTGGCCAGAAAAGAGGCGTCGTATACCCCCAGCACAGTCAAAACAATAAAAAAGGCGCAGATGATAAGATAGCTCCTGGCCATGGCGGCGATGAGGTACAGGTCTTTTCTCAGCAGTCCGAGCATGTCTCGTCCCCCCTTACGGTGAATACCATGATGTCCTCCAGGCCCACCGGGTCCACGGTGAGCTCCGGATAGCGCCGCCGGAAGGCGGCGCGGTCCTTCACCAGCGCCTCGCAGCTGAACTGTCCCATCCGGATCCCCTGGAGGAGGGCTCTGTCCACCCGCTCCAGGTCCGTCCGGGAGCAGACCAGCCGCCCGTAGGTCTCCAGCAGCTCGTCCTTGGCACCCTGGACGGCCACCCGCCCCTTGTGGAGGTAGGTCACATAGTCTGCCACCTTCTCCAGGTCGCTGGTGATGTGGCTGGAGAGGAGGATGGCGTGGTCCTCGTCCTGGATGAAGGAGAGGAACTCGTCCAGCAGCTCGCTGCGCACCACCGGATCCAGCCCGGCGGTGGCCTCGTCCAGCACCAGCAGCCGCGGGCGGTGGGCCAGGGCGGCGGCGATGGAGAGCTTCATCTTCATGCCCTTGGAGAACTCTTTGATCCTCTTGTCCCTGGGCAGACGGAACCGGTCCAGATAGCCGTCGAAGAGGCCCTGGTCCCAGTTGCGGTAGATCTGGGAGAGCATCTTCCCCACCTGGGGCGCTTTGAGCACGTCGTGGAAGGGGGCGTCGTCCAGCACCACGCCCAGATCCTCCTTATAGGCGGGGCCGCTCTCCGCCACCTCCCGCCCAAATACCTTCACCGACCCGCCGTCCCGGCGGATCAGGTCCAGGACGGCCTTGATGGTAGTGGATTTCCCCGCCCCGTTCTCCCCGATGAGGCCCAGGATCGCCCCTCCGGGCAGGGTCAGGTCCACATGGTCCAGTTTGAAGTCCCCGTAGTCCTTGCACAGGCTGCGGATCTCAATGGCGTTCGTCATATCACTCGTCTCCATACAAAATGTCCAGCGCACTGGTCATCTCCTCCAGGCTGATGCCGCCGGCCTTGGCGGTGGCTACCGCCTGGGAGAGCTGCTCCTCCATCCGGCGCAGGCAGTCCTCCCGCACCAGCGCCAGGTCCCGGGGGGCCACGAAGCAGCCCTTGCCGGGCACCGTGGTGAGGAAGCCCTCCCGTTCCAGCTCCTCATAGGCCCGCTTGGTGGTGATGACCGAGATGCGCAGCTCCTTGGCCAGCAGCCGCATGGAGGGAAGGGCCTCCCCCTCGCGCAGCTCGCCCCGCAGGATGAGGCCCTTCATCTGCCGGGCGATCTGCTCGTAGATGGGCACGCCGGAGCTGTTGCTGATGATGATGTCCATGGTTCCACCTCGAGATGTTTTACTGTATATATCCAGCATATACAGTATAGACACAGTGCCCCGGGTTTGTCAAGGGGCTGCGGCAAAAAAATGCGGCCGGGCCCGGATGGGCGGCGGGCCGGGCCCAGGGGTTGACAAGAGGGCGCATTTCGGGATATGATGCCAGTGTTTTGAAGCGCGTTACCGGCTTTGGCCGTACATCTTGATGAGAAGAGAGGAAATGTCAATATGGTACAGATCATCACCGACAGCACCAGCGACCTGTCCAAAGCGCGGCAGGAGGCCCTGGGGGTGGAGGTGGCCCCCCTGTCCGTCCACTTCGGGGAGGAGTCCTTCCTGGACGGGGTGGACCTGACCAACGAGGCGTTCTATGTCCGGCTCCGCGCCGCCCAGGCCCTGCCCACCACCGCCCAGGTGAATCCGGAGGAGTTCGTCCGCCGCTTCCAGGCCCACCGGGACCGTGGCGATGACGTGGTGGCCCTCTTCATCGCCTCCAAGCTCTCGGGCACCTGCCAATCCGCCATGATCGCCCGGGAGATGGTGGATCCCGACCACATCTTCGTGATCGACTCGGACACCGTCACCTTCGGCCTGGGCCTGCTGGTGGAGATGGCCGCCCGGCTCCGGGACCAGGGCCTCTCCGCCCGGGAGATCGCGGAGGAGCTGGAGCGGCTCAAGGCCCGCCAGCGCTTCTACGCGGTGGTGGAGACCCTGAAGTACTTGAAGATGGGCGGGCGCATCTCCGGCGCCGCCGCGGTGGTGGGGGGCATGCTGGGCATCACCCCCATCCTGGACATCCGGGACGGGGTGGTCCAGGCCGCCGGCAAGGCCCGGGGGCGGAAGGCGGCCTACCAGTGGATGGAGAAGAAGATCGCTGCCGAGCCGGTGGACACCTCTCTGCCCGTGTCCTTCGGCCACGCCGACGCCCCCCAGATCATGGCCGAGTGCGAGGCCTATTTCCAGGCGCGCATCCCCGGCATGGAGGTCCTGGAGAGCTCCATCGGCTCCGTCGTCGGCACCCACGCGGGCCCCGGCTGCGCCGGTATCTCCTATTTCGTCAAGGAGTGATCGCGCTCCCAGGCTTCCCTGGGCCGGCGACGGGCGAGCAGAGCGAGCCGCCGCAGCTGCGGCGTCCAGGCGTCCCGGCAGCTTATAGAAGAGGAGGGATCCCCGATGGACCTGCTGCCACCCATCCTGCCAAGATATCCACAGGCTGTGGACGACTTCCCCGCCCTGGCGGAGGAGGCCCGGGAAGAGGATGATCCCATCCGGAGCGTGGCAGTGGAGGGGCTGGCTCTGGAGGGGGCGGACCTCTCCGGCCTGGTCCTGGAGGGCGCGGTCTTCCGCTCCTGCCGCCTGCCCGGCTGTCAGTGGCAGGACTGCGACCTCTCCCACGTCCTCTTCCAGGACTGCGACCTCTCGGGCGCGAACTTCTCCGGCAGCCGGTGGGACCGCTGCGCCCTGGAGGGGTGCAAGGCCCTGGGGGCGGGGCTGCCGGACTGCCGGCTGGGGCAGGTCTCCTTCCGGGACTGCCTCCTCCAGGGGGCCAACTTCACCGGCTCCCGGCTGCGGGGCGCGGCCTTCCAGGACTGCCGCCTCCCCGCCGCCCGCCTCTCCCAGTGCCTCCTCTCCCCCGCCGCCTTCACCCGCTGCGACCTGACCGGGGCCCAATTCTTCCACACCCTGTTGAAAGGGGTGGACCTGACCACCTGCACCATCGACGGCCTGGTGCTCTCCGAGGGGCTGGAGGAGCTCCGGGGCGCGGTGGTGGACCTGTGGCAGGCCGCCGGGCTGGCCAAGCGGCTGGGGCTGATCGTGAAAGAGTGAAAGGAAAACGGAGGACCGCTCTTCAGCGGTCCTCCGTTTTTATCGTGCAGATATGCGGCCTCACAGCAGGATCAGGCCGTACTCCCGGCTCAGGCGCTGGAGCACCTCCGGCTCCAGGTCGGCGGTGCCGTCGTAGAAGGCCCGGCCCTGGTAGGCCCGAAGGGCCCCCTCCATGAGCTCGGGCACGTCCGACCAGAGGCACAGGGCGTCCTTGATCGCGTACTGCTCCTCGGCGAAGATCTCCAGGTCGTCCTCCTCCAGGATGGCGATGCGCATGGCCCCCACCGGCCGCTCCTCCTCCGCCTCCAGGATGTCCTCCATGAGGTCGGGGCCGCAGCGGATGGTCTCCCCCACGTCCACATCGGGGGTGATGAAGCGGGCCTCCTTCTCGCTGGCGCAGGGGATCACGTCCGGATCCTTCTCCACCGGCGGGAAGGCGGAGAAATCGATCTCCCCCAGGGCCTCCTTCAGGGCCCGGATGTGCCCCGGGTGGGTGCCGCAGCAGCCGCCGAAGATCCGCACCCCTGCCGCCGCCCAGCTGGGCACCCGGCTGGAGAAGTCCTCCACACCGCCCTGATACACCAGCCGCCCGTCCGCCTCCTGGAGGGGGCTGCCGGCGCTGGGCTCGGCGATCAGGGGCATGTCCGTGTACTGGTGGAGCCGGGTGAGCTGCTCCTCCGCCACCGCCGGATCCACACAGTTGAGGCCGAAGGCCGCGGCCCCCATGCCCTGCATGACGATGGCGCAGGCCAGCACATCGGTGCCGGTGGGGGTCCGGCCCTCCTCGTCGCAGTAGCAGGTGACCAGGATGGGCTTGTCCCCTCCCGCCTTGCGGATGCCCAGCACGGCGGCCCGGGCCTCGGCCATGGCCATGACGCTCTCCACCAGGAAGAGGTCCACTCCCGCGTCCAGCAGGACCGCCGCCTGCTCCGCGTACAGGTCCACCAGCTCCTCGAAGGGGGTCTCTCCATAGGGGGGGATGGCCTTCCCCGTGGGGCCCAGGTCGCCGGCCACCAGGGCCTTCCCCCCGGCGGCCTGCCGGGTGAGGGCGGTGAGGGCCCGGTTATACCGCTCCAGCTCCCCCTCCAGTCCGAACTTCTCCAGGGCGCCCCGGTTGGCGCCGATGGTGGGCGTGACCAGCACGTCCGCCCCTGCCGCTACATAGGCCCGCTGGAGCTCCAGCAGGGCCTCCGGATGGTCCAGGGCCCACTGCTCGGTGCAGGAGCCGGGGGGCATCCCCCGCTTTTGCAGTTCGGTCCCCGTGGCGCCGTCCATCAGGAAGGGCAGGGATAAGGGTATGTCCATGATGAGAGCATCCTCCTCGATAGTTTCAGATCGTATGAGAGTATACCATCCTCCCCGGGGAAATGCAAGCGGCTCACAGGAAGAAGGCGGGCTCCTTCCGGGCGGCGTAGGTCTGCTCCAGCATGGCCTTGTGGGAGAGGAAGGCGGGGTCGTCGAAGTACTTGGCCCCGGCGGGGCATCTGCGGACGCAGGCCTGACACTTGATGCACACGCCCGTGACCCGGGCCGGGTCCTCCCGGCTGATGGAGCCCATGGGGCAGGAGCGGGCGCACAGGCCGCACCGGAGACACAGGTCCTCCCGTGTCTTGGGCTTGGCCTTCAGGAACACCGCCGGCTGTCCGTCCAGGCCCAGGGGGGTGTAGTAGGGCCCCACCGGGTCCCTCCCCGCCACGGCCACCGGGGGCGGCGTCTCCTCCGCCGCCCGGACCTTGTCCGCCGCCCGGCGGGCGAAGGCACGCAGGGCCTCCAGGTCCGCCCCGTCCGGCCGCCCGGCGGCCAGGGTCTGGGAGAAGGCGTGCCGGGCCGCCACCGCCGCCCCCGCCACGGTGTGGAAGCCCCGGCTCTCCAGGGTGTTCCGCAGCTCCGCCAGGGCGTCGTCGAAGCTCCGGTTCCCGAACACCGCCACCGGCACCGCCAGGGCCCCCTCCCCCAGGAAGCCCTCCTGGACGAAGGGCAGGATCTTGTTGGGCACCCGCCCGGCGTACACCGGCGTGCCGAACACCACCAGATCCCCCGGCCCGTACCGCCGTGTCCCGGTCCGGGCCTGGGGCAGGGTGAAGTCGAAGGTCTCCACCGGGGCCCCCAGGGCCCGGCCCAGCTCCTCCGCCAGGACAGCGGTCGCCCTCTCCACGCCCCCCGTGGGGCTGAAATACACTTGCCAGACCCGTTCGACGTCCATATCCTTCCCGCTCCTCTCCGTTTTTCCTCCATTATACCGCCTCAGGGGCGGACGGGCAAGCCCGGAAGGCCCCTCTCCGGGACGATCCGGGCGGAAAAACGCCCCGGGCGCTCTTCCGGGCGCTCCGGGGCGGCAGGCGCGGGTCACTGGAGCTCTTTGGCCACTTTTTTCCCGCCGGTGTGATAGATGGGCTTCCACTCCACCTTGCGCACCAGGGCGGCCAGGGAGATGGGCACATAGGTGAACATGAAGATGGGGAAGGTGAAGAGGTAGAGGAGCTTCTTCCCCGCCCCGGTGTGGATCTGCTTCCACTCGGTGAGGGTGGTGACGGCCCCGTAGAGGAAGAGGCCCAGGTAGAACCCCACCACCGCCGACTGGATGGACTCCAGGGCCAGGGCCACCACCCAGCGGGCGATGTAGGCCGGCTCGAAGAGGCAGGCGCCGCAGATCACGACGTTGAACAGGAGGACGGCCAGGGTGAGGAGCATCCCCGGCGCCACGGTCATGAGCATATCGTAGCAGGACCAGCCCTGCCGTCCGCCCCGGAAGATCCCCCTGAGGAGGGAAGCGCCGTACCGGAGGTCCACCTGGTAGAACCCCTTGGACCAGCGGAGCCGCTGGTCCAGAGACTGCCGGAAGGTGACGGGCTGCTCGTCATAGACCACCGCCTTCTCGCAGTAGCCGATCCGCCGCCCCTGGAGGGCGCAGTCCACCGAGAACTGGATGTCCTCGGTGAGGAGGTGGAAAGGCCAGCCGCCGTTGGCCCGGATGGTCTGGGCGGAGACCAGGAAGCCGGTGCCGGACACGTGGCAGTTGCTCCCCAGGGCCATCCGGGGCGCGCTGAGGAAGCGGGCCTCCCGCAGGAACCAGAGGGCGTACCCGGCGGAGATCCAGTTGGTCCCATAGTTCCGGGAGTTCCGGTAGCTGGTGATGGCGTCGTACTTTCCCGTGGCGAAGACCCGGTCCATCTCCCGGACGAAGTTGGGATCCACCAGATTGTCCGCATCGAAGATCAGGTAGCCGTCGTATGTATCCCGGCCCGCTTCGGCCAGCCAGTGGAAAAACGTATCCAGCGCATAGCCCTTCCCCCTGCGGGTCTGGTCGTACCGCTGGTACACGATGGCCCCCGCCCGGCGGGCCACCTCTGCGGTGCCGTCGGTGCAGTTGTCCGCGATCACGTACAGGTCCAGCAGCTCCCGGGGATAGTCCTGTTCCCGCAGGGTGCGGAGCAGCTCTCCGATGACCCCCGCCTCGTTCCGGGCGGCGACCACCGCCGCGTAGCGGTGGAGGGGGGCGTCCTCCCCCCTCCCGGGCCTCTTCCGCGCCTTGCCCACCAGTCCGATGAGCAGATAGACGAGCTGGTAAAAGTAAGCGGCGCCCAGCAGCACCGTCAGACTGATGTTGAGCACCACGACCCATTGGATCAGATCCATATCCTTCACCCTGTTTTCTTCTTCGGACCTCCTGTAGGGAGGTCTCCGGCGGCCATGGCCCGCCATGCACCGCACCGGCGGGACCGGTCTCGCTCCATCCATCATGTAGAGAGTATCATAGCACGCCGACAAGATATTACAAGAGTGTTTCAGAAGGTTTAATAAAAATTTAAGCTATTGTTCCCAGACCGTTCAAAAAGCCCCGGCCTGCGTCAAAAAACGGCCGCCCCTCCGGGCGGCCGTTGGCCAGATCTCACATCTTCTCCGGGGCCTGGACGCCCAGGATGTCCAGGCCGCTGGCGAGGACGGCCCGGGTGGTGTCGGCCAGCTTGAGCCGCGCGTCCCGGAGGGCGGCGTCGTCCACCATGCAGCGGCAGGTGTTGTAGAAGCGGTGGAAGCTCCCCGCCAGCTCCACCAGGTAGCGGTTGATGCGGGAGGGGTCGTAGTCCCGGGCGGCCAGCCGCAGCTCCTCGGGCAGCTCGGAGAGGGCCTTGAGGAGGGCCTTCTCCTCGGGCTCGGTCAGCAGCCCCGCGTCCACGTGGGCGGCGGCGGGGACATGGACCCCCTCCTCCGCCATCTTCCGCACCATGGAGCAGATCCGGGCGTGGGCGTACTGGACATAGTAGACCGGGTTGTCCGCATCCTCCCGGACGGCCAGGTCCAGGTCGAAGTCCAGGGGGGAGGTGCTGGAGCGGGAGTTGAAGAAGTAGCGGGCGGCGTCCACCGAGATCTCGTCCAGGAGGTCGTGGAGGGCGATGGCCTTGCCGGACCGCTTGGACATGCGGACAGGCTGCCCGTCCTGGAGCAGGTTCACCAGCTGCATGAGCACGATGACGAGCCGGTGGGAGCCGTCCAGGCCCAGGCCGTCCAGGGCGGCCTGGAGGCGGGCCACATGGCCGTGGTGGTCGGCGCCCCAGATGTTGATGGCCTTGGAGAAGCCCCGCTCCTCCAGCTTGTTGCGGTGGTAGGCGATGTCGGCGGCGAAATAGGTGTAGAAGCCGTTGGCCCGGCGGAGCACGTCGTCCTTCAGGTCCAGCTTGTCCACCTGCTCCTGGGTCTTGCCCTCCCGGAGATACTTCTCCTTGAGGAGAGCGGTGGTGTCGAGCCACAGGGCCCCGTCCTTCTCATAGGTCCAGCCCTTGTCCGCCAGCAGGCCCACCGTCTCGGCCACATAGCCGCTCTCATGGAGGGTGGACTCGAAGAACCACTCGTCGTACTCGATCTTATAGCGGCGCAGGTCCTCCTTCATCTTGGGCACGTTCACGGACAGGCCGTACCGGGCCATGGCCTCCTGCCGCTCCTCCTCCGGCTTGTCCAGCCACCCGTCCCCGTGCTGCTCCCGGAAGGCCGCCGCCAGCTCCCGGATATCGTCGCCGTGGTAGCCGTCCTCGGGGAAGGGGAAGTTCTCCTCCCCCAGGATCAGCTGGTGGTACCGGGCGTCGATGGACATGGCGAACTTGTGGATCTGATTGCCTGCGTCGTTGACGTAGAACTCCTTCCACACGTCATAGCCGGTCATGGACAGGACGTTGGCCAGGGTGTCCCCCAGCACGCCGCCCCGGGCGTTGCCCATGTGCATGGGGCCGGTGGGGTTGGCGGAGACGAACTCCACCATGACCTTCTCCCCGTGGCCCACGTCGCTGGCGCCGTAGCGCTTCCCCTCGGCCTCCACCTCGGCGAGGACCTGGCCGTACCAGCGCTTGCCCAGGGTGAAGTTGAGGAAGCCGGGCCCCGCGATCTCCACCTGGTCGAAGAAGGAGCCCTCCAGCTCCAGGTGGTCCCGGATGGCCTGGGCGATGGCCCGGGGCGCCATCTTCATGGCCTTGGCCCCGGCCATGGCGAAGGAGGAGGCGTAGTCCCCGTGGGACGCGTCCTTGGGGATCTCCACCGACCCCTTCACCTCCAGCCCGCCGGGGAGCACGCCCCCGGCCGCCGCCTTCTCATACGCCCGCTGGGTGAGCTCCGCCACCTGCTGCTTGGCCGCCTGGATCAGATTCGACATTCCTATCACCTTTCTCACGGGGACCGCAGGGGCCCCTCTCTCTAAAATATATCCGTCTCTATTGGGGGAGAGGGCTCTTCTCCCGCACGTCGATGAGGAAGCTGTTCTCCCCCGCCACGTTGTGCTCGATCTCGATGGCATAGCTGATCTGGATCTTTCCCCCGTGCTCGCCCAGCTCCGCCCGCAGGTCGTGGGTGTTCACCCCCACGGACAGGGCCCCGTAGGGGGTCTCATACATGGAGAAGTGCCGCCGCCCCAGCTGGAACACCATCTGGGAGTTGAACTCTCCCACTCTCAGCAGGGTCACCTGATGGGGCTCCACCTGGAAGGTGGTCAGGGTCCCCTCCAGTCCGGTGAGCTCGCTCTCCTGATAGGACAGGGTATACCCCTCCCGCTCCGAGCCCCGGAGCTGTCCCTCGGTCACCAGCTCGATGACCTCCGGCGGAGCGTCGTCCACCGCCTGTGTCCCCTTGATGGAAATGATGACGTCTTTCTCCATCTGTGCCTCACCTCAAAAGATCTTGTGCAGGCCCGGCGCCATGGCTCCACGCCGCCTGCGGCCGGCGGATATTATATAATGAATGCCGGAAGATGTAAAGAGGCCGGGCACTTTTCGGCGCTCAATAGCGGTAGATATCCACCTGCTCCACCGCCTCGCCCACGTCCCGCTGCAGAAAGAGGGAGGCCAGGCGGGCGAAGTCCTCCACCCGGTCGCTGACGTAGAAGCGGCTCTCCCCCGGCTCCTCCCGCCCGGTGAGGGCGTCCATGGCGGCCAGGCGCTCCACCACCCGGACAGCGCACTGCTCTCCCACGTTCACCAGGGTGACGCCGGGGCCCATATAGGCCCCGATCACCTCGGTGAGGAGGGGGTAGTGGGTGCAGCCCAGCACCAGGGTATCCACCCCGGCGGCCTTGATGGGCGCCAGATACTCGGCGGCCACCGTCTCGGCCACCACGTCTCCCACCCGGAAGCGGCCGTTCTCCACCAGGGGCACGAAGAGGGGGCAGGCCCGGGCCACCACCCGGATGGAGGGGTCCTCTCCGGCGATCCGCCGCTCGTAGGCGCCGCTGCGGATCGTGGCCTGGGTGCCGATGAGCCCCACCCGCCCGTTCCGCGTGGCCCTGGCCGCCGCCTGGGCGGCGGCCTCCACCACGCCCCAGAGGGGGATGTCGTTCTCCGCGGCCAGCACGTCCAGGGCGGTGGTGGACACGGTGCCGCAGGCGATGACGATCGCCTTCAGGTCGAAGGTCCGCAGGAAGGCCACGTCCTGCCGGGCGTAGCGGATGATGGTCTCCCGGGAGCGGCTGCCGTAGGGCACCCGGCCGGTATCTCCAAAGTAGACGATCTCCTCCCGGGGGGCCAGCCGCCGCAGCTCCTTGACCGCGGTGAGCCCCCCCAGGCCGGAGTCGAACACGCCGATGGGCCTGTTATCCACACGATGACCTCCCAAAAACAGTCTCCGCCCCGGGCCAGGGGCCCGGGTCTCGCATATCCACTATGATATGCGAGATCCGGGGGAAAAACAAGCCCCTGTTTGGATCGATTTGACAAGTGGGAAAAACATATTATAATATAGATGCCATCTGTGCAGCCCGCTCCCCGTGGGCATCCCACCCTGTAAAGGAGGTCCTCAATATGGATCTAGAGCTGTCAAGAAAGCAGTTCCGCCGTCTGCTGGATATGGTCTATATCGGAAATTGGATCCTCAATTCCACCCGTGGGGAGGACCGTATCCCCGACTATGACGAGGTGGAGAGCCTCCTCTTCGCGAAGGCCAGGGAAGAGGGGATGGGCATCCTGGCGGAGGACTACCAGGGCGAGGTGATCCCCTCCCGGGCCTTCGCCGAGGGCGGCATCCATGAGGCCATCATGGACTATGAGGACAATGTCTTCTTCGATATCCTGGCCGAGGACCTGGCCCGCCGGGACATGGACGACGTGCCCATCGACGACAGCAACTACGACGAGCTGGCCTCCCGCATCGAGGCCTATATCTCCGAATTCGAGCGCAACGGCACCGACAACATCCAGGTGGACAGCGACATCCTCTGAATCCGGGACCGGATCCCAGATCCGGCGGCATACCGCGGCGGGGGCTCCCCTGCCGCGGTCCTTTTTTATCTGTGCCCGCCTCTCCCCGTCCCGCCCGGCATATCCCCGGACAAGTCCGCATATACATCCCATCGAACGCCCGGGGACGGGGGATCCCCGGCCCGGGGAAAACGAATGCGGACGGAGCGTGAACATATGCAGGCAGGATATCACACCAATCGCGCCGCCCTCTGCGGCCGCGCAGCAGGCGAGCCCATCTTCTCCCACATCAACCACGGGATGCGCTACGACGTGTTCCCCCTCTCGGTGCCCCGGCTCTCCGGCACAGAGGACCGGCTCAACGTGCTGGCCTCCCACGCCCTCCTGGAGAGCTGTCCCTTCCGGCCGGGGGACCCTCTGTGGGTGCAGGGGGAGGTGCGCACCTTCAACAACCGCAGCGGCGTGGGCAGCCGCCTGGTGATCACCCTCTTCGCCCGGGAGCTGCGGCCGGGCTCCTCCGAGCCCTTCAACCACCTGGAGCTCACCGGAGCGGTGTGCAAGCCCCCCATCCTCCGCCGCACCCCTCTGGGCCGGGACATCTGCGACCTGATGCTGGCGGTGAACCGGCGGTACAGCAGGGCGGACTACCTGCCCTGTATCGCCTGGGGCAGCCTGGCCCAGCACTGCGCCGGCTTGGAGGTGGGGGACGGGGTGCGCCTGGAGGGCCGCCTCCAGAGCCGTATCTACCAGAAGATGGTGGACGGTGTGCCCACCGAGCGCACCGCCTTCGAAGTCTCTGTGATGCACCTGGAGCCCCTGGAGCAGGCGGCAGCCTCTCTGTGAGCGGCCGGCGGCCAGTCCCTGTGGAGACGAACGCCTGGGCCCGGCCCCCTTTCGGGGGCCGGGCCCAGGCGTTCGCGCGTCGGGACGGCCGGACGCTGTCCGGCGCCGGCTCTCAGGAGAGCGCCTCGTCCAGCTGATAGCGCTCCATGACGGCGATCTCGGTCTGGAGGACCTCTCCGTCCCGCTGGATCTCCAGCGCGATGGTGTCCCCCGCCTCCAGGCCGTCCCGGATGGCCAGCAGATCGTCGGAGGTGGAGAGGGCCGTGCCGTTGGCGGAGAGGAGGATGTCCCCCGTCTCCAGCTTGCCGGCGGCGTCGGAGCCGGGCTCCAGCTGGATGACCAGCAGGCCGTGGTCCACCCGGAACTGCTCCATCTCCTGGGGGTACAGTCCCCGGACGGTGACCCCCAGGGTGGGGCGGCCGGACACATATCCCTGGGCGATGAGGGCGTCCACCACCGGCTTGACGGTGGCGGTGGGGATGGCGAAGCCCAGTCCCTCGATGGTGGCGCCGTCGAAGCTGCGGTCCACCAGCTTCATGTTGGTGATGCCGATCACCTGCCCCTTGTCATTGACCAGGGCCCCGCCGGAGTTGCCGGTGTTCAGGGCGGCGGTGGTCTGGAGGAGGGTCATCCAGTCCCCCTCCACCTCCATATCCCGGTCGATGGCGGAGAGGATGCCGTCGGTCATGGTGCCCCGGAGCTCCTCGCCCATGGGGTTGCCGATGGCCACCACCGTATCTCCCACCTCCATCAGGTCGGAGTCGCCGAACACCGCCGTGGGCAGGCCGCTGCCCTCCACCTTCAGCACCGCCAGGTCGGTGGCCTCGTCGCGGCCCACCAGCTTGGCCGGGAACTGCCGGCCGTCGGCCAGGGACACGTCCACCTGGAAGCTGCCGGCGATCACATGGGCGTTGGTGATGATGTACCCGTCCCCGCTCATGATGACCCCGCTGCCCTGGGAATAGCCCTGGGGCAGCAGGGCCTGGATGGAGACCACGGTGGGGTTCACCTCCGCATAGATCTCCTGAAAGGTGAGGGGCTCCCCCTGGGGCTCCGGCTGGAGCTGGAGCACGGTGCCGTCACCGGTGGGGGCCCGCTCCAGCTCCGCGGCGGCGGCCATGGGAGCCGTGGCCGAGGAGGAGGGCTCCTGGGGCATATAGACGGTCACCGCCCGGGGGCGGCTGTGGAAAAAGAGGAGCAGGGCGGTCCCCCCCAGGAGGAGGCAGAGGAACAGGAGCACCGCCACGGCGCCCCGCTCGGAGGGACGCCGCCGGTCCGGCCCGGAGGGCGCCGCCGGCGTCCCCCCCGCCTGGGGCGGAGGCGTCTCCGGGGGCGGAACGGCTGCCGGGCCTGCCTCCCGGTCCGCCGGGGGGCTGTCGTAGTAGTAGTGATACATGGGCGTCCTACCTCCTGGGTGTCCCCCGTCACACCAGAGTCAGCGTGAAAGTGAACTCGGTCACTCCGTCCTCACTGGTGACGGTGATGTTCTCGTGGTGGTTGTTGAGGATGGTCTTGACGATATAGAGCCCCAGGCCCACGCCCTCCCGGTCCTCGCTCCGTGACCGGTCTGTCTTGTGGAACCGGTCGAAGACCAGGGGGATCTCCTCCGGGGGGATCGTGTCCCCGTGGTTGCGCACGGAGATATACGCCTTGCCCCCCCGGGCCTTCACCCGGATGCCCATGGTGCTCCCCTCATAGGAGAATTTGATCGCATTGTCCAGCAGATTATAGCACACCTGGGTGATGGCGTCGGTGTCCCCCCACACCCGCACCGGGTCCTCGGGCAGGTCGGTATCCACGTCCAGGCCCCTGTCGTTGATCTTGGTCTCCAGGCTCACCAGCACCCGGAGCATCACCTCCGAGATGTCGAACTGCTCCTGGGCGGTGACCTGTTCGGTGGACTGGAGCCGGGACAGGTCCAGCATCTTCCGCACCAGGCGGGAGAGCCGCCGTGTCTCGGAAGAGATGACTTTCAGGTACTCCTTCTCCCGCTCGGGGGGGATGGTGCCGTCCAGGATCCCGTCGGCGAAGCCGGCGATGGTGGTCATGGGGGTCTTGAGCTCGTGGGAGATGTTGGCCACGAACTCGCTGCGCCTGGCCTCCGACTTGGCGATGGAGTCGGCCATGGCGTTGAAGGCCTCCGCCAGCTCCCCCACCTCGTCGCAGCGCCCGCCGCAGTCCACCCGGGTCTGGTACTCTCCATGGCCGAACTTCCGCACCGCCTCTGCCATGGTCTTGAGCGGCTGGGTCATCTTCCTGGTGGTGACCGAGCTGGTGAGGAAGGCCAGCAGCATCACCACCACAGAGGTGAACAGGAATATGTTGGCGAAATTGCGCCACATCTCCACCAGGTCGGAGGCCTCCGCCGCCACCAGGACGATGCCAGCGATCATGGTGTTGCCCCGATAGGTGTAGAGGAAGGGCACGCCGGCCACATAGCGCCGCTCTCCAAAGGTGTTCCCCAAAGTGGTCATGCCCCCGTAGGATCCGGAGGTCTGGATGGTCTGGATCACCCCCATGGGGATCTGCACGTCGGTGAGGTCGCTGATCTCCCCGGTGCCGTCCACGGCGAAGAGGATCTGTCCCTCCTGGGTGGCCATGAGGACGGTGGCGTCAGTGACCACCGCCACCGACTCCAGGGTGGGCTGTACCCGGGATGCCTTGAGCACGAAGCCCTGCTGGTCCATGTCGCTGGATACGCTCTCCTCCAGCACCTGGGCCACATAGGCGGCGTTGCGCTGGATGGAGTCCTGCTCCTCCCGGACGGTGTAATTGTAGGATAGGATGATGAAGCTGGCCCCCAGCAGGGCGAAAGAGATCAGGATCATCCCCGCCATGAGGACGAACTGCCGCTGATAGATGCTTCTCACAGGGGGCTCCCCCCTTTCTTCCGTTCCGATGCTTTAGCTCTTGTCCTCCTGGAGCTCGAACTTATAGCCCACGCCCCACACGGTCTTGAGGCACCACTGGGGGCTGACCCCCTCCAGCTTCTCCCGGAGCCGCTTGATATGTACGTCCACGGTGCGGGAGTCGCCGAAGTAGTCGAAGCCCCACACCTCGTCCAGGAGCTGGTTCCGGGTGAATACCCGGTTGGGGGAGGCTGCCAGGTGATAGAGGAGCTCCAGCTCCTTGGGCGGGGTGTCCACCCGTTTGCCGTCCACGACGAGCTCATAGGAGTCCAGGTTGATCACCAGCTTGTCGAAGGTGAGCTTCCGCTCGCCGGAGCCCTCCTCGGCGCCGTAGCGGCGGAGGACGGCGTGGATGCGGGCCAGGACCTCCTTGGTCTCGAAGGGCTTGACGATATAGTCGTCCGCGCCCCCCTCCAGTCCGGCCACCTTGTCCGAGGTCTCCCCCTTGGCGGTGAGCATGATGACGGGGGTCTTATCCGTCTCCCGGATCTTCTTGAGCACCGACCAGCCGTCCATGACGGGCAGCATGATGTCCAGCAGCACCAGGTCCGGGTGGAAAGAGCGGAAGAGCTCCACGCCCTTCCCCCCGTCGGATGCCACTTCCGTCTCGAAGTCTTCCTTTTCCAGATAGAGCCGCAGGAGCTCTGCGATGTTGGAGTCGTCCTCTACGATCAGGACTTTGCGGGGCATTCCATCCACCAGCTTTCCTCGTAGTAGGGGCGGCGGGCCGCCCCCTGTCGTTTTATGACGATGCGCGCTGCACTGGGCACATCCGGACCGGCCCTCCGCCGGATGCCCGGCCGCCTGATATGCCCGCCGCGGCCCTTGGGGGCCAATGCCTGCAAGGCTGCGCTCTCTTTTACATTATATCCGGTGGCCATGGCAGATGGGTGAATTTTTTGTAAATCAGACCGGCGGGAGGGGGGCGTATGCCCGATCCACCGACACCACGGTGAAGTACCCCGGCCCCAGGCGCTCCGCGGTCTTTCGGGCGATGGCGGACGCTACCTCCTGGTCGCTGAGCTGGCAGCCCAGGGGGACCGCCGCGTCGAAGATCAGGTTCTTGTGGTCGGAGCCCGCGGTCATGCGGAAGTCATGGATGGTCATGCCGGGGATCGTCTCCTCCGCGATCGTCTCCATCTCCTCCCGGGTGCGGACCACCTCCGGGTCGTCGGTGACGATGGGGTCCATATGGATCACCGCCTCGGTGTGGAACTTCTCCTTGAGCTCCCGCTCGATGTTGTCGATCACATCGTGGATCTCCAGCATATCCGCGTTCCGGGGCACCTCCGCGTGGAGGGACATCATGCTGCGGCCGGGGCCGTAGTCGTGGACGATCAGATCGTGGATGCCGCTGATCTCCGGATGGGCCAGCACGGTGCGCTCGATGTCCGCCACCAGCTCCGCGCTGGGGCTCTGGCCCAGGAGGGGGTCCAGGGTGTCCTTGGCCGCCCCCCAGCCGGAGCGGAGGATGAATACGGCCACCAGCAGGCCCACCCAGCCATCCACGTTATAGCCGGTGAAGCGGAACACCAGGGTGCCCAGCAGCACGGCGGAAGTGGCCACCGCGTCGGAGAGGGAGTCCGCCGCCGTGGCGGCCATGGCCGCCGAGCCGATGCGGCGGCCCAGGGTCCGGTTGAACCAGGACATCCACAGCTTCACCAGGATGGAGGCCAGGAGGATCCCCGCAGACAGCCAGGAGAAACTCACCGCCTCGGGGGAGAGGATCTTCTCCACCGAGGTCTTGGCCAGCTCCACCCCCACCAGCAGGATGGCGGCGGCCACGATGAGCCCGGCCAGGTACTCGATCCTCCCGTGTCCGAAGGGGTGGTCCTCGTCCGCCTGCTTGGCGGCCATCCGGAAGCCCGCCAGGGTCACCACCGAGGAGCCCGCGTCGGACAGGTTGTTGAATGCATCGGCGGTGACCGAGATGGAGCCGGTGAGCAGTCCCGCCCCCAGCTTGCCCGCCGAGAGGAGCAGGTTGAGCACGATGCCCACCAGACCGGTGAGCAGGCCGTAGCGCTCCCGGACCGCCGGATCCTCCCAGTTCTCCGGGTCTTTGATGAACTTTTTGACCAGCCAGTCTATCACAGGCGGACCTCCTCTCTTCTTCCCCGGGCCGTCAGGCCAGCTCCCGGTACATGGCGGAGGCGGCGTCTTTGCCCACCTTCTCCGTCACCGAGAGCACCTCCACCCGGGTGACCCGCTCGCCGAAGCGGAGCTCCAGCACGTCTCCCGTCTTGACCTCATAGGAGGCCCGCACCGGGCGGCCGTTCACCGACACCCGCTGGTTGTCGCAGGCCTCGTTGGCCACGGTCCGCCGCTTGATGAGGCGCGAGACCTTCAGCCACTTGTCCAAACGCATCTTCTTCTCACCTCCAGCCGCAATACAAAGCGGCTCCGGGCAGCCCCGGAGCCGCTGGGCACATACGTCGCCGTCCGATCCCGCCCGGACCTCACTCCTTGGCTACGGCGTCCTTGAGGGCCTTGCCGGGCTTGAACACGGGCACCTTGGAGGCGGGGATGTCGATGACCGCGTTCTCCCCCTCCTTGGCCCGGGGGTTGCGGCCCTTCCGGGCGGCCCGGCGGCGCACGTCGAAGGCGCCGAAGCCGACCATCTGAACCTTTTCGCCGCTGGCCAGGCACTCCACGATGGTGTCGATGGCGGCGTTGAGCGCGCTCTCCGTGTCCTTCTTCGACAGGCCCGCCTTCTCGGCCGCGGCGTTGATCAGTTCAGCTTTATTCATATGCGTTGCTCCTCCTAAACTCGTATCGGGCGTATGCCACGTCCTCAATATTACTTAAAGCGGTCCAGGGCCGCGCCCGCCGCTTTTAAGCCTCTTTCCTCTTCACCTGGTCCCAGAGCGCGTCCATCTCCGCCAGGCTCATATCCTCCAGCCGCCGTCCCTGGGCCAGGGCGGCCTCCTCCACCCCCCGGAACCGGCGGGCGAATTTGTCACAGGCTGCGGACAGGGCGTCCTCCGGGTCCGCCTTGACGAAGCGGGCCACGTTCACCGCCGCGAAGAGCAGGTCCCCCAGCTCCTCGGACACGTTGGACCCCTCCCGGATGGCCGCCTCCAGCTCTCCGGTCTCCTCCCGGAGCTTCTCCAGGGCCCCGGACACGTCGGGCCAGTCGAAGCCCGCCTTGGCCGCCTTCTTCTGCACCTTCTCCGCCCGCCACAGGCCGGGCAGGCTCTTGGCCACCGCGTCCACGCTGTCCGCGGCGGTCTCCTGGTGCTTCTCCTTCCGCTTGAGCTCCTCCCAGTTCTGGAGGACCTCGCCGCTGCCGTCCACATGCACGTCACCGAAGACGTGGGGATGGCGGTAGATCAGCTTCTTGCACACGCCGTCGGCCACCTGGTCCAGGCCGAAGCCCCCGGCCTCTTTCTCCATCTGGGCGTGAAAAACCACCTGGAGCAGCACGTCCCCCAGCTCTTCCTTCAGGTGCTCGGGGTCCTTCTCATCGATGGCCTCTGCGGCCTCGTATGCCTCCTCCAGGAGGTTGCGGCGGATGGACTGGTGGTCCTGCTCCCGGTCCCAGGGGCAGCCTCCGGGGGCCCGGAGGATCCGGACGATCTCCACCAAGTCGTTCACATCGTATGTGGGTCTCTGTTCAAAATCTATCATATTTCTCTACCTTCTGCAAGCTCTTATTTTGTGAAGACCTGCCGGATCGCGGGGGGGAGCGGCCGTCCCCGCCGGGCTCACAGCCGCAGCAGCTTGGCCAGCTTCTCCCCTTTGGGCATGAGCATCAGGTCTTCCCGGGAGATGGCCCGCAGGGCCAGCACCAGCACGGCGTACACCACCACGCCCACACAGATGGCCCCCAGGGTGGCCAGGGTGCCGCCCAGCAGGCCCTCCAGGAACGGGTAGATCAGGCACACGGCCCCGCCCATGACGGCGGCGGCCAGGAGCGGCTTGAGGAAGACCCGGAAGTAGCTGGGCGGATAGGGGATGGCCCGCTTGATGAGGGCCAGCTCCGCCACGGCCACGATGACGTAGCACACCAGGGTGCCCACGGCGGCCCCCACCGCTCCGATGTTGCGGACCATGAAGTTGTTCACCGCCAGCTTGGCGGCGCAGCCGACAGCCATGATGATGATGGGCAGCCGGAGGAAGCCGTTGGCCTGGAGCACCGAGTTGCACACCAGCATGATGCAGACGAAGACGGAGGCCGCCCCCAGCAGCACCATGGAGGGGTCGGCGATGGCGTGGTCGGTGTCCGAGTAGAGCAGGGTCATGATCGGCCCGGCCAGGCCCATGAGGCCCGCCCCGGCGGGGAGGGCCAGCAGCATCCCCACCCGCATGGAGGACTCGGCGATCCGCCCCGCTCCCTTGCCGTCCCGCCGGGCCTTGCAGGCGGAGATGGCGGGGATGACGCTGGCGGTGATCGCCACCATGAAGGAGGAGGGCAGGTTGTAGATGGTGATCGCCTTCTGGTACGCGCCGTAGGCGGCCACCACCGGGTCAGTGAGCCCCTGCCGGGTATACCACTCGGCGCTCTGGGCATTGAGCACGTCCCGGAGGATGTTCTGCACCTGGGCCGTGTCCAGCCAGGAGGTGATCGGGGTCACCGAGGCGCACACGGTGATGGGCACCGCGATCGCCAGCAGCCGGCGGAGGATGCGCCCGCGGCTCTCCGGCCGGTCGGTGGTGGGGCGCTCGTCCCGGCGGCGGAGCACATGCTCCACGATGAGATAGATGAGACAGATCCCCGCCCCGCAGGTGACGCCGAAGATGGCCCCGGCCGCGGAGTCGGAAGAGGGGGCGCCCATCTGCACCAGGATCCAGGCCAGGGCCAGGCCCACCACCAGCTTGCCCAGGGCCTCGATGATCTGGGAGACGGCGGTGGGCACCATGTTGGAGTGGCCCTGCGCGTATCCCCGGAAGGTGGAGAGGACGCACACGAAGAAGCAGGCCGGGGCGATGGCCTGTACCGCGTGGACGGCCATGCCGTCCCCCTGGAGGTCGGCCAGGGGCTGGGCCAGCAGGAACATGACGGCGAAGCTCACCGTGCCCAGGACGAAGAAGGCGGCCAGGGCCACGTTGAAGATCCGCCGGACCTGGTTGCGGCGGCCCAGGGCGTTGGCCTCGGCGATGCTCTTGGACAGGGCCACGGGCAGGCCGGCGGTGGATACCATCAGCAACAGGTTGTAGATGACATAGGCATTGTTGAAGTGGCCGAAGCCCTCGTCCCCCAAGATGTTGCCCAGAGGGATCTTATACAATGCGCCGATGAGCTTGACGATGGCGATGCCCGCCGCTAAGACCGCCGCTCCGCCAAAAAAGGTGCTCTTGTTTTCACTAGACAATAGGGTCGCACAGCCTTTCACATATTGGGTCAGTGGATACGCGCAGGACCTCAGCCGAAGAGGTGGGGGAGCACGTGCCCCCGCATCTCCGCCTTGATCTTCTCATAGTCCAGGGTCAGGAACTCTCCATTCCGATATATGACCTTGCCCCGGGCCATATTCATCACCACGTTGGAGCAGTGGGCGGCGTAGACGATGTTGTTCACCGGGTCGTGGCAGGGGATCAGGTTGGGGGCCTCCCCGTCCAGGAGCACCAGGTCCGCGGCGTAGCCCGGCTGGATGCGGCCGGTCTTGCGGCCCAGGGCCCTGGCGCCATTGACGGTGGCCATCTCCAGGGCGTCCCAGGCGGTGAGGGCCAGGGGATCGCAGTGCACGCCGTTCTGGAGGATGGCCGCCACCTTCATGTCTCCGAAGAGGTCGGTGCAGTTGTTGGAGCTCACCCCGTCGGTGCCCAGGGCCACGTTGACCCCGGCCTTCCGCAGGTCCACCACCGGGGCCACGCCGGAGCCCAGCTTCAGGTTGGACATGGGGTTGTGGATCGCCGTGACCCCCTTCTCCGCCAGGATCGCCCAGTCCCCGGGCTCGGTCCAGACGCAGTGGGCGGCGATGGCCCGCACGTTGAAGACGCCGTGCCCGGCCAGCACGGCGGCAGGGGTCTTCCCCCCGTGGCGCGCCTTGCACTCCTCGTGCTCCTTCCGGGTCTCGGACAGGTGCACATGCATCCCCAGGCCGTGCCCGGCGGCGTAGTCCGCCATCCAGTCCCACAGCCCCGCGTGGGAGGTATACTCCCCGTGGATGGAGCAGTCGATCCGGATCCGGCCCCCGTCGTGGCCGTCCCACTCCTCGGTGAGGATCTGCTGGACCTGGCAGTCGTGGTTCTTCTCCGGGTCGAAGGGCTCCTCGAACTGGACCCCGCCGCAGGACAGGTTGGCGCTGATCCCCGCCTCGGCCACCGCCTGGGCCACCACGCCGGTGCGCATATACATGTCGGCGATGCAGGTCACCCCGGAGGCGATCATCTCGCACAGGCCCAGCCGGGCGGCGGCGGCCACCGCCCGGTCGTCCCACTTGGCCTCCACAGGGAAAATGTAATCGTTGAGCCAGTCGTGCAGGTCGTGGCCGTCCCCATAGCCCCGCATGGCAGTCATGGGCACATGGGTGTGCGTATTGACGAATCCGGGCATGAGGATGCCCCCCCTGCCGTCGATGCACTTGCCGTCGAAGTCCTGGGGGCGCTCCCGGCCCACCCGGACGATGTCCGTCCCCTCCACCAGCACATAGGCGCCGGGGAGGACGGTGCGGGCCTCGTCCATGAGGACGGCGGTGACGTTGTAGATCAAAGTAGCCATGGAGCCTTTCTCCTTTTCGTGGATAAGATCAGAGCCGGGCCAGGCACTCCAGCACCAGTCTGGAGAACTTGTCCTTGCAGGCCGCGGCGGCGTCCAGCACCTCCTGCTCGGAGAGGGGCTGGTCCAGGATGCCAGCGGCCATGTTGGAGCAGAGGGTGAAGCCCAGCACCTGCATGCCGCAGTGGCCGGCCACGATCACCTCGGGGGCGGTGGACATGCCCACCGCGTCCGCCCCCGCGGTGCGGGCGAAGCGGACCTCCGCCGGGGTCTCGTACTGGGGGCCGGGGAAGTACATATACACGCCCTCCCGCAGGGGGATGCCCAGGTCCCGGGCGGCGCCCCGGGCCAGCTCCTGGAGGGCGGGGGTGTAGAGGTGGGAGGCGTCGGGGAAGCGGGGGCCGAACTCGGGGATGTTCTCTCCACGGAGGGGGGACTCCATGAAGATCTTGATCTGGTCGGTGATCAGCATCAGGTCGCCGGCCTTCCACTGGGTGTTGACGCAGCCGGCGGCGTTGGTGACCACCAGGGTCTCGCACCCCAGGAGGCGGAGCACACGGACCGCGTAGCCCACCTCCTCGTAGGAATAGCCCTCGTAGTGGTGCATCCGGCCCTGCATCACCGCCACCCGCTTGCCCCGGAGGGTGCCGAACACCAGCTGGCCCTTGTGGCCGGGGGCGGTGGACGCCTTGAAGTGGGGGATGTCCCGGTAGGAGACGCAGATGGGGTCCTCCACCACGTCGCCCAGGAAGCCCAGGCCGGAGCCCAGGATCATGGCCACCTGGGGCGTGAAGGAGCCGATGCGGCCGCGGATATACGCGGCGCTCTCCTGGTATTGGGGGAAGGTATGATACATGAAAAGCCCTCCTTGTCCTATCTATGATGGTGTCTTCGGCACAGTCTCCGCAGTGCTACCCATTTTACACCTATAGGGGAGAAAAAGCAAGGAGATACGCCCCTTTCGCCCCCCTTTTCCTTGCCCGCCGGGGCAGAAAAAACCCCCTATGTATGCCCCGGAGACCAGGGATACATAAGGGGTCATGTCCTTATGGTCTATCTATCCGATCACACCAGCTGGATGATGGCCATCTCGGCGGCGTCGCCGCGGCGGGGGCCGATCTTGACCACGCGGGTGTAACCGCCGTTGCGCTCGGCGTACTTGGGGCCGATCTCGGTGAAGAGCTTCTTGGCCACATCCTCCTTGGTGATGAAGGCCAGGGCCTGCCGGTAGGAGGCCAGGGTGTTGTGCTTGGCCAGAGTGATCATCTTCTCGGCCACAGGGGCGACCTCTTTGGCGCGGGCGTAGGTGGTCTTGATCTGGCCGTTCTCCAGCAGATAGGTGACCATGGCGCGGAGCATGGCGCGGCGCTGGTCGGTGGGGCGGCCCAGTTTGCGGTTCTTAGACATGATACGTCACTCCTAATGGCGTTTCGCACGGCGAAAGCCCTTTGTAGATTCGTCCCGGGGTGGGAGGCTGGTCCCATGCCCCCTGAAGAGGCGGCGCGGAGGCCGCGGGCGTGCCCGGGCCTGGGAGGGGACGTTACATGCCCCCCAGGCCCCCCTTCTGTGCAGTGCCTTACTTGTTGGCGTTGTCCTCGTCGCTGGCCAGGGACAGGCCCATCATCGCCAGCTTGTTGATGACCTCCTCCAGGCTCTTGCGGCCCAGGTTGCGCACCTTCATCATCTCGTCCTCGGTCTTGGAGATCAGGTCCTCCACCGTGTTGATGTTGGCGCGCTTGAGGCAGTTGAAGGAGCGGACGGACAGATCCAGCTCTTCGATGGTCATCTCCAGCACCTTGTCCCGCTGGGCCTCCGCCTTCTCCACCACCGTGGACTTGTTGCCCATGGTCTCGCTCAGGTCGGTGAAGAGCATGAAGTGGTCCACCAGGATGCGGGCCCCCAGGCTCACGGCGTCCCGGGCGTCGATGGTGCCGTCGGTCCAGACCTCCAGGGTCAGCTTGTCGAAGTCGGTGAGGTCGCCCACACGGGTGTTCTCCACGGTGTAGTTGACCTTCCGCACGGGGGAGTAGATGGAGTCCACGGGGATGACGCCGATGACGGTCTGGGCGGACTTGTTCCGGTCGGCGGGGACATAGCCCCGGCCGTGGGACAGGGTCAGCTCCATGTTCAGGGAGGCGTCGGGCCCCAGAGTGGCGATGTGGTGGTCGGGGTTGAGGATCTCCACCTCGCCGTCGGCCTTGATGCTGCCGGCGGTGACCTCGCCCTCTCCGCTCATCTCGATATAGACGGTCTTCACGCCCTCGCAGTGGAGCTTGGCGATGATGCCCTTGACGTTGAGGACGATCTCGGTGACGTCCTCCTTCACGCCGGGGATGGTGGAGAACTCATGCTGCACGCCGGCGATCTTGATGGAGGTCACCGCAGTGCCAGGCAGAGAGGAGAGCAGGATACGCCGCAGGGAGTTGCCCAGGGTGGTGCCGTAGCCGCGCTCCAGCGGTTCCACCACATACTTGCCATAGGAGCTGTCGCCGGGGTCTTCCACGCATTCGATGCGCGGCTTTTCGATTTCTACCATGAATCAGTTACCCTCCTTGTCGCGGCGGCGGAGGGGCGCTCCGCCGTATCGTCTTTTCGTTGATCGGGCCTCCCAGGGGGCGGACAGCCCCCCGGGCCCAAGTCGAGGGTATCAAATCTATTACTTAGAATACAGCTCGACGATCAGGTGCTCCTCGATGGGCAGGTCGATGTCCCCGCGCTCGGGCATCTTGGTGACGGTGCCCTTCAGGGTGTTCTTCTCCCGCTCCAGCCACTGGGGCAGGGTGACCATCACGGCGTCCTCGCCGGTGAGGCGCTTGAACTTCACGGAAGAGCGGCTCTTCTCGGCCACCTCGATCACGTCGCCGGTGCTCACCAGGTAAGAGGGGATGTTCACCCGCTTGCCGTTGACGGTGAAGTGGCCGTGGCTCACCAGCTGCCGGGCCTCCCGGCGGGTCATGGCGAAGCCGAGGCGGTAGACCACGTTGTCCAGGCGGCGCTCCACCAGGATCAGCAGGTTCTCGCCGGTCTTGCCCTGGGCCTTGGCGGCCTTCTCGTAGTACATCCGGAACTGCTTCTCCATGATGCCGTAGACGAACTTGACCTTCTGCTTCTCATTGAGCTGGGTGGCGTACTCGGACTGCTTCCTGCGCACGTTGGCCTTGGGGTTGCGGTTGGTGGTCTTCTTGGCGTAGCCCATGGCCGCAGGAGAGATGTTCAGGGCCTTGCAGCGCTTGGCCACAGGTTGCATATTCTTTGCCATATTACGATTTCCTCCTTCTGTCCACGATCAGACGCGGCGGCGCTTGGGCGGACGGCAGCCATTGTGGGGGACGGGGGTCACGTCCTTGATCAGGGTGACCTCCAGGCCCACGGCCTGCAGGGCGCGGATGGCGGCCTCACGGCCGGCGCCGGGGCCCTTGACATACACCTCGACGGTCTTCAGGCCGTGCTCCATGGCGGCCTTGGCGGCGGTCTCGGCGGCGGTCTGCGCGGCGAAGGGGGTGGATTTCCGGGACCCACGGAAGCCCAGGCCGCCGGAGGAGGCCCAGCTCAGGGCGTTGCCGCCCATGTCGGTCACGGTGACCATGGTGTTGTTGAAAGAGGAGCGGATATGCACCTGGCCCTTCTCAACGTTCTTGCGCTCGCGGCGCTTACGGATAACTTTCTTGCCTTTCGTAGCAGTAGCCATGTGGATCTCCCTCCCTTACTTCTTCTTATTGGCGACGGTACGCTTCGGGCCCTTGCGGGTACGGGCGTTGGTCTTGCTGCGCTGGCCGCGGACGGGCAGGCCCTTGCGGTGCCGCATGCCGCGGTAGCAGCCGATCTCGGTGAGGCGCTTGATGTCCATCGCCACGTCCCGGCGGAGGTCGCCCTCCACGGTGTAGCCGTTGCCGATCACTTCGCGGAGCTTGGCCTCGTCCTCCTCGGTGAGGTCCTTCACGCGGGTGTCGGGATCGATCCCGGCCTCCTTCAGGATCTTGTTGGCGCTGGTGCGCCCGATGCCGTAGATATAAGTGAGGCCGATCTCCACTCGTTTCTCTCTCGGCAGGTCAATACCGGCAATACGTGCCATATCTGTTCAGCGCCTCCTTTAACCTTGTCTCTGCTTGTGCTTGGGGTTCTCGCAAATAACCATGACTTTGCCCTTGCGCTTGATGATCTTGCACTTCTCGCACATGGGCTTCACGGACGGTCTTACTTTCATGTCAGTACCTCCTGAATGCCTGATGGCCCCTCGCCGCCGCGCCGCTCCCCTGCCGGGGACTGCCTCCAGAGGCAAGGCCCCAGAGGCCGGCGGACGGGTCGGTCGTTGATGTTTTACTTGGAACGCCAGGTGATCCGGCCCCGGGTCAGGTCGTAGGGCGACATCTGTACGGTCACCTTGTCGCCGGGGAGGATGCGGATGAAATTCATGCGGAGCTTTCCGGAGATGTGGGCCAGGATGATGTGCCCCTTTCCGATGTCCACATGGAAGGTGGTGTTTGGCAGGGCCTCGGTGACGATCCCTTCCAGCTCGATCATATCACTTTTTGCCAAGTGTCATTCCCTCCTTGGTCGCGGAAGGCCGCCAAGGCCCTCCTGAGCTCACGGTCGGACACCGGGATACCGTCCTGCAGCTTCCGGATGACCGGATGCCGGAACGTGCCCGGGCACACGATGTCTACATGGCCGCGCTTCTTGGCCTTGGGGGCGGCGGAGCGGCGGCGCTTGCCGTCGGCCACCAGGAGCCGGTGGGGCTCCTGCTCCTCCACGCCCACCACGCACAGCAGCGTCCCCTTGTCCCGCCCGGCGGCGGAACGGACGATCCAGCCTGCGCAGTCCGTCATCTCACACATCTCCGCCCAGAGGGGTGAGCAGCTCGGGCTCCCCCTCGGTGATGAGGATGGTGTTCTCATAGTGTGCGGCCAGGGAGCCGTCGGCGGTGACGGTGGTCCAGCCGTCCTTGAGGACCCGGACCTCCCAGCCGCCCGCGTTGACCATGGGCTCCACGGCCAGCACCATCCCCGGCATCAGCCGGGGGCCGTGTCCGGCGGGCCCGAAGTTGGGCACCTCCGGGGGCTCGTGGAGCTTTTGCCCCACGCCGTGGCCCACGAAGTCCCGGACCACGGAATAGCCATGTTCCTCCACATATTTCTGCACCGCGTGGGAGATATCGCTGACCCGGTGTCCCGGGGTGGCCAGCTTGATGCCCTCGAAGAAGCTCTGACGGGTCACGTCGATGAGCCGCCGGGCCTCGGGGCTGATCTTCCCGCAGGCGAAGGTGCCGCAGCAGTCGCCGTGGAAGCCGTCCAGGAAGGCCCCCACGTCCACGCTGACGATATCCCCCTCCATCAGCTTCCGATGGTCGGGGATACCGTGGATGACCACTTCGTTGATCGAGATACAGGCAGAGCCGGGATAGCCGCTGTAGTTGAGGAAAGAGGGCTCCCCGCCGTGGGCGCGGATGAAGTCCCGCACCGCGTGGTCGATCTCCAGTGTGGAGACCCCCGGCTCGACCATGGACCCGGCCAGTGCCCGGGCCTGGGAAGTGAGCGCCCCGGCCCGCCGCATCAGCTCGATCTCACGGTCAGATTTGATGGAGATCATGTTCACTGCTTTTTTGCCTCCAGGGCCTCTTTGATGGCCCGCGTGGTATCCTGGATGGTGCCCAGGTCCCCGGGCACCATGTCGAGCTTGCCCCGCGCCTCGTAGAAGTGCTTGAGGGGCTCGGTCTCGTTGTGGTAGACCACCAGACGGTCCCGCACGGTCTCCGGCTTGTCGTCGTCCCGCTCCATGAGCGCGCCGCCGCACAGGTCGCAGACGCCCTCCTGCTTGGGGGGCTTGGACTCGGTGTGGAAGGGCGCGCCGCACTGGGTGCACACCCGCCGGCCGTCCATGCGCTTGACGATGGCGTCGTCGTCGATCTCCAGGGAGATGACGTGGTCGAACTCGATGCCGCGCTCCTCCAGGGCCTCGGCCTGGGCGATGGTGCGGGGCACCCCGTCCAGGATGAAGCCGCCCTTGCAGTCCTCCTGGGCCAGGCGCTCTTGGACGATGCCGATGATGACTTCATCGGGCACCAGTTTGCCCGCGTCCATATAGGACTTGGCTTTCAGGCCGGTGGGCGTGCCCGCCTTGACGGCGGCCCGGAGGATGTTGCCGGTGGAGATGGTGGGGATATCGAAAACACGGGACAGGATCTCGGCCTGGGTGCCCTTTCCGGCGCCCGGAGGCCCCAACAGGATCATCTTCATTCTGGTCCCCCCTTATTCCAGGAAGCCCTTGTAGTGACGCATCAGCATCTGGGCTTCCAAGGCCTTCATGGTCTCCAGCGCGACACTGACGACGATGATGATGGATGTGCCGCCGATGGCCAGGTCCCGCACCCCGATGATGTTCTGGGTCACGATGGGGGCGATGGCGATGACGGACAGGTACAGAGCGCCGAACAGAGTGATCTTCCCCAGGACCTTCTGGATGAAGTCGGCGGTGGGCTTGCCGGGGCGGAAACCAGGGATGAACCCGCCGTTCTTCTTCAGGTTGTTGGCCACCTCGATGGGGTTGAACTGCATGGTGGCGTAGAAGTAGCTGAAGCCCAGGATCAGGAAGAAGTAGATGACCGCGTAGAACAGGCTGGAGGGGTCGAAGACCGTCATCAGCCCGCCCACGAAGCCGCCGTCCTCCACGGTCCAGCCGGCGAAGGCGCCGATGGTGGTGGGGAGGGTGGCGATAGACTGGGCGAAGATGATGGGCATGACGCCGGACATGTTCACCTTCATGGGGATGTGGGTGGACTGGCCGCCGTACATCTTGCGGCCCACCATCCGCTTGGCGTACTGCACGGGCAGCCGCCGCTCGGCGTTGGAGATGAACACGATGAAGACCACCAGGATGAGCATGCCCAGCAGGATGAGGACAGCGCCCCAGATGGGCAGAGCGAACACGCCCTCGCCGGAGATGCCGTTGAGAGAGTTGTTCACGCCCAGCCACATGGTCTGGAGCATGCTGGGCACCCGGGAGACGATGCCGGCGAACAGGATGATGGAGATGCCGTTGCCGATGCCGAACTCGGTGATCTGCTCGCCCAGCCACATCACGAAGGCGGAGCCCGCGGTGAAGGACAGGACGATCACGATGCCGGCCCAGATGCCGTTCATGCCGTTCAGGGCCAGCAGCTCGTTGACCCGGATCAGGGTGTAGTAGCCGAAGCCCTGGAGCAGGGCGATGGCCACGGTGACATACCGGGTGATGGCGGCGATCTTCTTGCGGCCCTCCTCGCCGCCCTCCTTCTGGAGACGCTCCAGAGCGGGGATGGCGACGGTGAGCAGCTGCACGATGATCGAACTGTTGATATAGGGCTGCACGCCCAGGGCGAACACCGTGGCGGTGGCGAAGGCGCCGCCGCTCATGGCGTTCATGAGCCCGAAGATCGTGCCGCTCATGTTATCCAGGTAACCGCCCAGCAGGTCGGTGTCCACGAAGGGGACAGGGACCGCCGAGCCCAGCCGGAAGATGAGCAGCGCGAAGATCGTGAAGAGGATCTTGTTGCGCAGCTCGGGGATCTTCCAGGCATTCTTGATGGTCTGGATCACGTCAGACCACCTCGTACTTTCCGCCTGCCGCGACAATCTTCTCCTTGGCGGAGGCGGAGAAGGCGGTGGCCCGGACGGTCAGCTTCTTTTCGAGCGTGCCGTTGCCCAGGATCTTCACGCCGTGCTCGCACTTGGAGAGGATGCCCTTCTCCAGCAGATCGCACACGTTGACGGTAGCTCCGTCTTCAAATCGATTCAGGGTGGAGACGTTCACGATCTCCAGGGGTTTGGCGAAGATATTGTTGAAGCCGCGCTTGGGGATGCGGCGCACCAGAGGCATCTGGCCGCCCTCGAAGCCCACGCGGACGCCGCCGCCGGAGCGGGCCCACTGGCCCTTCTGGCCCCGGCCGGCGGTCTTGCCGTTGCCGGACCCGTGACCGCGGCCCTTGCGGAAGGAGCTCTTGACAGAACCGGGAGCGGGGGACAGTTCATGCAGATTCATTTCGCGCACCTCCTCACTGTTCCTCGGTGACCTGGAGCAGGTAACCGATATGGGCGATCTTGCCGCGGGTAGCCTCGTTGTCGGGCTGCACGGTGGTGTCGCCGATCTTGCGCAGGCCCAGGGCCTCGGCGGTCGCCTTGTGCTTGGCGATACGGCCGTTGAGGCTCTTGACCAGCTTGATGTTCAGCTTAGCCATTTTTTAGCCCTCCTTAACCTACGATCTCTTCCACGCTCTTGCCGCGGACCCGGGCGACCTCCTCGGGGCCACGGAGAGCCTTCAGGCCCTCGAAGGTGGCGGAGACCACGTTCTGGGGGTTGTTGGAGCGCAGGCACTTGGCGCGGATGTCTCTGATGCCGGCAGCCTCCATCACCGCACGCACAGGGCCGCCGGCGATGATGCCGGTACCGGGGGCGGCGGGCTTGAGCAGCACGCGGCCGGCGCCGAAGGAGCCGATGACCTCGTGGGGGATGGTGGTGCCGGAGAGGGTGATGGTGCACATGTTCTTCTTGGCGTCCTCGATGCCCTTGCGGATGGCCTCGGGGACCTCGGCGGCCTTGCCCAGGCCGAAGCCCACGCGGCCCTTCTCGTCGCCCACCACCATCAGAGCGGCGAACTTGAAGATACGGCCGCCCTTGACGGTCTTGCTGACGCGGTTGAGAGAAACGAGCTTCTCAGTGAACTCGCTGGGTTCTCTTTCAAATCTAGGCATGTTCGTTTTCTCCTCCCCTTAAAATTCCAGGCCGCCCTCGCGGGCGCCCTCGGCCAGAGCAGCGACCCGGCCGTGGTAGACATAGCCGCCGCGGTCGAAGACCACGGTGGTGATGCCGGCGGCCTTGGCGCGCTCGGCGATCATCTGGCCCACCTTCTTGGCGGCGTCGGTCTTGGTGCCCTCACAGGTGAAGTCTTTCTCCAGGGAAGAGGCAGCGGCCAGGGTCTTGCCCGCCACGTCGTCGATGATCTGGGCATAGATGTTGGTCTCGCTGCGGAACACGTTCAGACGGGGACGCTCGGGCGTGCCGGAGACTTTGGAGCGGACACGCTTATGGCGCTTAAGCCGCTGCGCCTTGGTATTGGGACGGTTGATCATTGTGGCACACCTCCTTATTTCTTCTTGACGCCGGTCTTGCCTTCCTTGCGGCGGATGACCTCGTCAGTGTATTTGATGCCCTTGCCCTTGTAAGGCTCCGGGGGTCTTTTCTCTCTGACTTCAGCGGCGAACTGACCCACCTTCTGCTTATCGGCGCCGGAGATGACGATCTTGTTGGGGTTGGGCACGTCGATGGTGATGCCCTCCGGCTCCTCCATGATCACCTGGTGGGAATAGCCCAGGTTCATGACCAGCTTCTTGCCTTCCTTGGCCACGCGGTAGCCCACGCCGTTGACGTCCAGCTCCTTCTTGAAGCCGTCGGTCACGCCCACCACCATGTTGTGGAGCAGGCTGCGGGTCAGGCCGTGGAGGCTGCGGTTCTCCTTGGCGTCGTTGGGGCGGGTGACGTGCAGCATCTCGCCCTCCTTGTTGATGCTCATGGCGGGAGCGAGCTGCTGGGTGAGGGTGCCCTTGGGGCCCTTCACGGTGACCAGGTTGTCAGCGCCGATGGTGACTTCCACGCCGGCGGGGACAGAGATAGGCATTCTTCCGATTCTAGACATTTCTCTCTCCCTCCTTACCACACGAAGGCCAGGACTTCACCGCCGACATGCTGCGCGCGGGCAGCCTTGTCGGTCATGACGCCCTTGGACGTGGATACGATAGCGATGCCCAGGCCGCGGAGCACGCGGGGCAGCTCGTCGGCGCCGGCGTAGACCCGGAGGCCGGGCTTGGAGACACGGCGAAGGCCGGAGATGACCTTCTCCTTGTTGGCGTTGTACTTCAGGGTGATGCGGATGACGCCCTGGGTGCCGTCGTCGATCAGCTGGAAGTTCTTGATATAGCCTTCATCCAGCAGGATCTGAGCGATGGACTTCTTCATGTTGGACGCGGGGACGTCCACGGTGTCATGCTTGGCGTTGTTCGCGTTGCGGATGCGGGTGAGCATATCCGCAATGGGGTCCGTGATATGCATGGATCTTGACCTCCTATAAAGAGTTACAGGCTCGCGCCTGTTTCAGCGGAAGGTATCGAAGCTAGGTTGGGCTTCGACCTGTTGACCGCCGGCTGGGGATATCGAGATCGGAAGGGACGGGATCGGACGGCCCCCCGGCCGTCCGGGCCCCCGGCCTGTTCCGGATCTGACTGCTCGCACCGGCCCGGCAGGGAGCTCCTCGCCGGGACCGGCCGCTGGGGAAAGGGGCCCCTTTTACCAGGAGGCCTTCTTCACACCGGGGATCTGGCCCTTGTAGGCCAGCTCGCGGAAGCAGATACGGCAGATGCCGTAGTCACGCAGGTAGGCGTGGGGACGGCCGCAGATCTTGCACCGGTTGTAGCGCCGGCTGGAGAACTTGGGCTCCCGCTGCTGCTTGAGGATCATAGATTTCTTAGCCATTCGTTTTCTCCTCCTTACGCCTGAGCAAAGGGAGCGCCGATCTGGGTCAGCAGCTCCTTGGCCTCCTCGTCGGTCTGCGCGGTGGTGCAGATGACGATGTCCAGGCCGCGGATCTTGTCGATCTTATCGTACTCGATCTCGGGGAAGATCAGCTGCTCCTTCAGGCCCAGGGCGTAGTTGCCGCGGCCGTCGAAGGCGTTGGGGTTGATGCCGCGGAAGTCGCGGACACGGGGCAGGGCCACGTTGAACAGGCGGTCCAGGAACTCCCACATCCGGTCGCCGCGCAGGGTGACCTTGGCGCCGATGGGCATGCCCTCACGGAGCTTGAAGTTGGCCACGGACTTCTTGGCCCGGGTGACCACGGCCTTCTGGCCGGTGATCTTGGTCAGGTCGCCCACCACGGCGTCCAGGACCTTGGCGTTGTCCCGGGCCTCGCCGCAGCCGCAGTTGACCACGATCTTATCCAGCTTGGGGATCTGCATAGAGCTCTTATAGGCGAACTTCTGCATCAGGGCAGGAGCAACGTCCTTCTGGTATCTCGCCTTCAGGTTAGGCACTTTCTTTTCCTCTGCCATATTAGATCGCTCCTCCTCTCTTTAGATCTCGGCGCCGCACTTCTTGCAGACGCGGACCTTCTTGCCGCCCTCGACCTTGTGGCCGATGCGGGTGGGCTTGTTGCACTTGGGGCAGACCTTCTGCACCTTGCAGGCGTAGATGGGGGCCTCCTTCTGGAGGATGCCGCCCTCCTCGCCCTGCTTGCGGGGCTTGGTGTGGCGGGAGACCACGTTGACCTTCTCCACCACCACCTTGCTCTCCTTGGGGATGACCCGCAGGACCTTGCCCTGCTTGCCCTTGTCCTTGCCGGAGAGGACGACCACCAGATCGTCCTTCTTGATGCTCATCTTGTTCATGTCTTCTCCTACCCCCTTACAGCACTTCGGGAGCCAGGGACAGGATCTTCATATAATCCTTGTCGCGCAGCTCGCGGGCCACGGGCCCAAAGATACGGGTCCCCCGGGGATTCTTGTCATCCTTGATGAGGACGGCGGCGTTGTCGTCGAACCGGACGTAGCTGCCGTCGGCGCGGCGGACGCCCCGGGCGGAGCGGACGATGACGGCCTTGACGACCTCGCCCTTCTTCACGGTGCCGCCGGGCTGAGCCTTACGGACGGAGGCCACGATCACATCGCCGATGTTGCCGAACTTGCGCTTAGAGCCGCCCAGCACCCGGATGGTCTTGATCTCCTTGGCGCCGGTATTGTCGGCGACCTTCAGATAGCTTTCCTGTTGGATCATAACGGCACCTCCTTACTTCGCTTTTTCGATGATCTCGACCACGCGCCAGCGCTTGTCCTTGGACAGGGGGCGGGTCTCCATGACGCGGATCCAGTCGCCCACGCGGCACTCGTTGTTCTCATCGTGGGCTTTGAGCTTGTAGGTCCGCTTGACGATCTTCTTGTAGAGGGGGTGGGCCACACGGTCGGCGATGGCCACCACCACGGTCTTATCCATCTTGTCCGAGACGACCAGGCCGGCTCTGGTCTTGCGGGAAGAAGTCCTGTTCTCCATGTTCGTTCTCCTCCTTCTTAACGGCCTGCGAGCTGCTGCTCACGGATAATGGTCTTGACTCGGGCAATGTCTTTCTTGACCTCCGCGATGCGGATGGGGTTGTCGAGCTGATTGGTGGCGTGCTGGAGACGGAGCTGGAACAGGTCCTTCTTCAGGTCCAGGAGCTTGGCGTCCAGCTCGGCGGCGGACATCTTGCGTACTTCAGTTGCCTTCATCATCATTCACCACCATTCTCGGTCTCGGCGGTCTCTTTCGCCACGATCTTGCACTTGACAGGCAGCTTGTGGGAGGCGAGACGCAGGGCCTCGCGGGCGATCTCCTCGGAGACGCCGGCGATCTCGAACATGACGCGGCCGGGCTTCACCACGGCCACCCAGTACTCGGGGGAGCCCTTACCGGAGCCCATTCGGGTCTCGGCAGGCTTCTCAGTGATAGGCTTATCGGGGAAGATCTTGATCCAGACCTTACCGCCACGCTTGGTGTAACGGGTCATGGCGATACGGGCGGCCTCGATCTGGTTGGAGGTGATCCAAGCGGGCTCGGTGGCCTGGAGGCCGAAATCGCCGTAGGTCACGGTGTTGCCACGGGTGGCCTTGCCCTTCATGCGGCCGCGGTGCACGCGGCGGTATTTCACTCTCTTAGGCAGCAGCATTAGTTGGCGCCTCCTTCCTTAGGGGTAGCAGGAGCGGCGGGACGGGGCCCGTTGTTGCGGGGGCCGCCCTGACGGTTGTTGTTGAAACCGCCCTGACGATTGTTGTTGTAGCCGCCCTGCCGGTTGAAGCCGGGCTTGCGGTCGCCGAAGCGGCGGTCGCCGTCGCGGCGGCGGGGACGGTCGGAGCGCTCCTTGAAGTTCTTGGTGTCCAGGGTGCGGGGGGTGGTCCGCAGGGCCTGGGAGAGCACCTCGCCCTTGTAGATCCAGCACTTGACGCCGATCCGGCCGTAGGTAGTGGCGGCCTCGGCGAAGCCGTAGTCGATGTCGGCGCGCAGGGTCTGCAGGGGGATGGTGCCGTCGTGATAGTGCTCGGTGCGGGCGATCTCGGCGCCGTTGAGGCGGCCGGAGACCTGGACCTTGATGCCCAGGGCGCCCATGCGCATGGCGCGGCCCATGGCGTTCTTCATGGCCCGGCGGAAGGCGATGCGCTTCTCCAGCTGCTGGGCGATGTTCTCAGCCACCAGCTGGGCGTCCATATCGGGGTTGCGGACCTCCACGATGTTGAGGGCCACGGTCTTGCCGATCATCTTCTCCACCTCGAGGCGGATGCGCTCGATCTCGGTGCCGCCCTTGCCGATGACCACACCGGGACGGGCGCAGTGGAGGTAGATGCGGACCTTGGTATTGTCGCGCTCGATCTCGATCTTCGGGATACCGGCGGAATACAGGGTCTTCTTCAGGTAGTCGCGGATCTTCTTGTCCTCGACCAGCAGGTCGCCCACTTTCTCATTGCGGGCATACCAGCGGGAGTCCCAATCTTTGATAACGCCCACGCGCAGGCCGTGGGGATTCACTTTCTGTCCCATTTACTCTGCCTCCTCCCTTAGTTTTCCGCCACGGTGATGGTGACGTGAGAAGTGCGCTTGTTGATGCGGTAGCCGCGGCCCTGGGCCCGGGGCATCATGCGCTTGATGATGGGGCCGGGGGTGGCGAAGGTCTCGGCCACATACAGCTTCTCAGGATCCAGGCCGTGGTTGTTCTCGGCGTTGGCCACGGCGCTCTTGAGGAGCTTGAGCAGGGGCTCGGCGGCGGCCTTGGGGGTGTTCATGAGGATCGCGGTGGCCTGGGCCACGCTCTTCCCACGGATCAGGTCGCAGACGATCTGGACCTTGCGGGGAGAGATCCGGACATATCTCAGATGTGCTTTCGCTTCCATGCTTCTCTCTCCTCCTTACTTGCCGGACTTGGCGCCCGCGTGGCCGCGGAAGGTGCGGGTGGGGGCGAACTCGCCCAGCTTGTGGCCGACCATATCCTCGGTCACATACACGGGCACATGCTTGCGGCCGTCGTGGACGGCGAAGGTGTGTCCGACGAAAGAGGGGAAGATGGTGGAGGCGCGGCTCCAGGTCTTCAGCACCTTCTTATCGCCGGTCTTGTTCATCTCATCGACCCGCTTGAGCAGCTCGGGGGCGCAAAACGGGCCTTTCTTAATGCTTCTGGACATGTTTCACTGCCTCCTTACTTCGCGTTGCGGTGCTTGACGATGAACTTCTCAGTGCGGCTCTTCGTCTTGCGGGTCTTGTAGCCCAGAGCCGGCTTGCCCCAGGGGGTGACAGGCCCGGGACGGCCCACAGGGCTCTTGCCCTCGCCGCCGCCGTGGGGGTGGTCGTTGGGGTTCATGACAGAGCCGCGGACGGTGGGACGCCAGCCCATGTGGCGCTTCCGGCCGGCCTTGCCGATCTGGATGTTGGCGTGGTCGGTGTTGCCCACCTGGCCGATGCAGGCCTTGCAGTCCTCGCGGATATAGCGGACCTCGCCGGAGGGGAGGCGGACCTGGGCCATGCCGTTCTCCTTTGCCATGAGCTGGGCGGCCACACCGGCGGAGCGGACCAGCTGGGCGCCCTTGCCGGGGTAGAGCTCGATGTTGTGGATCATCTCGCCCACGGGGATGTTGGCGATGGGCAGGCAGTTGCCGGGCAGGATGTCGGCCTCGGGCCCGGAGACGATCTTGTGGCCGGGCTTGAGGCCCACGGGAGCCAGGATATAGGCCTTCTCGCCGTCGGTGTACTGGATGAGGGCGATGTTGGCGGAGCGGTTGGGGTCGTACTCCAGGCGGAGCACAGTGGCCTCCACGCCGTCCTTCTGGCGCTTGAAGTCGATGATGCGGTACTTCTTCTTGTTGCCGCCGCCGCGGTGGCGGACGGTGATGCGGCCGTAGCTGTTGCGGCCGGCGTTCTTCTTCAGGTTCTCGGTCAGGCTGCGCTCGGGCTTGGCCTT
>DWZK01000008.1 GCA_019117605.1 Candidatus Intestinimonas stercoravium | reverse complement strand
GCGTCAAACCATTTGAAAAGGAAAAACCCCGGAAACCGCGTAGTTCCGGGGTTTTTGACCACTTTTGATAAAGTTTAGCGCTTGCTGAACTGCGGAGCGCGACGGGCAGCCTTGAGGCCGTACTTCTTACGCTCCTTCATACGAGGATCGCGGGTGAGGAAGCCAGCGCTCTTGAGGGCGGGACGGTACTCCTCGTTCATCTGGAGGAGGGCCCGGGCCACGCCGTGGCGGATGGCGCCGGCCTGGCCGGTGACACCGCCGCCGGTGACGGTGGCGACGATGTCCACCTTGCCGGTGGTGTCGGTGGTGACCAGGGGCTGACGGACCAGGAGCTTCAGGGTCTCCAGGCCGAAGTACTCATCGATATCCCGGCCGTTGATGGTGATGGAGCCGGTGCCGTTGGGGAAGAGATGGACGCGGGCCACGGAGGACTTCCGGCGGCCGGTGCCGTAGTGGTAAGGCTTCTTGCTCTTATACATGATCGAAATTCCTCCTTAATCCTGGGTCCAGGCTTCCGGCTTCTGGGCGGCGTGGACGTGCTCGGCGCCGCGATAGATCTTCAGCCGGGTGAGGGAGTCCTTGGTGATGATGTTGCGGGGCATCATGCCGCGGATGGCCAGCTTCATGGCCAGCTCGGGCTTGTCCTGCATCAGCAGGCGGTACTTGGTCTCGTGCAGGCCGCCGGGATAGCCGCTGTGGGTGCGGTAATACTTCTGCTCCAGCTTCTTGCCGGTGAGGACCGCCTTCTCGGCGTTGATGATGATGACGAAATCGCCGCAGTCGGCATGCGGGGTGTACTCGGGCTTGTGCTTGCCGCGGAGCAGAGTGGCGGCGGTGGCGGCAGTCTTACCGAGGGGCTTGCCGGCCGCGTCCAGAATGTACCACTTGCGGACGATGTTGCCCTTATTGGCCATAAAAGTGGACATGGTCTAACCTCCAATTTGTACTTCTATGATTAAATTTGAGCCTAACATGGTCAACGCCCCGCCCTTCCCGAGCGGAGCGTATCGTATTATATCCCAAGGCGCTCTATGTGTCAACGGCTTTTCATGATTTTTTTCATTTAGAATGTGATATCTCTATCATTCTCTTGTTTTCTCTCTATATCTCTCGATATCGCACATCCGATTTTCTTTTTTCCTCTTCTCTTCCGGGCTTCTCACCCCAGTGCCTTTGTGGTACAATGTGTCCCGACATCACATGCGATAAGGATGGAACGACATGATGGAGCGAATCTTGAGCTATGTCCGCCGCTGCGTGGAGGACTATGACATGATCCAGGCGGGGGACCGGGTGGCCGTCGGGGTCTCCGGAGGCAAGGACTCCCTGACTCTGCTGGCGGCCCTGGCCCGGCTGTCCGCTTTTTATCCAAAGCCCTTCACTGTGGAGGCCTTCACCCTGGACATGGGCCATGCCGACGGCCGGGAGGGGATGGACTTCTCCGGGGTGGATGCCTACTGCCGGGAGATCGGCGTGCCCTTCACCCTCCTCCACTCGGAGATCCACCACATCATCTTCGACCTGCGGAAGGAGAAGAACCCCTGCTCCATGTGCGCCAAGATGCGCCGGGGGGCCCTCCACAACGCCATGCGGGAGCGGGGCGTCACCAAGATCGCCCTGGGCCACCACTTCGACGACGCGGTGGAGACCTTTTTCCTCTCCCTCTTCTATGAGGGGAGGATCTCCTGCTTCCAGCCGGTGACCTATCTGGACCGCATGGGCATCACTCAGATCCGCCCCCTCCTCTACTGCGGGGAGTGGATGGTCCGCAAGGCGGCGGAGAAGGAACACCTGCCCGTGGTCCACAACCCCTGTCCCGCCGACGGCTCCACCAAGCGGCAGGAGGTGAAGGAGCTGATCCACGCCCTCTCCAAGGACTACCCCGACCTGCGGGAGAAGGTGTTCTCCGCCATGCAGCGCCTTCCTCTCCCGGCCTGGGCTCCCCAGGACCACCGCCGCAGGCCCCTCCCAGACGAGGGGCGGGAAAAGGAGGAGCGGCCCTGAGCGGCCCCCGCATGGGTCCCCGAAAAGACGGAGCCCCTCCGGCATCTGCCGGAGGGGCTCCGTCTTTTCTCTTTACGCTTCCCGGGCGAAGTCCTCCACCATGTCCACCGCCAGGGCGATGAGGCGGTCGCAGGAGGGCTTCTTCTCCTCGCCCCGGTCCAGGGCGGCCTGCACCAGGTCGCCGCAGTCCAGGGACCCCGCCTCCCGGCGGAACCGCTCCTGGAAGTCCACGGCGATGGGCTCCTCCCCCCTGCCCAGCAGGCCTAGGGCCATGAGGGCCCCGGTCACCGCGCCGCAGGTGGCCTGCCGCCGCATGCCGCCGCCGAAGTGGGCGGCCAGCCGGTAGGCGGTCTCGTGGTCCATGCCCAGCTCCTCCGCGAAGGGGATGAGCACCGCCTGGCAGCAGTTGTAGTGCCGCTCCTGGATGTCCCGCAGCTCTTGCGCCCGTGCTTTGCGATCCATATCTATCTCTCCTGTCTCCGGTCAATTGAACATATCCGGGTCTTCCTCGAACAGCTTCCGCACCTTGTCCAGCAGGGGGCG
The DNA here is from genome assembly GCA_019117605.1 of Candidatus Intestinimonas stercoravium. Lineage (GTDB taxonomy): Bacteria > Bacillota > Clostridia > Oscillospirales > Oscillospiraceae > Intestinimonas > Intestinimonas stercoravium. The sequence goes on along the minus strand of DWZK01000008.1, from coordinate 438 downwards.
GTGCTCCGGACGGCTCAGGTCCGGGTCCGCCGCCAGGACCTCTCCAGCGGCCTCCTGGGCCTCCTTGAGGACCCGGGTGTCCGTGTTCAGATCCGCCACCCGGAAGGTGGGCAGGCCGTGCTGCCGGGCCCCGAAGAAGTCGCCGGGGCCCCGGAGCTTCAGGTCCTCCTCCGCGATCTTGAAGCCGTCGGTGGTGCCGGTGAGCACCCGGAGCCGGGCCCGGGTCTCGGGGGCGCGGTCATCGCTGACCAGGATGCACCAGGACTGGTGCTTCCCCCGGCCCACCCGCCCCCGGAGCTGGTGGAGCTGGGAGAGGCCGAACCGCTCCGCGTTCTCCACGATCATCAGGCTGGCGTTGGGCACGTCCACCCCCACCTCGATCACGGTGGTGGCCACCAGCACGTCGGTCTCCCCGGCGGCGAAGGCGGCCATGGCCGC
>DWZK01000059.1 GCA_019117605.1 Candidatus Intestinimonas stercoravium | reverse complement strand
GCACCGGCAAGGAGCAGCACATCACCATCACCTCCTCCACCAACATGTCCAAGGAGGATATCGACAAGGCCGTCCGGGAGGCGGAGCAGTTCGCCGCCGAGGACGCCAAGCGGAAGGAAGAGGTGGACGTCCGCAACAACGCCGACCAGATGGTCTACCAGACCGAGAAGGTCATCGACGAGCTGAAGGACAAGATCGACGCCGGCGACAAGGCCACTCTGGACGCGGCTCTGAACAAGCTCAAGGACGCCATGAAGGGCACCGATGTGGAGGCCATCAAGGCCGCCACCGAAGAGCTGAGCAAGGCCTTCTATCCCATCAGTGAGAAGCTCTACAACCAGGCCGGCAGCCAGCAGGCGGGCGGCCCCGATATGGGCGGCGCGGGCTTCAGCGGCGGCGCCCAGGGCGGCAGCTCCGGCGCCGGTACCGACCCCAATGTGGTGGATGCCGATTACAAGGTCGTGGACGACGACGACGACAAGTGATCCCCATATCCTAAAAACAGCAACAGCGGGACGGCCGGGGAGCTGTCCCCTGCGGAAACACGCAGGGCGGGGCCTCTGGCCCCGCCGCTTTCCGCGTAAAGAGGTGAATACCAATGGCTGACCAAAAGCGTGACTACTATGAAGTCTTGGGCGTAGCCAAGGGGGCCAGCGAGGATGAGATCAAGAAGGCCTATCGGAAGCTCGCCAAGAAATACCATCCCGACCTGAACCCGGGAGACAAGACCGCCGAGGCCCATTTCAAGGAAGTCAACGAGGCCTATGAGGTCCTGAGCGACAAGGATAAACGGGCCCGCTACGACCAATTCGGCCACGCGGGCGTAGACCCCAATTTCGATCCCAGCGGGGGCTTCGGCGGCGGGTTCACCGATATGGGGGACATCGATCTGGGCGACCTGTTCGGCTCCTTCTTCGGAGGGGGCTTCGGCGGCGGGTTCGGCGGCGGGAACAGCCGGCGCAACGGTCCCCAGAAGGGCGAGACCATCCGGGCGGGGGTGTCCATCTCCTTTGAGGAGGCGGCCTTCGGCTGTGAGAAAGAGGTCACCGTGAGCCGCACCGAGCCCTGCGACGTATGCAAGGGCACCGGTTGCGCCCCCGGCACCACGGCGGAGATCTGCCCCGACTGCCACGGCAGCGGCACAGTTCGGATCTCGCGGGGTGGCGGAGGCTTCTCCTTCTCCACCACCACCACCTGCCCCAAGTGCCGGGGCACAGGAAAGATCATCCACCAGCCCTGCAAGACCTGCGGCGGCGGCGGCACGGTGCGGAGGCAGAAAAAGCTGGCTGTCACCATCCCCGCGGGCATCGACGACGGGCAGGCCGTATCCCTCCGGGGCCAGGGCGGCGCGGGGAAGAACGGCGGCCCCAACGGCGACCTGCTGATCGCCGTGACCGTGCGGCCCCACCCCCTCTTCCGGCGGGAGGGCACCTCGGTGTATCTGGACCAGCCCGTCTCCTTCGCCCAGGCGGCCCTGGGGGCGGAGCTGGAGATCCCCACTATCGACGGCAAGGTGAAGTACACCATGCCCGAGGGCACCCAGACCGGCACCGTGTTCCGCCTGCGGGGGAAGGGCATCCCCAGCCTGAACGGCCGGGGCCGGGGCGACCAGTTCGTCACCGTGAAGGTACAGGTGCCCACCAGTCTCAGCAAAGATCAGAAGGACGCCCTGCGGGAGTTCGCCCGTGCCATGGGCGAGGAGGAGGGCCGCCCCGGCGACCCCATCAAGAACTTCTTCGAGAACCTCGGCGGCAACAAGAAAAAGAAATAAGACCGCTTCAGGCCGGTCTCAGCTGGAAATGAGCTGGGGCCGGCCATGTTTTTAGATGTGGACTTATACACGGCAGAGGGCTATACTGGAGGCAGAGATGCCATGAAACAGAGAGGAGCTTGCCTGCAATGAAATGCAAACAGATCCTGGCCGCCTGCTTTATCGGAACGGCGCTGCTCACCGGAGGCGTATCCGCCGGCGCTTTCTCCGACACCCCCCCTGCCTGGTCAGCCCAGCAGCTGGCTGCTCTGCAGGAGGACAGTCTCTTCTATGGGCTCTCCACAGAGTCCGTCGCCTCTACCGCCCCCATCCGCAGAGGCGAGTTCTGCCAGCTTCTGGTCAACCTGGTCCAGAAGGAGATGCGGCAGGACATCTTCGGCTCCTTCCCTCCCGAGGAGCCCAGCTATTTCCAGGACATCGGCAGTTCCGTGTCCCAGTACGCCCCCGGCGGGCAGTACGATATGTACTACGCCGCCGCCTACGGTATAACCGAGGGTGCGCTGGTGAACGGCCAGCGCCTGGCGGATACCAACGCCCTGCTCACCCGGGAACAGGCCGCAAAGATGATCTGCTCTGCCATCACCTTCCTGGAGGAGGATGTGGTGGGCGGCGAGCTCATGGCCCACGGCAGCCCGAAGTCCTTCGCCGACGCCGCCTCCATCAGCGCCTGGGCCTCTGGATATGTGGATCAGGCCTCTGGACTGGGGATCATGGAGGGAGATGAGAAAGGGAACTTCGATCCCGCCGGCACCATCACCTGGAATGAGGCCGGCGTTATGGTCAGCCGGGCTCTGGACGCCTCCGATACCGCCCGCTTCCGCCGGATGACCGAGCAGCATTCCAGCGTACTTCTGAGCCAGTCCTCCTTTGACGTGCCCAACCGCACCTACCGGGGCAGCCAGCCTCTCTGGCTGTCTGTCTCCGACGACGGCTCCTGCCATGTGGTCTGGGAGGCGAATGGACAGCTGCAGGTGGAGACCTTTGAGGCCACCTGGCTCTCCAGCGGCTGGACCTCCAGAGGGATCCGCACGCTCCCCGCCGAGCTGCCCATCTTTGGGGGCTTTTTCGCGGGAGAAGACGGCTACTACGCCGTCTACGGCCAGGAGAACAGAGAGGAGAGCGACAGCAAAGAAGTCTACCGCATCGTCAAATACGGCCTCGACTGGGACCGGGCGGGCTCCGCCTCCATCACCGGCGGGGAGAGCTACACCGTTCAGCCCTTCCGCTCCACCGACCACACCGCTATGGCGGAAGAGGACGGCACGCTGGTCCTCCACACCTCCCGACTGCGCTATACCAGTACAGACGGGCTCAACCACCAGTCCAACTTCACCGCCCTTATCCGCACCTCCGACATGACCGTCCTGGAGACCAGCTCCGTTTTCCCCTCCAACCATGTGAGCCACTCCTTCTCCCAGGATGTCATCTTCGCCGACGGCGCCCCCGTCTACGCCGACCTGGGGGACGCTTACCCCCGCTCCTATGCCGTCACCCAGTCCAGCGGCGCCCAGCAGGAGGTGCTGCCCTTCTATGGCGCCGCCGGTGACAACACCATCCATGCTTCCCTGGGCGGACTGGCCGCCTCTGACGACTATTACCTGCTGGCCGGCGCATCCGCCCCCCAGACGGATGCGGCCTCCTGGAAGGCCGACCGGATGAATGCCCTGCTGGCCGTCGTGCCCAAGGACGGGTTCCCCAACGGCAGGGCCGGCATCCAGTGGCTCACCGACTGCTCCGACGGCACCCAGTGGGTGGAGAACGTCCGCCTGGTGGCCGTCAACGACAACACCTTCGTGGTCTTTTGGCAGGTCACAGGCATCGACGGCGCTGTGGGGGACCTCTGCTATGCCGTCTTCGACGGCCAGGGCGCCCAGACCGGCAGCACGCAGACTCTGGCGGGCGGCCTTATCCCCACCGGGAACGTGCTTTTCCACGAGGGAGAGCTCCTCTGGGTCCGTCCAGACCGCGGCTTCCTCTACCCTGAGCTCAACGACACCACCAGCGAGCTGGTGCTCTTCCGCGTCGGTATCGATGCCAATGAGGCCACCGGCAGCGCCGATGTCTCCTTCTCTCTGACGCCCTCCAACCTGGAACTGACGGCCGGCGGGAGATCTGCGGCGCTTACGGCCAAGTTCACCGGTATCTCCGGCGCCCAGCCCAAGGTGGACTATATCTCCAGCGACTACGATGTGGCCTATGTGGACAGCGAAGGAGCCGTCACAGGCCGGGGCGCGGGCACCGCCACCATCACCGCCTCCGCGACTTACCGGGGCAGGACCTATAAGGACACCTGCGCCGTCACCGTCACCCAGGCCCCCGCGCTCACCGGCGTGAAGCTCACGCCTTCCGCCGCCACTCTGGAGGTGGGGGAGACGCTGGACCTGACCGTGGAGACCACCCCCGCCGGGCTGGACCCCACCATCGTCTGGAGCTATGCCGGGTCCCTGAGGGCCACAGACGATCTCCACGCTGTCTACACCGCCCAGGAGGCGGGCACGGACACAGTCATCATCACAGCCACTGCCGGCGACGGCAGCCGCTATACCGCGAGCTGCGCCATCACCATCACTGACCCTGCCGCCCAGCCCGGCACAGGAGATCCCGGGGACAGCGGAGATAATGGCGATACCGGAGACAGCGGGACCGGGACCAGTGGTCCCGCCTCTTCAGAGCCCTATGATACGGATACTTACCGTGAGGACTACGGCTCCGGCCGCTATCTGGAGATCCGGGCGGTGGATAACGCCACCGTAGAGATCAGCGGCTGCCTGGACTATGACCAGAAGTACTACAACTATGTGGTGGCCCGGGCGCCCGGCGGAAATAAGGCCGAAGTGCCCTATGTGGCCGGCGAACCCTTCCAGACCACCATCCAGGTAGATGCCGGCTCGGTCCGGCAGTCGGCGCAGGAGGGAAAGGTCCCCGTCCTCACCCTCATGGTCTGCCAGAACTATGCGCCGGGAGACAGCTCCATGGCAGGCGCCGGCTTCCAGGACGCCAGCATCGGCCTGGTCCCAGACGGAGAGGGCTTCCTCTTCCACGTCGTTCCGCGCTGAGCATCTGACAAGAATTTTTTGACAAACAAGGGGAAAAGAAATACAATAGGGGACAGCTATGGGCTGTCCCCTATTTATTATGCGGGGGCTCAAAACTGGTCGTCCCGGAGGTGTCCCATGTCCCAGTTCTTCGCGTCCGTCCAGGAGGGCTTCTGGCGCTATTTTGCGCCCTGCCTGTCCGGCATGGCGGTGGGGCTGCTGGTCCTGCTGGCTGTCTTTGTCTTTTTTCTCCGCTACTGGTCCGTCTGCCGCCCCCGGCGGGGCAGCCTGGAGTGGATCGCCATGAGGGAGGCCCGCCGCCCCCTCACCTTCTCCCTTCCCCTCCACCCCATGGAGCGGAAGGACGCCCTGCCCCTGCTGCTCATCACCGCCGTCTACGCCGCCACCGCCTTTTTCCGGCTGGGCTCCTTCACCGCCCCCCAGTCCGCCCTGGACTTCGGAGAGGATCAGACGGTGACCATCACCTTCAGCCAGACGGTGAAGATCGGCAAGCTGCGCTATTTCTCCAACCTGGGCACCGGCGACTATAACGTGGAGGTCTCCAGCGATGGAACGGCCTGGTCCACCCTCTGGCCCCGGCACGAGGACGAGGAGGACCCGGACGAGATCACCGGCTACTATTGGGCGGACGCCCAGGACTACAGCCCCAGCTATGCTCTGCCCCAGGAGTACAACGACCTCTTCAAGTGGCTGGATATCGAGGTGGACAACCCCCTCTCCGTCCGGTATATGCGCATCACCGGCCGGGCGGACAAGGGGCTGTTGGAGCTGGGCGAGCTGGCCCTGTACAGCGATACGGGGGAGCGGATCCGGCTGTCCGCCGGCCCGGAGGCCGGCGGCGTCACCGCCGCCGGCGGCAGCGCCCTCTTCGACGAGCAGGACACGGTGCCCGACCAGCCCTCCTGGTATGACTCCACCTATTTCGATGAGATCTACCACCCCCGCACCGCCCTGGAGCACATCGAGGGGGTCTATCCCTATGAGGTGTCCCACCCGCCCCTGGGCAAGCTCATCATCAGCCTGGGCATCCGTATCTTCGGCATGGCCCCCTTCGGCTGGCGCTTCATGGGGGCCCTCTTCGGGGTGGGGATGCTGCCCATCCTCTATGTATTTTTGAAGAACCTCTTCGGCAAGACCGTGGTGGCCGCCTGCGCCACCACCCTCTTCGCCTTCGACTTCATGCACCTGACCCAGACCCGCATCGCCACCATCGACACCTATGGGGTGTTCTTCATCCTGCTCATGTACTTCTTCCTGTACCGCTATCTGACCCTGCCCGCCGGGACCTCCTTCCGGAAAGGGGCCCTCCCCCTCTTCCTCTCGGGGCTCTTCTGGGGGATCGGGGCGGCCAGCAAGTGGACGGTGATCTACGGCGGCGTGGGGCTGTGCCTGCTCTACTTCATCGGGCTCTACTTCAAGTTCCGTGACTGGCCCGTGGGGGAGGACGCCCCCCGGCCCCTCCCCTGGCTGGTGAAGACCCTGCTCTTCTCCGTCCTCTCCTTCGTCCTCCTCCCCGCCCTCATCTATGTGCTCTCCTACTGGCCCTATGCCATGGCCCGGGGGAACGAGGCGGGGCTGGGCGGCATCCTGCTGGAGATCTTCTCCTGGCCCTTCGTCCAGCTGCCCCAGGTCCTGCGGGGGGAGCGGGAGCTCTTCCTCAACGGCTCGCAGAACATCGTGGACATCATGCTGCAGAACCAGCACTTCATGCTCACCTACCATGAGGGGGTCCACGCCTCCCACCCCTACTCCTCCCGCTGGTACCAGTGGATCGTGGACGCCCGGCCCATCCTCTACTACCTGGACAACACCTCGGGGAAGGCGGAGGGGCTGAAGGCGGCCTTCGGCTGCTTCAACGATCCCGTGGTCTGCTGGGGCGGCCTGCTGGCGGTGCTCACCTGTGCCGCCCAGACCTTCCGCCGGCGGTGGGCGCAGGCCCTCTTCTTCCTCCTCCTGGCCGTGGTGGGAGCCGGGGCCTGCATCGGGGTGGACGGGCTCCTCTCTTCGGAGCTGGACCCCACCGTCCGCGCCGGCCACCTGGTGGTGATGCTCCTGGCCCTGCTGGTCTACGGCGGCCTGTGCGCCCTGGCGGTATGGGGCTCCTCCCGCACCGACGGCCGGGCCCTCTTCCTGCTGGTGGGCTATCTCTCCCAGCTGCTGCCCTGGATGTTCATCGGACGCACCACCTTCGAGTACCACTACTTCCCCTCCACCCTCTTCCTGGTGCTGGCCCTGGGGCTGGTGCTGGACGAGTTCATCCAGCGCTGCCGGAAGTGGAAGGGGCCGGTGTACGCCCTCACCGGCGGGTCGGTGGCCCTGTTCATCGCCTTCTATCCGGTGCTCACCGGCCTGATGGTGCCGGTATGGTACACCTCAGGCCTGCTCAAGTGGCTGCCGTCCTGGCCGTTCTGATAAGGAGGACCCCATATGTACTACACCGACTACCACACCCACACCCAGCTCTCCCCCGACAGCAGCGCCCCCCTCTCCGCCATGGCGGAGGCCGCGGCGGCAGCGGGGCTCTCCGAGCTGTGCGTCACCGACCACTACGACCTGGTGGACATCCACGGGGCCCCCAACGGGGAGCCCCTGGACTGGGCCGCCGCGCTGGAGCAGTGGGAGCCCGTCCGGGACGCCTTTCGGGGCCGTCTCTCCCTGAAGCTGGGGGTGGAGCTGGGCAGCGCCCCCTTCTATCCGGAGGAGGCCGCCCGGGCCCTGGACTGCCCCGCCGTGGACTTCGTCATCGGCTCCCTCCACAACCTGACGGCCCGGGCCGGGGGCTCCGACTTCTACTATGTGGACTACCGCTCCCCGGCGGACTGCTACGCCGCCCTGGACGACTACTTCGCCAGCATGGCCCGTCTGGCCTCCCTGCCCCTCTACGACTCCCTGGGCCACATCATCTATCCCCTGCGGTATATGACCATGCGGGACGGCCAGCCGGTGAGCCTGGACCGGTACACCGAGCAGCTCCGCGCCATCCTCCGGGACGCGGCCGAGACCGGGCACGCCGTGGAGCTCAACACCTACAACGGCCGCACCGTGGCCGACTGGGCCCCGGTCCTCCGGCTCTACCGGGAGGTGGGGGGCGAGCTGGTCACCGTGGGTTCGGATGCCCATGTCCCCGGGAACGTCGCCCAGGGCGTCCGGGAGGCATACGATCTCCTCTCCGCCCTGGGCTTCCGCTATGTCACCACCTATGAGAAGCGGCAGCCCAGGCCGCTCCCCCTCTAAAGCGTTATTTTCTCCCTATATTCTACAGGAGGTATTCAGAAATGATCGCATTGGGTTCCGACCACGGGGGCTTTGCCCTGAAGGAGAAGATCAAGGACTATCTGGACGCCCACGGACTGGAGCACCGTGACTTCGGCTGCGCGGACGAGAGCAGCTGCGACTATCCGGTCTATGCCAAGGCGGCGGCGGAGGCGGTGGCCTCCGGCCAGTGCAGCCGGGGGATCGTGATCTGCACCACCGGCATCGGCATCTCCATCGCCGCCAACAAAGTCAAGGGCGTCCGCTGTGCCCTGTGCACGGATCCGCTGATGGCGGAGATGTGCCGCCGCCACAATGACGCCAATATGCTGGCCCTGGGGGCGGGCATCGTGGGCGCCAACCTGGCGGAGCGGATCGTGGAGACCTTCCTCACCACCGAGTTCGAGGGGGGACGGCATGCCCGGCGGGTGGCCCTGATCTCCGACATGGAGAAGTGACGGAGCCCGCTCCGGCCCCCCACAAGCTGAAAGGCCGTGGACGAAACGTCCACGGCCCCAGACTATCGAAAAAGAGGGACTAGGTCGGAGAAGCAACGGGGGGATAGTGTGAAAGGGGGTCTGGACTGCCGGGGGCAGTCCAGATGCCTTCGGGCGGAGCCACCTTAGACCAGGTGAGCCCCCACTTTCGCGTACAGTCAAGAACATTTTGACGTAAGTCAAAATGTCAGACAGCGTGTCGAAGAAGTCCTTTGACTTCTTCGACACGCTGAGGCCGTGGACGAAACGTCCACGGCCCTTTTGCGCTCTATATGTACTTCCGCCTCAGCCGCCCAGGGTCATGCCCTCTCCGCCCAGGCCGTCCTTGTCCAGCATCCGCTCCAACACCTCCACGTCGGTGGTGATGTCCATGGCGTCGTCCTGGAAGAGCTTGTCGAGCTGCTTCTCGAAGCCGTCCACCACCTTATCCATCATGCCCTCGATACGGTCAGTGGCGGCGGTGATGTTCTCCCCCTCGATGCCCTGGGCCTCCATCTGGGCGTAGGCCCGGAGGATCTTCAGGGTGGTGGGCAGATAGTAGTTCAAGAAGCTGCGCAGCTGCCCCTCCTTCTTGGGGTGCTCCCGGAGGTAGTTCAGGATCTTCCCGGTGATCTCGCCGATGCGGTCTATCTTGGCGGACATGATGGGATCCTCGATCGCGTCGTTGAGGGCCCGGATCTCGGCCAGGATCGTCTCGTCCCGGTCGGGGGCCTTCTCCTCCTCCTTGGGGGGCTCCGGCTGGGGCGCGGCGGTCTCCTCCACCCCCTCCTCACTGAGCACCAGCCGGTCGGTGCGCAGGTCCAGGTAGCCGGTGGGGAAGATGCCCATGTCCAGCATATCCTGCAGGTCGTCCCGGATCTTCCGGGCGGGGATGCCGGTGGCCTCGGCCAGAGTGCTCACCTTGATGGACTCGTGCCGGCCGATCAGGGACAGATACTGCTTCATCCGTCGGAACTGGCGGCGCTTCACCGTGCCCCGGTAGCAGAGGAAGAGGCCCACGCCGCAGAAGGCCAGGAGGGTGAAGATGCTCCCCAGCTCATAGCTGAGGCCGCCCCAGGAGAGGGCGTCCAGGAACTCGCTCACCGCGCCGAAGCCGAACACCGCGGCTATGATCCCGCCGAGGACGGCCATGCCCTTCCCCGGCTCCTTCCCGCCGGCGGCGTCTTTCAGCCGCTGCTTCCCCGTCTTCGCGGGCTCCTGCCGGGCGCTCTGGGCAGCCTGCGGGCTCTGGTAGGCGCCCGCCTCCCACTGGAGGTCGTAGGGGTGGCGGGCCCTCTGCCGCCCCCTGCCCCCCTGTCCCACCCCGATCAGCCGCAGGACCAGCAGCACGACGCCCAGGGGCGGGAAGCAGAACAAAAAGATGAGGATGGGGATCCAAGAGGTGAGCGACCCCTTGGGCGGCTTGCGTCCCCGATACCGGTCTCTGTTATTTTCTTCCATTGGCATCCGCCTCTCCTCCAGTGCCGCCGGGCCGGAACTGCCGGCGGTATCTTGTCGTCATAACGAGTGTATCATACAACGGACCGGGAAAAAAGTAAAGCGTCCCCATCCTCTTTCCCGCCGCGGGGCGGCTATGTCACCGTTCTGTAGTTGCTTTTTTCCCACCAGGATCATATAATATAGGATGATTTTTTGTGTCCCGGCCCGACAGCAGCGAGACAGAAGGAAAGAGGCCGTTGGGACGCAGGAATGGAGGTGCCCCTGAATGGAAGAGAAAAAAGCCGGCAAACGCCTGGCGCAGGACGGCTCCGCCCCCCGGAAGAGCCGGCGCGGGCTCATCGCCGTGTCCGCCGTGTTGGCGGCCTTGATCGTGGTATATCTGGCCCTGTGCGTCTGGGTCAGCGCCAGCGGCTCCACCCTCCCCCGCACCACAGCCGCCGGCCTGGACGTGAGCGGCCTCACCCGGGAACAGCTCCAAAGCGAGCTGGAGACCGGGCTCACCGCCCTCTATGAGGGCCAGTCCCTGCGCTTCACCGTAGAGGGCGTGGACGGCACATACGAGATCGACGGCAGCGTGGTGTCCCCCGATGTCCCCGCCGCCGCCGACGGGGCCTGGACCCTGCGGCAGGGCGGGTTCCTGTCCGGGGGCTGGCGGCTGCTCCGCGCCCTGGCTCTGGGCAACCGGGTAGAGGTCCCCGTGTCCTTCACCTCTCAGGGCGAGGCGGAGGTGGACGCCCTGCTCTCCGGGCTGGAGTCCGAGCTTGGGGGGCAGGTCCTCGAGACCACCTGGGAGGTGTCCGGGGATGCCCTGGTGTTCCACATGGGAGAGCCGGGCCGTGCCTTCGACATGGCGGCGGTGAAGGCGGATATCCTGGACCGGTTCGCCCGGCAGGACTTCTCCGACTTCCAGATCTCCCCCGCGATCACCGACCCCGCCCCCGTGGATGCCCAGGCCATCCACACCCAGCTCTACGCCCTGGCGCAGAACGCCACCCTGGACCGGGAGACCTATGAGGTCGTCCCCAGCGTCACCGGCATCGACTTCGAGCCTTCCGCGGTCCAGGAGGCCCTGGAGGGGGCCCAGTGGGGAGAGGAGCTGTCCGTCCCCATCACGGTGACCGAGCCCACCGTCACTACCGAGGCCCTTCAGGAGTCCCTCTTCCGGGACGTGCTGGGGGAGGCCACCACCAGCGTGTCCGGGTCCTCCAACCGGAAGAGCAATGTGAAGCTCTCCGCCTCGGTGTGCAACGGCATCATCCTCCTGCCCGGGGACGTGTTCTCCTATAACGACACCACCGGCAGCCGCACCGCCGACAAGGGCTATCTCCCCGCCCCCTCCTATGTGGGCGGCAAGTCCACCGATGAGATCGGCGGCGGCATCTGCCAGACCTCCTCCACCATCTACTACGCCGCCCTCCTCTCCAATTTGAAGATCGTGGAGCGGGCCAATCACATGTATGACACCGGCTATATCCCCCTGGGCATGGACGCCACCGTCTGGTACGGCAGCACCTACTTCCGCTTCGAGAAC
>DWZK01000058.1 GCA_019117605.1 Candidatus Intestinimonas stercoravium | reverse complement strand
CATGCAGTTCCAGTACGAGGGCTACTGCATCAACATCCTGGACACCCCCGGCCACCAGGACTTCTCCGAGGACACCTACCGCACCCTCATGGCCGCCGACTCCGCGGTGATGGTCATCGACGCGGCCAAGGGCGTGGAGGCCCAGACCCGGAAGCTCTTCAAGGTCTGCGCCATGCGGGACATCCCCATCTTCACCTTCATCAACAAGATGGACCGGGAGGCCCGGGACTCCTTCGAGCTGCTGGAGGAGCTGGAGAAGGAGCTGGGGATCGAGACCTACCCGGTGAACTGGCCCATCGGCTGCGGCAAGGACTTCAAGGGCGTCTACGACCGGGAGAGCCGGAAGATCGTCCACTTCACCAGCAACGGCGGGGCCAAGGCGGCCACCGCCACCGAGGTGGAGCTGGGGGATCCCAACCTGGACGGCCTCATCGGGGCGGGCCTCCACCAGCAGCTCACCGACGAGATCGAGCTGCTGGACGGCGCCGCCGCCGAGTTCGACCTGGACCGGGTCCGCCACGGCAAGCTCTCCCCGGTGTTCTTCGGCTCCGCCCTCACCAACTTCGGCGTGGAGCCCTTCCTGGAGCACTTCCTCCGCATGACCACCCCGCCCCTGCCCCGGAAGGCGGGGGAGGAGATCGTGGACTCCATGGACGACGACTTCTCCGCCTTCGTCTTCAAGATCCAGGCCAACATGAACAAGGCCCACCGGGACCGGATCGCCTTCCTGCGGGTGGTCTCCGGCCGCTTCGACGCGGACAAGGAGGTCTACCACGTCCAGGGCGGCAAGAAGATCAAGCTCTCCCGGCCCCAGCAGCTCATGGCCGCCGAGCGGGAGATCATCGAGGAGGCCTACGCCGGCGATATCATCGGCGTGTTCGACCCGGGCATCTTCTCCATCGGCGACACCCTCTGCGCCCCGGGGAAGAAGTTCAAGTTCGACCCCATCCCCACCTTCGCCCCCGAGCACTTCCGCCGGGTGCGGCCCCTGGACACCATGAAGCGCAAGCAGTTCCTCAAGGGCATGGAGCAGATCGCCCAGGAGGGCGCCATCCAGATCTTCAAGACCCCCTATACCGGCATGGAGGAGGTCATCGTGGGCGTGGTGGGCACCCTCCAGTTCGACGTGCTGGAGTACCGGCTGAAGAACGAGTACAACGTGGAGCTCTATATGGAGGGCCTGCCCTACGAGTACCTGCGGTGGATCGTCAACGAGGACGGGGAGCCCTACAAGGAGGACGACCTGATCCTGGGCACCGACGTGAAGCTGGTGGAGGACTACAAGGGCCATCAGCTCCTCCTCTTCGCCTCCCAGTGGTCCATCAACTGGGTGGCCGAGAAGAACGAGGACCTGACCCTGGCCGAGTTCGGCGGCGCGCGGGAGTAAGCGGATACACGGCCCTGCGCCGGGGGACCCCCCGGGTCCCCCGGCGTTTTTGCGCCCCGCCCCGCCGGGAAAAGGGACATATCCCGGACCCATGTCTGCCGCCGGGAGACAGGCCGCGGCCGGGCAAAAAATATTTTTTTGGCGGGACCTCTCTCCGCCCCTCCTGCCCCGCAAGGGCTGCCGGGCTTTTCCACAGGGATATCCACAGCGGGGGGCGACCTACAGCATATTGACTTCTCATTTTTACATGATACAATATCTAGCGTATTTTGGCAGAGATACGACAACATCATGTAGAGGAGACGAAATATATGCCCATCACCCAGAACGCCCTCACCGTCCTGGAGCGCCGTTATCTGATCCGGGACGAGCACGGACAGCCCGTGGAGACCGTGGACCAGCTCTTCCACCGGGTGGCCGATGCCATCGCCGCAGCCGACGCCATGTTCGACCCCGACGCCGATACCGCCGCCACCGCCCAGATCTTCTATGACATGATGACCGAGCTGGACTTCCTGCCCAACTCCCCCACGCTGATGAACGCGGGGCGGCCTCTGGGGCAGCTCTCTGCCTGCTTCGTACTGCCGGTGGATGACTCCATGGAGGACATCTTCGACGCCATCAAGAACGCCGCCCTCATCCACAAGTCCGGCGGCGGCACCGGCTTCGCCTTCTCCCGGCTCCGCCCCAAGGGGTCCACGGTGAACTCCACCGGCGGCGTGGCCTCGGGCCCCATCTCCTTCATGAAGGTGTTCAACGCCGCCACCGAGGCGGTGAAGCAGGGCGGCACCCGCCGGGGCGCCAACATGGGCATCCTCCGGGTGGACCACCCGGACATCATGGACTTCATCACCTGCAAGAACGACACCAAGGAGATCACCAACTTCAACATCTCCGTGGGCCTCACCGAGGCATTCATGTCCGCGGTGGAGTCGGGGGGGCGGTACGACCTGGTGGACCCCGCCTCCAAGCGGGTCACCGGCAGCCTGGACGCCCGGGAGGTGTTCAACACCATCGTGGACTCCGCCTGGCGCACCGGCGAGCCGGGCATCATCTTCCTGGACCGGCTCAACCGGGACAACCCCTGCCCCGGCCAGGGGGAGATCGAGTCCACCAATCCCTGCGGCGAGCAGCCCCTGCTGCCCTATGAGGCGTGCAACCTGGGCTCCATCAACCTGGTCAACCACCTGAAGAAGGTGGGGGCGGGCTGGGCCCTGGACGAGGAGAAGCTGGAGAAGACCATCCGCAACGCGGTCCATTTCCTGGACAACGTGATCGAGGTCAACCAGTACCCCCTGCCCGAGATCGACCGGGTGACCAAGCTGGGCCGGAAGATCGGCCTGGGGGTCATGGGCTTCGCGGATATGCTGCTGATGCTGGGCATCCCCTACAACAGCGACGAGGGCGTGGCCATGGGCCGGAAGGTGATGGAGCTGGTGCAGACCATCGGCCACCGGGCCAGCGAGGAGCTGGCCGAGGTCCGGGGCCCCTTCCCCCTCTTCCACGAGAGCATCTACAAGGACGGCAAGCCCCTCCGCAACGCCACGGTGACCACCATCGCCCCCACCGGCACCCTCTCCATCATCGCCGGCGTGTCCAGCGGCGTGGAGCCCGTCTTCGCCTACGCCTACATCCGCAACGTCATGGACCACACCCACCTGATCGAGACCAACGAGATCCTCAAGGAGGCCCTCACCCGCCGGGGCATCTTCTCCGACGAGCTCATGCGCAGGATCGTGGAGGAGGGCACCCTGGCCCATGTGGAGGGCATCCCCGAGGACCTCAAAGAGATCTTCGTCTGCGCCCACGACGTGTCCCCCATCTGGCATGTGAAGATGCAGGCCGCCTTCCAGGCCTTCACCGACAACGCCGTGTCCAAGACGGTGAACTTCCCCAACTCCGCCACCAGGGAGGAGGTGGCCGAGGTCTACCGCCTCTCCTACGAGCTGGGCTGCAAGGGCACCACCATCTACCGGGACGGCTCCCGGGATGAGCAGGTGCTCAACATCGGGAAGGTCAAGGGCAGTCAGGAGGCCAAAGAGCCCGCCGAGCCCGCGGAGGCCCCGCTCCCCGACCACATGGAGCAGGTGCTCTCCGCCGGGTGCGACTCCACCGCCTGCATCCAGCGCAACGGCTCGATCCTCCCCCGGCCCCGGCCCGACGTGACCATGGGCTACACCGAGAAGGTGAAGATCGGCTGCGGCAAGCTGTTCATCACCGTCAACTACGACGAGCACGGCATCTGCGAGGTGTTCACCAACACCGGCCGCGCCGGCGGCTGCCCCTCCCAGTCGGAGGCCACCGCCCGCCTGGTGTCCATCGCCCTCCGCTCCGGCGTGGACAGCGACGAGATCATCACCCAGCTCAAGGGCATCCGCTGCCCCTCCTGCATCCGCCAGCCGGGCATCCCCGTCACCTCCTGCCCCGACGCCATCGCCAAGGCCATCCAGAAGGTGATGAAGGCATCTCAGAAGGGCACCATCCCCCCCGCCCCCGCGGCTCCCGCCCCTGCGGCCCCCAAGCCGGTGCTGGGCCCCCGGGGGAACCTGGACCCGGATATGTCCCCCTCCGAGGCCAAGCTGGCCAAGTTCTGCCCCGAGTGCGGCAGCCCCCTGGAGCACGAGGGCGGCTGCGTCACCTGCCGGAACTGCGGCTACTCCAAGTGCGGCTGACCCGGGCCGCTGCATCGTGATATGAGAAGACTGAGGCGCGGCCGGTGACGGCCGCGCCTCTCTGCCTCACCGGGCAGGGGAGGAGAGCTGGCCGGCGGCCCTCCACAGGACCCACAGGGGGGAGGGGCCCGGGTCCAAAATACTTGGGCAGTTCCACGAAAAAAGGGTGACTTTCCCGGCAGAGGCTGGTATAATGATGGTGTGGGAGGGGGACGTGCCTCTCCCACGGCAGCAAGGCCCTCTCCGGGGGCCAGTAAAGGAGCTGATCTCATGAAGTTCGTATTCACTGACAAGAAGGTCACCCTTCCCGGCTACGTCCACGCCTATGCGGAAAAGAAGGTAGGCAAGCTGGACCGCTATTTCAAGACAGAGGGAGAGGCGTCCATCACGTTCAGTGTGGAAAAGGACCGGAACCGCGCCGAGGTGACGGTCCGCTCCGGCAGCATGATCCTCCGCGCTTCGGAGAGCTCCTCCGACATGCGCGCCTCTATCGATGCCTGTGTGTCCATGATCGAGCGGCAGATCCGCAAGAACAAGAGCCGCCTGGAGAAGCGGCTGCGCACCGACGCCTTCGAGCGCACGGTGGACCCCTCCGAGATCTCCGACTTCGTCCCCGAGGAGGAGGAGCCCGAGTTCAAGGTCGTCCGCACCAAGCGCTTCCCCATCAAGGATATGACCGTGGACGAGGCCATCCTCCAGATGAACCTGGTGGGCCACACCTTCTTCGCCTTCAAGAACGCGGATATGCACGGGGCCTTCTCCGTGGTGTACAAGCGCAACGACGGCGGCTACGGCATCATCGAGGACGACACCTGACCGATATAAAAAATGGACGCCTTCGGGCGTCCATTTTTCATGCCGGGAGAGGAGGATGGAGAGACCGCGGGCCGGAGGGAGGCATCCCCCCGCCGGAGGGGGCGGAGATGCCACAGGCTCGACAGACATCCCCCGATATGGTATACTGCAGCTGTAGACAGCCGTGGATCGGGATCTGAGGTCCGGGACAGGACCGATGGTGACGCAGGTCTGGGAGGGGAAGACTGTGGATATCGTGGTCGGGATATGCCTGTTGCTCTTTCCGTTTTTGCTGGCGGGGATGTTCCGCGCGGTATCGCGGATAGAGAAGGAGGACGGCGGCTTCGGGCCCATCCCTTACTGCATAGCGATGGGGATCGCGCTGCTCCTTATCTGGATCGGGACCGGCTGAGCGCCTCTGCCGCTGAGGGGGAGCCCCCTTTCCGGCGGCGCTCCCCCGGTCCGTACGGACAGGACGAGAAAGACCGTGGACGCCCGGAGGCGTCCACGGTCTCGACTTTTTCGGGGGGAAAAGGGGGGCGGTCAGGACTCCATGGACTTCCGCTTGCGGAGGAGCAGGGGGTGGGAGCGCACCGTGAGCCAGCCCCGAAGGGCCAGGGCGTCCAGGAGGAAGGCCAGGGCCGCGCCCAGGATAACGTCCACCACCGAGTGCTGCTTGAGGAACACGGCGGACAGACAGATGAGCACCACGAGGACCTGTATGCCCCGCCGGGCGACGGGGTGGTCCCGGAGGGAGGCGGCCCGCCCGGCCACCATGGCCACGGCGGTGGAGACGAAGACATGGATGGAGGGACACACGTTGGTGGAGGTGTCCACCCCGCGGATGAGCCGCACCAGGCCGCAGAAGATGTTGTCCCGGGGGATGGGGCGGCGGAGGAGCTGCCCGTTGGGGAAGAAGGTATAGATCAGCAGGCACAGGGTGAGCCCGGTGAGCATCACCCGGCACAGGTGGAGGTAGCTGGCGGTGTCCCCGCTCCGGTAGAACCAGTAGTACATCCCGGGCACCAGCAGGAACCAGAGCAGATAGGGGACGACGAAGAGCTCGCAGAAGGGGATCAGGTCGTCCAGGGGACAGGAGATCCAATATCTGGGGCGGACCAGCTCCTCCAGCACGGAGAAGTAGATGGTATAGAAGACCAGATACACCAGCGGGACGGCCAGAAGGCTCCGCTGCCTGGCCGGCTGGATGCGTCTCTCTTTCACCGGTGCTCCTCTCCTTTCCCTTTGGTGCATGGCTATTGTACCGTATCGGAGAGAAGAAATCCAGTGGAAAAACTTAAAGATTTTATGAAGAAAAGGGGGCGCACACCTTCAAAAATAGACAGAAGGCGGAGATCGTCAGCCTGGGACATAGGGGGCCACGGTGACCCCGGTGTAATAGTGGGTGAGGATGTCCAGATAGGTGGCCCCCTCCCGGGCCATGGCGTTGGCCCCGTACTGGCTCATCCCCACCCCGTGGCCGTAGCCGGTGACCGAGAACACCAGCGCCTCCCCCTGCACCGCCACGGTGAAGGTGGCCGACCGGAGGCCCAGCAGGCTCCGCAGGGCGGCGCCCGTCACCGCCACGCCCCCCACCTCCACCGTGTCCACCCCGCCGGAGGAGCTGGGGACCAGGTCCTGGAACCACCCCTCCGCCGGGCCGGACAGGTCCGCCTCCGGATGCTGGGCCAGGAAGAGGTCCCGGAACTCGTCCAGGGGCACCTCCACCGTGGAGCGGTAGCCCGGCACCTCGTCCCCCTCGGGGCTCTCCACGCTGGCGAGATAGGGGACGCTGCCCCCCCACACCTCCACCGCGTCCAGGGTCCGCCCCGCGGCGGAGGAGAAGAACACCGCGTCGATGGGCGCCCCGTCATAGAGGACGGCCTGTCCACCGGTGGAGGAGACCGCCTGGGCGATCTTCGCGGTATAGGCGGGGGCCTGGTCCCCCCAGTTGGCGGCGGCGTCCTCCGGCTCGATATAGGCCTGACAGCAGCCGGGGTCGGTGCACATGTCCGCGTCCGGGTGGGCGGGGTCGGCGCCGATGGACATCTGGTAGAGGGTGTAGGTCCGGGCGGTGACCGCCTGGGCCTTCAGGGCCTCCGTCTCGAAGGAGGCGGGCATCTCGGCGGCCACCACCCGCCACAGATAGTCCGCCATGGTCAGGGAGGAGATCCGGCCGTCCGCGTCCTGCACCCGGATGAGCACCGCCCCATCCGTGCCGGCGCCGGGGGTGGTCACCGTCCGGTCGATGGGCAGGGTGGCGGTGGGGAGGGGGGCCTCCTCCTGCCCCTCCCCGCCCGGAACGGAGAAGAGCACCATAGGGACCAGGAAGAACAGCAGCAGCAGGGCCAGCGCCGTGGCGATCACCGTCCGCACGCTCCCACGCCCCCTTTCCCGCCTTGACGGCGCGCCCGCCGCTGGCGTATAATTGAAAAATACATCCCGGCCATCACGCCCGAAGGAGGTCTCCGCCATGTACGACGTTCCCGACCCCGGCAGCGAGGCTGCCCGCGCCCAGGACTTTATCCAAAGCCTATGCGCCGTCTACGAAAAGAATAACCGCCAGCTCGACCCGGCTCTGTACGAGCGGTTCGAGGTCAAGCGGGGCCTCCGCAACGCCGACGGCACCGGCGTCATGGCGGGCATCACCCAGATCGGCAACGTCCAGGGCTACTACATAGAGGACGGCGAGCGGGTGCCTGCGAAGGGCCGGCTGATCTACCGCGGCATCAACGTGGAGGAGCTGATCGGCGGCTTCATGTCCGAAGGGCGCTTCGGCTTCGAGGAGACCGCCTACCTCCTCCTCTTCGGGGCCCTGCCCACCCGGAGCCAGCTGGAGGAGTTCGACCGGGCCCTGTCCGCCCTGCGGCCCCTGCCCCAGAACTTCACCGAGGACATGATCCTCAAGGCCCCGGGCCGGGACATCATGAACCGCCTGGGCCGCTGCATCCTGGCCCTGTACTGCTATGACCCGGAGCCCGAGCCCACCACCCTGGCCAACGAGCTCCGCCACGCCCTGGCCCTGGTGGCCCGCTGCCCCATGATCGTGGCCCACTCCTACGCCGCCAAGCGCCACTACTTCGACAACGAGTCCCTCTACCTCCACCGGTCCCAGGAGGGGCTCTCCTTCGCGGAGAATTTCCTCTACGCCATCCGCCACGACAACCAGTTCACCCCGGAGGAGGCCCGGCTGCTGGACCTGTGCATGGTGCTCCACGCCGAGCACGGCGGCGGCAACAACTCCGCCTTCGCCTGCCGGGTGCTCTCCTCCGCGGGCACCGACATCTATGCCGCCATCTCCGCCGCCGTGGGCGCCCTCAAGGGCCCCCGCCACGGCGGCGCCAACAAGAAGGTCATGGAGATGTTCCGCTACATCCGGGAGGGCGTGCCCGACTGGAGGGACGACCGGAAGCTGGCCGACTTCCTGCGCAAGATCCGCCGGCGGGAGGCGGGGGACCGCTCGGGCCTCATCTACGGCATGGGCCATGCGATCTACACCCTCTCCGACCCCCGGGCCAAGTTGCTCAAGCAGTTCGCCGGAGAGCTGGCCGAGACCAAGGGGATGGAGGAGGAGTTCCAGCTCATCTCCGCGGTGGAGCGGATCTCCCCCGACATCATCAAC
This sequence comes from Candidatus Intestinimonas stercoravium, assembly GCA_019117605.1. GTDB lineage: Bacteria > Bacillota > Clostridia > Oscillospirales > Oscillospiraceae > Intestinimonas > Intestinimonas stercoravium. Next base: position 4,011 of record DWZK01000058.1, on the reverse strand, counting down.
GAGTCGGTGCGGGACCCCCGGCCCCTGTGCGCCAACGTGGACCTGTACTCCGGCTTCGTCTATAAGCTGCTGGACATCCCCGAGGAGCTCTACACCCCCCTCTTCGCCATGGCCCGGATGGTGGGCTGGTGCGCCCACCGGATGGAGGAGGTCTTCAACCCCGGCAACCGCATCATCCGCCCCGCCTACAAGGCGGTGGCCCGGCGGCGGGACTTCGTGCCCCTGGACCAGCGGCACTGAGGCCGGAGCCGCGGGACGCGCGTAGATATCGTAAAAGCGCCCGGGCCCTCACCGTCATGAGGGCCCGGGCGCTTCTGGATAGTAGAAAAGAGGGCGGGCCCCTGCGCGGGGCCCGCCCTCTCGGACGTTCCGGGGATCTGCGCCTTACAGCTTCACGGTCCAGCCGTGGGGGTCGGGCTGGGTGCCCCACTGGATGCCGGTGAGGGTGTCGTAGAGCTTCTGGGTGACGGGGCCGATCTGGCCGCCGTTGACCACTACATGCTTGTCCTCCCAGCCCATCTCGCCGATGGGGGAGACCACGGCGGCGGTGCCGGTGCCCCAGGCCTCCTCCAGCCGGCCGCCGGCGCCGGCGTCGAAGAGCTCCTGGGCGGTGACCAGCCGCTCCTCCACCTCGTAGCCCCAGTCCCGGAGCAGCTCCAGGCAGGAGCGGCGGGTGATGCCGGGGAGCACGGAGCCGGTGAGGGCGGGGGTGACGATCTTCCCGTCGATCTTGAACATGACGTTCATGGAGCCCACTTCCTCGATATACTTCCGCTCCACGCCGTCCAGCCACAGCACCTGGGCGTAGCCCTCCGCCTCGGCCCGCTCGCCGGCGCGGATGGAGGCGGCGTAGTTGCCGCCGCACTTGGCGTAGCCGGTGCCGCCCCGGACGGCCCGGACATCGGCGCTCTCCACATAGATCTTCACCGGGTCGATCCCGCTGGCGTAATAGGCGCCCACCGGGCCGGTGATGATGCAGAAGATATAGGTGTGGGAGGCGTGGACCCCCAGATTGGCGTCGGTGGCGATGATGAAGGGGCGGATATAGAGGCTGGTGCCCGGCGCGCTGGGCACCCAGCCCGCGTCCACCTCCACCAGGGCCTTCACCGCGGCCACGAAGTCCTCCACCGGGACAGGGGGGATGCACAGCCGCTCGCAGGAGTCGGCCAGCCGCTGGCCGTTGTCGGCGGGGCGGAAGAGCTGCACGCCGCCGTCGGGGGCGCGGTAGGCCTTCAGGCCCTCGAAGACCTCCTGGGCATAGTGGAACACCATGGCGGAGGGGTCCAGAGTGAAGGGGGCATAGGGCACGATGCGGGGGTCATGCCAGCCCAGCTCCAGGCTGTAGTCCATCAGGAACATATGGTCGGAGAAGATGCGGCCGAAGCCCAGGCCGTTGGGGTCGGGCTTGGGGGCCGGATGCTCGGTGCGCTGGATGCGGATCTCTTCCATGGTGAATACCTCCCTGTCGGTCTTTGGTCGTTCCATCTGCGCGCAGGCGGGGGCGCGCGGATATTTATAACTCATTATTATAGCAGTCCCTATCCCACGGTGCAATGGTGGATATGACGGAAAAGGATGTTCTTCTACTTTTTTCCATTGTTCAAGTTTCGTCCGCCGCCCCGGTCCGCCGCCTTGTATTTCGCCGGCCGTTCTGATATAATATACTCCTCGTATCCTGCATATCCCGCCCATCCGGCTTCGCGACTTCAGGAGGTGTGCCGATGAGGAACAAAAAACTCTCCGGGCTGCTGGCGCCCAGTCTGGGGCTCTACCTGGCCTGTATGGTCCTCTTCGCCGCCGCGACGGCCCTGTTCTCCATCCCGCTGGCGGTGGGGGAGGGCGTGGTGGTGGTGGTCCTCTATCTCTACCTCCGCCGCAGCGACAGCGTCCGCCGGGGCGAGATGCTCCGCTATATCCAGGCCGTGACCACCAACATGGACGCGGCCAGCCGGGACACCATGCTCAACTCCCCTCTGCCCATGGTGATCTTCCACCCGGACACCGGGGAGGTGATCTGGTCCAACGAGCGCTTCCTCCAGTTCACCGACGGGAAGGACCACCTCTTCGATATGGGGCTGGCCGACCTGGTGCCCGGCTTCGAGACCCGCTGGCTCCTGGAGGGGAAGCACTGCTGCCCCGGGGAGGTCCGGCTGGGGGACAAGCGCTTCCTGGTCTTCGGCTCCCTGGTCCGCTCGGAGGAGGAGAAGCGGGGCCACGCCCCCATGCTGGCCACCACCTACTGGGTGGAGATCACCGACTACTCCCAGGTGAAGGAGGAGTTCTTCGCCTCCAGGCCGGTGATGGCCATCCTGCTGCTGGACAACTATGAGGACGCGGTGAAGTCCAACGACGACTCGGCCCGCTCCGCCCTCCTCAGCGAGGTCAACAAGCGGCTGGCCGCCTGGGCGGCCCCCACCGGCGGCCTGCTGGTGAGCTACGACCGGGACCGCTTCCTCTTCGTCTTCGAAGAGCGCTATCTCAAGCGCTTCCAGGAGACCAAGTTCGATGTGCTGGACGCCATCCACGACATCCCCAACCCCAACAAGGTGGCGGTCACCCTGTCCATCGGGGTGGGGAAGGACGCCCCCAGCTTCAAGGAGCTCTTCGAGTACGCCTCCCTCTCCATCGAGATGGCCCTCTCCCGGGGCGGCGACCAGGCGGTGGTGAAGGACAAGTTCAACTTCGAGTTCTACGGCGGCCGGAACAAGGAGATGGAGAAGCGCACCAAGGTGAAGAGCCGGGTCATGGGCAACGCCCTGGCCGAGCTCATCGCCGACTCCTCCCATGTGTTCGTCATGGGCCACAAGTTCCCCGACCTGGACTGCATCGGCGCCTGCGCCGGGGTGTGCGCCCTGGCCCGGAAGCGGGGGGTCCAGGCCAGGATCGTGAAGGAGCCGGGGAACAACCCCGCCGCCGACATGGTGAACAAGCTCTCCCAGGTGAGCGAGTACCAGGACGCCTTCCTCTCCGCCCAGGACGCCCTGCTCCTGGCCGACCAGGGCACCCTGCTGGTGGTGGTGGACACCAACCGGCCCGAGCAGGTCATGAGCCAGGAGCTGCTGGAGGCCTGCAACCGGGTGGCGGTGATCGACCACCACCGCCGGGCCGCCTCCTATATCTCCAACGCCGCCCTCAACTTCCACGAGCCCTACGCCTCCTCCGCCAGCGAGCTGGTCACCGAGCTGCTCCAGTATATCCTGGAGCCCGCCGACCTGCTGAAGATCGAGGCGGAGGCCATCCTGGCGGGGATCGTGCTGGACACCAAGAACTTCACCATGCGTACCGGCACCCGCACCTTCGAGGCGGCGGCCTTCCTCCGCCGGTCGGGGGCGGACACCGGGGACGTGAAGAAGCTCTTCCAGAACGACCTGAAGGGCACCATCTCCCGCTACGACATCATCCGCACCGCCAAGATGTACCGGGAGGACATCGCCATCGCCGCCGTGGATCACACGGTGGGCCGGGTGACGGCGGCCCAGGCCGCCGATGAGCTGCTGAACATCAGCGGCATCGACGCCTCCTTCGTCCTCTTCCCCGACGAGGACGGGGAGCGCACCATCATCTCCGCCCGGAGCATGGGCAACACCAACGTGCAGGTGGTGCTGGAAAAGCTGGGGGGCGGCGGCAACGCCGCCACCGCCGGGGCACAGGTGAAAGATCCGGACGTGAACGCGGTCTACCAGAAGCTCATCCAGGCCATCGACCAATACTACGAGGAGGACTGAGGCGGCCGGGCCGCCCGCCGTCCCCGCCGCCTGCCCGCCGGGGCAGGCGCCCCGATAAAACCAAAGATCCCGAAAGGAATGAGGACATCATGAAAGTGATCTTACTGCAAGACGTGAAGGGCCAGGGCAAGAAGGGCCAGCTCATCGAGGCCAGCGACGGCTACGCCCGCAACTACCTGCTCCCCCGGAAGCTGGCGGTGGCCGCCACGCCGGAGAACCTGAACACCATGAAGCAGCAGGAGAAGGCCCGGAAGGCCCAGGAGGCCGCCGAGAAGGCGGAGGCGGA
>DWZK01000057.1 GCA_019117605.1 Candidatus Intestinimonas stercoravium | reverse complement strand
GGCTATTCCAACAAGGTGGTGGACCTCATCACCTATATGTACGGCGTGGACCACAAGTAAGTTTCCCCTCCGACATACTTTCCCTTTCGGACCCGAAAGCTCCCTTCCGGCACCTTGCCGGAGGGGAGCTTTCTTTTCCTCCCGGCGGAGGTCCGGGGGCTTGCAGTCTCGCCCCGCACGCATTAGAATAGAGGGCAAGGACACAGGGCAGGGCCCGCCGGAGGCCGCCCAGAAGGAGGGCCTATGAGCCATCAACAGATAGACCGTGACGGCTCCGATCCGGAGATCGTCTTCGTACATACAGGCCTGATCCAGAAGGCCATGGAGAATATGCGCCGGTCCAGAGAGGACTTCCAGTCCCTGCTGGAGCAGGCGGAGCTGGGCGACGCCTCGGTCCAGTACGACCTGGGAGCCCGCTACGCCGCGGGGGACGGGGTGGCGGAGGATCCGGCGCAGGCCGCCCTCTGGTTCGCCCAGGCCGCCGAGTCGGGGGACCTCCGGGCCGTGGAGGCCCTGGGCCGCTGCTATCAGCTCGGGCGGGGCGTGGAGCAGGACCCCGGCCGGGCCGCCGAGCTCTATGCCCAGGCCGCGGGGGAGGGCTACGCCCCCGCCCAGTGGGACCTGGGCCTGTGCTATGAGAACGGCGAGGGCGTGGACCGGGACCCGGTCCGGGCCGCCGAGCTCTACGCCCAGGCCGCGGGGGAGAACTACGCCCCCGCCCAGTGCAGCCTGGCCGTGTGCTACCTCAACGGCATCGGCGTGGAGGCCGACCCGGCCCAGGCGGTCTCCTGGCTCCGGAAGGCCGCCGAGCAGGGGCTGGACCGGGCCCAGAGCATCTACGGCGTGTGCCTGGAGAACGGCACCGGCGTGGTGCAGGACAAGGTCCAGGCGGTGGAGTGGTATCGGAAGGCCGCCGGCCAGGGCTATCCCCCGGGGCAGTGCAACCTGGCGGTGTGCTGCCTCAACGGCATCGGGATGGAGCCCGACCGGGAGCAGGGCCTGGAGTGGCTGGAGCGCTCCGCCGCCCAGGACTACCCCAGGGCCCTGCACATCCTGGGCGACTGCTGCAAGGAGGAGGGCTCCCCCGCCTCTCTGTCCAGGGCCCTCTCCCTCTACCGCCGGGCGGCGGAGCTGGACTACCCCCCCGCCTGGAACAGTCTGGGGCTGTGCTATGAGTTCGGCGACGGCGTGGAGAAGGACGAAGCCCAGGCGGTGGCGTGGTACCGGAAGGCCGCCGAGGCGGGCTACGCCGCCGCCCAGTGCAATCTGGCGGTATGCTTCTTCAACGGCGTCGGGACGGAGGCGGACATGGAGCAGGGGCTCTCCTGGCTGCGCCGGGCGGCGGAAGAGGGCTTCCCCCGGGCCCAGTACCTCCTGGGCTGCTTCCTTCGGGACGGTGAAGGGGTGGAGCAGGATCTCCCCCAGGCCGTCTCCCTCCTCCGTCAGGCGGCGGAGCAGGAGCATCCTCCGGCCATGTGCAGCCTGGGGCTGTGCTACGAGCATGGAGACGGGGTGGACCGTGATCCCGCCAGGGCCGTGGAGTGGTACCGGAGCTCCGCTGATGCCGGCTATCCCCCCGCCCAGTGCAACCTGGGCTTCTGTTATCTCACCGGCATCGGGGTGGAGCAGGACCCCGCCCGGGCGGTGCTCTGGCTGGAGAAGGCCGCCGGGCAGGACTTCCCCCGTGCCCTGCATCTGCTGGGGTGCTGCCTCCGGGACGGCAACGGCACTGCCGCCGACCCCGGCCGGGCCGTCTCTCTCTTCCGCCGGGCGGCGGAGCTGGACTACCCCCCCGCCATGTGCGACCTGGGGCTGTGCTATGAGCTGGCCGACGGCGTGGACCGGGACATGGAGCAGGCCACGGCGTGGTACCGCCGGGCGGCGGAGCTGGACTACCCCCCCGCCATGTGCAACCTGGCGGTATGCCTCCTCAACGGCGACGGCGTGGAGCAGGACCCCGGCCAAGCCGCCCAGTGGCTCCAGAAGGCCGCAGAGGCGGACTTCCCCCGGGGGCTATGCATCCTGGCCGACCTGCATCGGGACGGGGAGGGCGTGCCCCGGGACCCGGAGCGGGCCGCGGAGCTCTACCGCCGGGCGGCGGAGCTGGGCTACCCGCCCGCCATGTGCGGCCTGGCCGTGTGCTACGAGCGGGGCGAGGGCGTGCCCCAGGACAAGGCCAGGGCCGCCGGGCTCTACGCCCAGGGCGCCGAGCAGGGGGACCGGACCGCTCAATGCAACCTGGGCTACTGCTATCTCACCGGCATCGGGGTGAAGGCCGATCCGGCCCAGGCGGTGGACTGGTTCCGAAAGGCGGCGGACCAGGGCCATCTCCGGGCCCTGGACCTGCTGGGCGACTGCTATCTGGAGGGGCGGGGGACGGACCGGGACCTGGAAAAGGCCGCCGCCTGCTACGCCAGGGCCGCCGGAGAGGACTATCTCCCCTCGATCACCAGCCTGGGGCTGTGCTATGAGAACGGGGACGGCGTGCCCCAGGACAAGGCAAGGGCGGTGGAGCTCTACGCCAGGGCCGCCCGGCTGGGGAGCGTGGCCGCCCAGTGCAACCTGGGCTTCTGCTACCTGGAGGGCATCGGCGTGGAGGCGGACCCCGCCCAGGCGGTGGACTGGTTCCGAAAGGCGGCGGACAGGGGCTACCCCCGGGCCCTGGACCTGCTGGGCGACTGCTGCCTCCAGGGGCGGGGGCTGCCCCGGGACCCTGAGCTGGCGGTGGACTACTACCGGCAGGCCGCCGACCTGGGCTATCCGGCGGCCCAGGTGGACCTGGGCCTCTGCTATGAGAACGGGGACGGGGTGGCCAAGGACGAGAAAGAGGCCCTCCTCTGGTACCGCCGGGCGGCGGAGCAGGGCTATGCCACCGCCCAGTGCAACCTGGGCTTCTGCTACCTGGAGGGCATCGGGGCGGATCCGGACCCCGCCAGGGGGACCAGCTGGCTCTTCCGGGCGGTGAAGCAGGGGGACCTGCGGGCCATGACCCTCCTGGGCCGCTGTTACCTGGACGGCCGCGGGGTGGGCAGGAACGAGCCCAAGGGCCTGGACCTCCTCACCCAGGCGGCGGACAGCGGCTATCCCGCCGCCCAGTGCAGCCTGGGGTATTACTACGAGACCGGGCTGCACGGCCTCGCCCAGGACCAGGCCGCCGCCGTGCGCCTCTACCGGCAGGCCGCCGAGGGGGGCAACGCCACCGCCCAGTGCAACCTGGGCTGCTGCCTCCTGGACGGCGTGGGCGCGGAGAAGGACCCCGTCCAGGCGGCGGCGTGGCTCCGGCGGGCCGCCGAGAGCGGCCTCCCCCGGGCCCTGCGGATGCTGGGCCGCTGCTATGCCGGCGGCCTGGGGGTGGAGCGGGACGCCAAGCGGGCCGCAGAGCTCTACCGGCAGGCCATCGATGCCGGTGAGGCGGAGGCGGAAGAGGATCTGCGCAGGCTGGAGGGGCGGAAGCGCCCCGGCCTCCTGGGCCGTCTCTTCGGGAAGAGCTGACCCCGTACCCATCCCGGCGCCCCTCTCGAACATGCAGGCACATTCGAGAGGGGCGCCGGATCTCACCCATATGCGAAGAGGAGAGGCGGGCCCCCAGGGCCCGCCCCTCCTCTTCACTCTTATGCTTATGTTTTTCTTATGCTTATGTTTTTATGCCCTTATACCGCCTTACAGCGGGCAGCCGGTGAGCTGCCGCCTGAGCAGGTCCATGGCATGGAGGGCCGCCCGGCGGCGGACCATCTCCCGTCCCTGGCCCAGGTGGACCTCCCGCACATGGCAGGCCTCCTCCCCCGCCAGGGCGACGTACACCAGCCCCACCGGGTTCCCCCGGTCGTCGGGGTCCGGTCCGGCCACGCCGGTGGTGGCCACCGCCAGGTCGCTGCCCAGGGCCCGCCGGGCGCCCTGGGCCATGGCCCGGGCCACCTGGGGGGATACCGCCCCATACTGGTCCAGCAGGGCCTGGGGCACCCCCAGCACGTCCCGCTTCACCTCGGAGGCGTAGCTCACCACGCCCCCCCGGAACACGGCGGAGGCCCCGGGCAGGTCGGTGAACCGCTTGGCGATCAGGCCGCCGGTGCAGGACTCGGCGCAGCCCAGGGTGAGCCCCCTCTCCCGCATGAGCCGGAGGACCACCGTCTCCATGTCGGGCACGTCGGCGCCGTAGATCAGGTCCCCGAAGAGGTCGCGGAGGTCCGCCTCCACCGGGGCGATGAGGGCCTCCGCCTCCGCCTGGGTGGGGGCCTTGGCGGTGATGCGCAGCTCGCACTCCCCCTCCTTGGCGTAGGGGGCCAGGGTGGGGTTGGTCATGGCGTTCATCCGGTCCCGGAGCTTGTCCTCCATGGCGGACTCCCCGATGCCGAAGAGCTTCAGGGTCCGGGAGACGATGGTCCCGTCCCCCAGCTCCCGCAGATAGGGCAGCACCCGGTGCTGGAACATGGCCCGGCACTCCCGGGGCGGGCCGGGGAGCATGATGACCCGGACCCCCTCCGCCTCGAAGGCGCAGCCGGGGGCGGTGCCCCAGTCGTTGCGGAAGATGGTGCAGCCCTTGGGGAGCATGGCCTGCTGGAGGTTGTTCTCGGTCATGGGCCGGCCGGGGTGGAGCCGGGCGAAGTATTCCCGGATATAGCCCGCGGAGGCCTCGTCGAACACCAGGGGGAGGCCGAAGACCTGGGCCAGGGTCTGCTTGGTCAGGTCGTCGCAGGTGGGCCCCAGGCCGCCGGTGGTGATGAGGATGTCCGCCCGCTTCCTGGCGATCTCCACGGCGTCGCGGAGCCGCTGGGGGTTGTCCCCCACCACAGTGTGGTAATAGACGTTGATGCCCAGGGCGGAGAGCCCCTGGGAGAGCATCTGGGCGTCGGTGTTGGCGATGTTGCCCAGGAGGAGCTCCGTGCCCACGGCGATGAGCTCGGCAGTGTAAGACATGGCAAAGACCTCTTTATGTCATATGATAGATATCCGGGCCCGCCCGGCGGAGGGCCCCGGGGCGGGTCAGCCCAGCTGGACCCGCTCGATGCCGTCCAGGGCCTCCTTCACCAGGCCCTCCACGTCCAGGGGGGCCTCCATGGCCTCCACCTCCTCCAGCTTGGGCCGGGTGCGGGGGTGGCGGGGGGTGAACACGGTGCAGCAGTCCTCATAGGGGAGGATCGAGGTCTCGAAGGTGCCGATCTTCCGGGAGATGCGGACCACCTCCTCCTTGTCCATGCCCACCAGGGGGCGGAACACGGGCAGGCGGGTCACCGCGCCGGTGACCGCCATGGCGTCCATGGTCTGGGAGGCCACCTGGCCCAGTGACTCGCCGGTGATGAGGCTGTGGCAGCCGGTGCGCCGGGCCACCCCCTCGGCGATCCGCATCATGAAGCGGCGCATGAGCAGGGTGAAGTAGTCCTCGGGGCAGGAGCGGCGCAGCTCCTCCTGGATGTGGGTGAAGGGCACCACATGGACGGTGAGCCGCCCGGTCCAGGGGGTGAGCAGCCGGGCCAGCTCCAGCACCTTGTCCTTGGCCTCGGGGGAGGTGTAGGGGTAGGAGTAGAAGTGGACCATCTCCAGGGCCACCCCCCGCTTGGCCATCATCCAGGAGGCCACGGGGGAGTCGATGCCGCCGCTGAGGAGGCTCAGGCCCCGGCCGCTGGTGCCCACGGGCAGGCCGCCCGCCCCGGGCTCCGGGTCGGCGTGGACGAAGGCGGCGTAGTCCCGGACCTCCAGATGGACGGTGAGCTCCGGGTGGTGCACGTCCACCGTCAAGTCGGGGTACAGGTCGTCCAGCTCCCCGCCCACCCACTGGCTCAGGGCGATGGAGGTCATGGGGAAGGTCTTGTCCGCCCGCTTGGACTCCACCTTGAAGGTACGGGCGGCGGAGAGCTTGTCCCCCAGGTAGGTGCGGGCGGTCTCCAGCATGGCCTCCTTGGTCTTCTCGCAGGCCTTGGCCCGGGAGACCCCCACCACGCCGAAGACCTTCTGCATGGCCTCGTAGGCGGCGTCCATGTCGCAGTCGTCGCTCTGGGGCTCCACATAGGTGGTGGACTGCCGGGTATATACCTTGAACTTGCCCAGGGGCCGCAGCCGCCGGGCGATATTGGCTTTCAGCTTGTCCTCGAAGGTGTGGCGGTTGGCGCCCTTGAGCACCAGCTCGCCCAGCTTGAGGAGGATCATCTCTGTCATATCAGCGCCTCTTTCTCTGGTCGTTTGGTCTACTTATTATAGCGGAATGCCGGGGCGATGTCCAGGGATGCCCGCCTTTCACCCCTCTCCGGCGGCCTGCTGGGCCCGCCAGAGGGCGGCGTACTCCCCATTCCGGGCCATGAGGGCCTCGTGGGTGCCCTCCTCGGCGATGTGGTTGTCGTCGATCACCACGATCCGCTGGGCGGAGCGGATGGTGGAGAGCCGGTGGGCGATGATGAGGGTGGTGCGGCCCTTGGCCAGCTCGTCGAAGGCGGCCTGGATCCGGTGCTCGGTGACGCTGTCCAGGGCGGAGGTGGCCTCGTCCAGGATGAGGATCGAGGGGTCCTTGAGGAAGATCCGGGCGATGGACACCCGCTGCTTCTGGCCGCCGGAGAGCATGACGCCCCGCTCTCCCACCTGGGTCTGGAAGCCCTGGGGCATGTCCATGATGTCGTCGTAGATCTCCGCCCGGCGGGCCGCCTGGACGATCTCCTCCTCGGTGGCGTCGGGGCGGCCGTAGCGGATGTTGTCGGCGATGGTGCCCGCGAAGAGGAACACGTCCTGCTGCACGATGCCGATGTGGGCGCGCAGGTCGTGCTGCTTGAGCTCCCGCACGTCCTGCCCGTCGATCCGCACCGCGCCGGCAGTCACGTCGTAGAACCGGGGGATCAGCTGGCAGAGGGTGGACTTGCCCCCGCCGGAGGGGCCCACCACCGCCACCGTCTCTCCCGGGGCGATGTGGAGGGACACATGGTCGAGCACGTTCTCCCCGCCCTTCTCATAGGAGAAGGTCACGTCGTCCACCTGGATGTCGCCTTCCACCTCTTCCAGAGGCCGGGCGTCGGGGGCGTCGGTGATCTCCGGCTCCACCCGCATGAGCTCCACGAACCGCTTGAAGCCGGCCATGCCCTGCATGAACTGCTCCACGAAGGCGGAGAGCTTGCGGATGGGGGTGATGAAGGTGGTGACGTAGAGGGAGAAGGTGAGGATGTCGATATAGTCCATGGAGCCCCGCATGAGGAAGAAGCCGCCGGCGGCGATCACCAGCACCGGCATGACCCCCATGGCCAGCTCCATGCCCGAGTGGTAGATCCCCATGGCCTTGTAATAGCCCCGTTTGGCCCCCCGGAACTGGTCGTTGGAGCTCTCGAACTTGTGGATCTCCGCCCCCTCGTTGGCGAAGGCCTTGGCGGTGCGCATGCCGGAGATGGAGGACTCCAGCTCCCCGTTGATCCCGGCCAGCTTCTTCTTCACCTCCAGGGACGCCTCGCTCATCCGCCGACGCTGGAAGATGGTGAAGATCAGGAACAGGGGCACCACGGCGAAGACGATGAGGGCCAGCTCCCACCGGATGGTGAGCATGATGCAGAAGGCGCCCAGCAGGGTCACCGAGGAGATGAACAGGTCCTCGGGGCCGTGGTGGGCCAGCTCGGTGATCTCGAAGAGGTCGCCGGTGACCCGGCTCATGAGCTGTCCGGTCCGGTTCTTGTCGTAGAAGGAGAAGCTCAGGTCCTGCATGTGGGCGAAGAGGGCGGAGCGGATGTCCGCCTCGATCCGCACGCCCAGCAGGTGGCCCCAGTAGGTGACGATATAGGTGAACACCGCCTTGAGCACATAGGCCAGCAGCAGGGCGGCCATCACCAGGAAGAAGGTCTGATAGCGCCCCTCCGGGAGGGTGGTCTGGAGGACCTGCCGGGTGGCCATGGGGAAGATCAGGTCCACCAGGCAGATGCCCAGGGCGCAGACCATATCCAGCAGGAAGATGGCCAGGTGTGGTCTGTAGTAGGAGGCGAAGATCGACAGGTAGCCGCTCCGCCGCATCTGCTCGGGGGTCATTCGGTATGCTCCTTTCGCGCGCCGCGGGGTGTACGGAGAGCCCTTTACACCAGACGCCGTTTTAGATATAATACAACGTATCGCCCACGTCTGCAACCGGACCGGAGAAAAAACAGTCCCTTCTCCCGCCGGCGCGGCGGGGCCGTAAGACGGGACAGAGAGCGGGCGGCAGCGGACATGATAGAGAGCTTTTTCGTGGTGGCGGGCCAGGTGGTCACGCTGTTCCTCCTCATCGGGGTGGGATACGTCCTGGCCAGGCTCGGCCTCCTCCGGCCGGACGGCGCATCTCAGATGTCCACCCTGGCCCTCTATGTGGTCACCCCCTGCATCATGATCCGCTCCTTCGAGACCGTGCGCACTCCCGAGATGCTGGGGACGCTGGGGCGCTTCTTCCTGGCCTATACCGTGTGCACCGTGCTGGGGGTGCTCCTGGCCCAGCCCCTCTTCCGGCGGGAGCCCCCGGAGCGGGGCGGGCCCCTCCGGTTCGGCACCTCCTACGGCAACAACGGCTTCATGGGCCTCCCCCTGGTCATGTCCATCCTGGGCTCCGAGGCGGCCATCTTCGGCAGCGTGTCCGCCGTGGCCTTCAACATCCTCCTGTGGACCCAGGGGCGCAAGACCATGGGCGGGAAGGTGGGCCTCCGCTCCGCCCTGGTGAACCCCGCCACCGTTGGGGCGGCCCTGGGCCTGCTCCTCTTCTTCACCGGCTGGTGGGAGCCCGCCCCCGGCCGCTGGTCCCTCCCTGCCCCCATCCTGGACGCGGTGAGCTATCTGGCCGATCTGAACACCCCCCTGCCCATGGTGGTGCTGGGGGCCCAGATGGCGGGGACCGACCTGCGGGAGAGCTTCGCCGACCGGCGGCTCTATCTGGCCGCGGCGGTGCGGCTGGTGGCCGCTCCCCTGCTGGCCCTGGTGCTCCTCCTCCCCTTCCGGCTGGACCCCACGGCCTACTGTGCCTGCGTCATCCTCTGCGCCGTGCCCCCCGCCGGGGCCACCGCCATGTTCGCCCAGAAGCTCCGGCGGGACACCGCCCTGGCCGCCAAGCTGGTGAGCACGCTCACCCTCATGTCGGTGGTCACCCTGCCCCTCTTCGCCGTGCTGGCCCGGCGCCTGTCCGGTCTGGCCGCCTGACTCACAAGGAGGTATCTCATGTCCGGGAGAGACGATTTCATCCAGATCTATACCTCTGCCATCCACCGGGAGGGGGCCGACGCCCTGCTGGACTACCTGGAGAACAAGTCGGATTTCTTCACCGCCCCCGCCTCCGCCCGCTACCACGGGGCCTACCCCGGCGGGCTGTGCGACCACAGCGTGAACGTCTACCACTGCCTGCGGGAGTATCTGGCCCGGGAGCGGGTCCAGGAGCTCTACGGCCTGGAGGTGCCGGAGGAGTCGGCGGCGGTGGCCGCCCTGCTCCACGACGTGTGCAAGGTGGGCTGTTACCGCTCCGGCACCCGGAACGTGAAGGGCTCCGACGGCAAGTGGACGGCAGTGCCCACCTTCTACTACGAGGACAAGCTCCCCTACGGCCACGGGGAGAAGAGCGTGTACATCATCTCCGGCTTCATGAAGCTCAAGCGGGAGGAGGCCATGGCCATCCGGTGGCACATGGGCTTCTCGGGAGAGGAGGACAAGCGGCTGGTGGGCCAGGCGCTCCAGCAGTACCCCCTGGCCTTCGCCCTCAGCGTGGCGGATATGGAGGCCACCTATTTTCTGGAGAAGGAAGAGGGCGGCTGAGGCCCCCTTTCCCTGATAGCGGCAGCCCATAGTTCAGAGACATCGAGATCGAAAAGGAAAGAGGTAACCAAGGCGTGATGAGACAAAAGCGGCAAAATGACCTGGGGCGGGACCCCATCGGGCGTCTGCTGCTGCGGCTGGCCATCCCCACAGTGACCGCCCAGCTGGTGAACGCCCTCTACAACATCGTGGACCGGATGTATATCGGACACATCCAGGGGGAAGGCGACCTGGCCCTCACGGGGCTGGGGGTGTGCTTCCCCGTCATCATGTTCGTCTCCGCCATCTCCTCCCTGGTGGGCATGGGCGGCGGCTCCCGGGCGGTGGTGCGCATGGGGGCCGGGGATGACGAACGGGCCAATGCCATCCTGGGCAGCTGCGCCACGCTCCTGGTGGTGCTGGGCCTGGCCGCCACAGTCCTCTTCCTCGTCCTCCAGGAGCCCATGCTCTACCTCTTCGGCGCAACCGAGAACACCATCAGCTACGCCATGGACTATCTCACCATCTACCTCATGGGCTCCATCTTCGTGGAGCTGTCCATGGGCATGAACTTCTTCATCACCGCCCAGGGCTTCTCTACCATGGGCATGGCCACCGTGCTGATCGGCGCGGTGGTGAACATCGTGCTGGACCCGGTGTTCATCTTCGGCTTCGGCATGGGCGTGCAGGGGGCCGCTCTGGCCACCATCATCGCCCAGGCGGTGTCGGCGGTGTGGGTGATGGCCTTCCTCATGGGCAAGCGCACCAAGCTCCGCCTCCAGAAGCGGTTCATCCGCCTGGACTTCCGGGTCCTGGCCCCGGTGCTGGCCCTGGGCGTCTCCCCCTTCATCATGCAGTCCACCGAGAGCCTGGTGAACATCGCCTTCAACTCCTCCCTGAAGGTCTACGGCGGCGACCCGGCGGTGGGGGCCATGACCATCTGCTCGAGCATCATGCAGGTGTTCTATCTCCTCTTCCAGGGCCTCTCCCAGGGGGCGCAGCCCATCGTGGGCTTCAATTACGGCGCGGGCAACCTGGACCGGGTGAAGAAGGCCTTCCGCCTCCTCTTCATCTGCGCGTTCACCTTCAGCTGCGCCTCCTGTCTGACCATCGAGCTCTTCCCCGGTCTCTTCGTGGCCATCTTCAACGACGAGCCGGAGCTGGTGGAGATCGCCCTGTGGACCCTGCGGGTCTACGCCGGTGGCATGTTCATGCTGGGCATCCAGAACGCCTGCCAGCAGACCTTCGTGGCCCTGGGCCAGGCCAAAGTCTCCCTGTTCCTGGCCCTGCTGCGCAAGATCATCCTGCTCATCCCCCTCATCTACATCCTGCCCAACTTCATCGGCAACAAGGTGCTGGCCGTATTCCTGGCCGAGCCTGTGGCCGACATCCTGGCCGCCCTCACCACCGGGGCCATGTTCTTCTGGCGCTTCCCCAAGATCCTGAAGGCCCGGGCCCGGGAGCTGGAGGCGGGGAACGCCTGATCCATACGCACACGAATATTAAGAGAGCGGCCCGGCACGATGTGCCGGGCCGCTCAGCTTGTCTAAAAAGTCCGAATGGGCTTTTTAGACAAGCTGCCTGACATTTTGACTTTCGTCAAAATGTTCTTGACTGCACGCGAAAGTGGGGGCTCACCGCCCCCCTTTCACACTATCCCCCCGTTGCTGTTCCAAAGTGGTCCTGCTTTCTTGATACGCCGAGCGGCCCGGCACATCGTGCCGGGCCGCTCTTTCTTTTCATCTGTCAGTCTACCAGCTTGTCCAGCTCCTTGATGTGCTCGGTGCCGGTGGAGGTCTGGTGGTTGGCCTTGGAGGCGTACAGGTTCACCGCGGTCTGGGACTTGCGGATGGCCTGCATGGTGCCTGCCCCGGCCACGCAGCCGCCGGGGCAGGCCATGCCCTCCAGCAGGTAGCCGTTATACTTGCCCGCCTTGGCCATGGTCATCATCTTGCGGCACTCCCGCAGGCCCTCGGCGTTGGCCACCTTGACTTCCCGGTCGGGGTAGCGCTCCTTGATCACGTTCACCACCGCCTTGGCCACGCCGCCGGAGACAGCGAAGTTCCGGCCGTCGGTGGAGGCGTCGTTGACGCCGTCGGGATCCTCCTCGATGGTCTCCAGGTCCACATGCTTGGCATCGAAAATGCCCGCCATCTCCTCGAAGGTGAGGACGAAGTCCACCTCGCTGCGGACGTCCTTCCGCATGGCCTCCAGCTTCTTGGCGGCGCAGGGCCCGATGAACACCACCTTGGCGTGCTCGTGCTGATGCTTGATGAGCCGGGCGGTAAGGGTCATGGGGGTGAGGGCCATGGAGATGCAGTTGGCGTAGTCCGGGAAGAGCTTCTTGGCCATGGAGGACCAGGCGGGGCAGCAGGAGGTACCCATGAACGGCAGCTTCTCCGGCACCTCTTCGACGAAGTCCTCCGCCTCCTGCACGGCGCACAGGTCGGCGCCCACCGCCACCTCGAACACGTCGGCGAAGCCCAGCTGCTTCATGGCGGCCCGGAGCTTGCCGGGGGTGACCTTGGGGCCGAACTGGCCCACGAAGGCGGGTGCCACGGCGGCGTACACCCGCTCGCCGGACTGGATGGCCCGGATGACCTGGAAGATCTGAGACTTGTCCGCGATGGCGCCGAAGGGGCAGTTCACCAGGCACATGCCGCAGGAGACGCACTTCTCATAGTCGATGTCCGCCTTGCCGTTCTTGTCGGTGTGGATGGCGTCCATGCCGCAGGCGGCGGCGCAGGGGCGCTCCTGGACGATGATCGCGTTGTAGCCGCACACCTCGGCGCAGCGGCCGCACTTGATGCACTTCTCCTGGTCGATCACCGAGCGGCCGTTGTACCGGTCCAGGGTGACGGCATCCTTGGGGCAGACCTCCACGCAGGGGTGGGCCAGGCAGCCCTGGCAGCCGTCGGTGACGAACACCCGCTTCTCGTGGCAGCCGTTGCAGGCGAACTTGATGATGTTGATGAGGGGCGGGGTATAATAGGTCTCGGCCCGGTCGGCGGCCTCGATGTTGTCGGACACAGGGGCGGGGTCCGCCGCGCTGCGATAGGGCAGGCCCATGGCCAGGCGGAGCCGCTCGCCGATGATGGCGCGCTCCAAGAACACGTCGTTGCGGAAGTTCCCCACCTCTCCGGGGATGATCTTATAGGGCAGCTCCTCGATGCGCTTGTCCACCGGCCACTCGGTGTGGTAGGCCATGCGGGCCACCTCACGGAACACCCGGTGGCGGAGCTCCTGGATGCGGGTCTCTACGCCTCTCATACTCAAAACTCCTTTTATAAAAAATAAACTTATCTCGCGATATGAATATACCCAGATCCAGCGGAAATAGCAAGAGGTATTTTTCATGGAGATCTTATGGAGATCCTTCGATTTTTTCGCTTCTTTTTCCTTCTTTGCCCAGTCTCTCCCCTGTCAAGGCCCGGCGGAGATGGCAGTCCGGATCTGTTCACAATTTTCTCTTTTTTCTCCCGGCATTTTGTGGTATACTAAGGCGATCCTATACGGAAAGGTGTAAGATAAAAATGGGTTTGCTCAAGAAGCTCTTCGGTACCAGTTCGGAGAAGGAACTGAAGGCCATCGCCCCCATCGTCAATAAGATCGAGTCCCTGGACGCCGAGTACTCCGCCCTGACGGACGAGCAGCTCCAGGCCAAGACCCAGGAGTTCAAGGACCGCTATCAGAACGGGGAGAGCCTGGACGACCTGCTGCCGGAGGCTTTCGCCGCCTGCCGGGAGGCCTCCTGGCGGGTGCTGGGCATGAAGCCCTACCGGGTGCAGCTGATCGGCGGCATCATCCTCCACCAGGGCCGCATCGCCGAGATGAAGACCGGCGAAGGCAAGACCCTGGTGGCCACCCTCCCCGCCTACCTCAACGCCCTCACCGGCCGGGGGGTACACATCGTCACCGTCAACGACTACCTGGCCAAGCGCGACAGCGAGTGGATGGGCAAGGTCTACCGCTTCATGGGCCTCACGGTGGGCCTGGTGATCCACGGGGTGGTGGGGGCCGCCAAGCACCTGGCCTACGCCGCCGACATCACCTACGGCACCAACAACGAGTTCGGCTTCGACTACCTCCGGGACAACATGGCCATCTACAAGCAGGAGATGGTCCAGCGGGGCCACGCCTTCGCCATCGTGGACGAGGTGGACTCCATCCTGATCGACGAGGCCCGGACCCCCCTCATCATCTCCGGCCAGGGGGACGAGTCCACCCAGCTCTACACCATCGTGGACAACTTCGTCTCCCGCCTCAAGTGCAAGGTGGTGGCCAGCGTGGACACCAAGGAGGAGGAGGACCCCAACGAGGACGCGGACTATATCGTGGACGAGAAGGCCCGCACCGTCACCCTGACCGCCAACGGCGTCGCCAAGGCGGAGAAGGCCTTCAACCTGGAGAACCTGGCCGACCCGGAGAACACCACCCTCTCCCACCACATCAACCAGGCCATCCGGGCCCGGGGCCTCATGAAGCGGGATATCGACTATGTGGTGAAGGACGGCGAGGTCATCATCGTGGATGAGTTCACCGGCCGGCTCATGTTCGGCCGCCGCTACTCCGACGGCCTCCATCAGGCCATCGAGGCCAAGGAGGGCGTGAAGGTGGCCCGCGAGTCCAAGACCCTGGCCACCATCACCTTCCAGAACTACTTCCGCCTCTACGACAAGCTCTCCGGCATGACGGGCACCGCCATGACCGAGGAGGACGAGTTCAACGGCACCTACTCCCTGGACGTGGTGGAGATCCCCACCAACAAGCCCCTGGCCCGTGTGGACCACCACGACGTGGTGTACAAGAACGAGGCGGGCAAGTACCGGGCCATCATCCGCCAGATCGAGGAGTGCCACGCCAAGGGGCAGCCCGTGCTGGTGGGCACCATCTCCATCGAGAAGTCGGAGATGCTCTCCAATATGCTCAAGAAGAAGGGCATCAAGCACAATGTGCTCAACGCCAAGAACCACGAGAAAGAGGCCGAGATCGTGGCCCAGGCCGGCAAGCTGGGGGCGGTCACCGTGGCCACCAACATGGCCGGCCGCGGCACCGACATCATGCTGGGCGGCAACGCGGAGTATCTGGCAAAGGCGGACCTGAAGAAGGCCGGCCTCTCCGATGAGCTGATCGCCGAGGCCACCGGCTTCGCCGAGACGGACGACGAGGAGATCCTAAACGCCCGGAAGATGTTCTCCGAGGCGGAGGCCAAGTATAAGGCGGAGATCAAGCCGGAGGCGGACAAGGTCCGGGAGCTGGGCGGCCTCTTCATCCTGGGCACCGAGCGGCACGAGTCCCGCCGGATCGACAACCAGCTCCGGGGCCGCGCCGGCCGCCAGGGCGACCCCGGCGAGAGCCGGTTCTACCTGTCCCTGGAGGACGACATCATGCGCCTCTTCGGCTCCGAGCGGGTCATGGGCATGATGGAGAAGCTGGGCGTGGACGAGGACACCCCCATCGAGCAGAAGATGCTCACCAACGCCATCGAGTCCGCCCAGCGGCAGGTGGAATCCAAGAACTTCCAGCAGCGCAAGAGCGTGCTGGAGTACGACGACGTGATGAACACCCAGCGGAAGGTCATCTACGCCGAGCGGCGGAAGGTCCTCGACGGCGAGGACATGAAGGCCAGCGTGGAGAACATGATCCGCACCGTCATCCAGAACGCCATCCACGGCCACATGGGCGAGCAGAAGCACATGGACGCCGAGACCTTCCGGGAGGCCGTGGCCCCCTTCCGCGGCGTGTTCCTCACTGCCGACGAGCTCTCCCTCACCGACGGGGAGCTCCAGCAGTACAGCGCCGACCAGCTCGTCGAGCTGGTGGAGGGCCGCGCCTTCGACATCTACCAGAAGAAGGAGCAGGCCCTGGGCTCCCCCCTCATGCGGGAGCTGGAGCGGGTGATGATGCTCCGGGTGGTGGACGAGTACTGGATGGACCACCTGGACAACATGACCGAGCTGCGCCAGGGCATCGGCCTGCGGGCCTACGGACAGGAGGACCCCGTCATCGCCTACAAGCGGGAGGGCTACGCCATGTTCGAGGAGATGATCGCCGCCATCCAGGCCGAGACGGTCCGGCGGGTGTTCATCGTCCGGGTGCAGACCAACGCCCAGACCGTGGAGCGCAAGCGGGTGGCCAAGGTCACCGGCACCTCCGGCGGCGACGGCAGCGTCAAGCAGCAGCCCACCGTGGTGCACAAGGGCCAGAAGATCGGCCGCAACGACCCCTGCCCCTGCGGCAGCGGCCTGAAGTGGAAGAAGTGCACCTGCAAAGAGTACCACCCCGACCAGCAGTGACAGGCAGGTGCTATGGAGATCGTTGAACGTACCAAGGGGGGCGTGACCTACCTGGCCGCCTCCGGCTTCGAGGCGGCGGGGGGCGTGGCCCATGGCTTCTCCACCCGGCTGGGGGGCGTGAGCACCGGCGTCTACGAGAGCCTGGACCTGGGCTCCACCCGGGGGGACGACCCGGTCCATGTCCGGGAGAACTACCGCCGCTTCTTCTCCGCCATCGGCGGGGACGTGGGCCGGGTGGCCCTGGCCAACCAGGTCCACGGGGACACGGTGCGCACCGTCACCGCCGCCGATGTGAAGAGGGACCTCTTCGACCCGGAGCCCTATGAGGCGGACGGGCTGGTCACCGACGTGCCCGGCGTGGCCCTGGTGGTGTTCGCCGCCGACTGCCTGCCCATCCTCTTCTACGACCCGGAGCGCCGGGTGATCGCCGCCGTCCACGCCGGGTGGCGGGGCACCGCCTCCGGCATCGTGGAGCGGGCGGTGGAGAAGATGGCCTTCTACGGCTGCGACCCCGCCCATATCCTGGCCGCCGTCGGGCCGGGGATCTCCCGCTGCTGCTTCGAGACCCACGAGGACGTGCCCAACGCCATGACCGCCGCCCTGGGCGTACAGGCCACCCCCTATATCGACCCGGTAGAGAACGGCAAGTTCCGTGTGGATCTGAAGGGGCTCAACGCCCTGCGGCTGCGCCGGGCGGGGCTGCTGTCCGAGCATATCGCCGTCTCCGGCGACTGCACCATGTGCCTGCCGGAGAAGTACTGGTCCCACCGGGCCACCGGCGGCGTCCGCGGCAGTCAGGCGGCCGCTGTCCAGCTCCTGCCCCTCTGACCGGGATGCATCTGAAAAGTCCAAACCGCACCAGAGCGAAAAGAGGGATAGGCCGTTCCGCTTTTCGCTCTTCTCTATTTCGAACCATCCGGAGCCTGAACGCCATGAAGAGAACGCGCCTGAACGCTCTGCTGGCCGCGGCCGCCCTGCTGCTGGCCCTGGCCGGCTGCGGCGGCGGGGAGGGAGCGCCCTCTCCGACGCCCGCCCCCACCCCCTCTCCCACGGCGGCGGACGCCGCTCCGGCGGCCTTCGCCCTGCCCTATACCGGGGAGAGCCTCCACCCCGTCCTCAGCACGGACAAGACCGACCTGGCCCTCTCGGGGCTCCTCTGGGAGGGGCTCTTCGTCCTGACCCCCTCCTTCGACCCCCAGCCTCTGCTCTGTCAGAGCTATACCGCCAGCGAGGACGGCCTCACCTGGACCTTCACCCTCCGCAGCGGCGTCACCTTCTCCGACGGCTCTCCGCTCACCGCCGCCGACGTGGCCGCCTCCCTGCAGCTGGCCCGGGGCCCCGGTTCCCGGTTCCAGCAGCGCCTGGCCGGCATCACGGGGGTGGAGGCGGGCGAGGGCGCCGTCACCGTCACCCTCTCCGCCCCCAACGGGGCCCTGCCCGCCCTGCTGGACGTGCCCATCTTCAAGGACGGGGGCGGCGTCCCCCTGGGCACCGGCCCCTACATACTGGAGGGGGCGGGGGAGGACCTGCGCCTCACCGCCCGGCAGGGCTGGTGGCAGGAGAAGCCCCTCCCCATCGCCTCCATCTCCCTAGTGCCCATCCGGGAGGCGGACGATCTGCTCTACGCCTTCAGCACCGGGGACGTGTCCCTGGTCTCCGCCGACCTCACAGGGACCGGGGCCCTGGGCTTCACGGGGGATAACCAGGTGGTGGACTGCCCCACCACTTCCATGATATATG
Source organism: Candidatus Intestinimonas stercoravium (assembly GCA_019117605.1). Lineage (GTDB taxonomy): Bacteria > Bacillota > Clostridia > Oscillospirales > Oscillospiraceae > Intestinimonas > Intestinimonas stercoravium. The sequence continues at coordinate 12,198 of DWZK01000057.1, read as the reverse complement.
TGGGCTATAACTGCGCCTCCGGCCCCTGTGCCGACGCCGCTCTCCGCCGGGCCCTGGACCGGGGCCTGGACCGGAACACCGTGGCCGTGGCCCTCTACTCCCGCCACGCGCAGGCTGCCGAGCTCCCCGTCCCTCCCGTCTCCTCCCTCTGGGACGCGGCTAGGGCAGAGGAGCGGAGCTATTCCCAGCAGGCCATGGACGAGCTGCTGGCCCAGGCCGGCTATGAGAAGGATGCCGATGGGAGATGGGCCCGGGGGCGGCAGGCCCTGTCCCTCACCATGGTGGCCAGCACCAGCAACACCTTCCGCCTCTCCGCTGCGGAATATCTGGCCTCGGAGCTCACCAAGGCGGGGGTGGAGGTGGAGCTCCGGAAGCTCCCCTGGGAGGAGTACCTGGCCGCCCTGACCGCCGGGGACTTCGACCTCTATGTGGGGGAGACCATGCTCTCCGCCAGCTTCGACCTCTCCCCTCTCCTCCAGTCCGGCGGCGCGCTGAACTACGGGCGGTACCAGAGCGCCCTAGTCTCCCCCCTGCTCGCCGCCTATCAGGCCGCCTCCGGGGAGGCCCGGACCGCCGCCGCGGGGGCTCTGTGGGACGCCCTGGCCCAGGAGGTCCCCTTCTCCACCCTCTGCTTCAAGAACTGGTCCGTGCTCACCCACTGGGGGCGGGTGAGCGGACTGAGCCCCACCCACCACGATCCCTTCTACGGTCTGGAGAACTGGACCATCACTCAATAGAAACTAGAAATACGGGAGGATAAACCATGATGGAGCACGTATTCCGCTGTTATGTGGAAAAAAAGCCCGGCTTCGACGGCGCGGCCCAGGCCCTGCGCCGGGAGCTCTCCGAGCAGCTGGGCCTCGCCGGCCTCACCGGCCTGCGCTGCCTCAACCGCTACGACGTGGAGGGGGTGTCGGAGGAGGTATACGCCGCCGCCAAGACCTCGGTGTTCTCCGAGCCCCAGGTGGACCTGGTCTATGACGAGGACTTCCCCCGCCCCGAGGGGGATGAGTGGCGGCTGCTGGCCGTAGAGGCCCTGCCGGGCCAGTTCGACCAGCGGGCCGACTCCGCCGGGCAGTGTATCCAGCTCATGACCGGCCAGGACCGCCCCCTGGTCCGGGCCGCCCAGGTCTACCTCCTCTCCGGGCAGGTGGACGAGGCGGGCTTCCAGGCGGTGAAGAAGTACCTCATCAACCCGGTGGAGTCCAGAGAGGCCTCTCTGGACAAGCCCGCCACCCTGGTCCAGACCTACCCCGCCCCCCAGAAGGTGGCGGTGCTGGAGGGCTTCCGCGGCCTGGACGAGGCGGGCCTCTCCGCCCTGCTGGAGTCCTACGGCCTTGCCATGGACCTGGCCGACCTGAAATTCTTTCAGTCCTACATGCGGGATGAGGAGGACCGGGACCCCACTGTTACCGAGCTGAAGCTGGTAGACACCTACTGGTCCGACCACTGCCGGCACACCACCTTCTCCACCCACATCGACTCCGCGGAGATCCTGGATCCCGCCGTGGCGCTGGCCTACCAGCAGTATCTGGCCGCCCGGGCGGAGGTCTACGGCCCGGAGAAGGCGGCGGAGCGGCCCCAGACCCTGATGGACCTGGGCACCATCGCCGCCAAGGTGCTCAAGAAGCGGGGCGTGCTCCAGCGCCTGGACGAGAGCGAGGAGATCAACGCCTGCTCGGTCCACGTCACCGCCACGGTGGACGGCCAGGACGAGGACTGGCTGCTCATGTTCAAGAACGAGACCCACAACCACCCCACTGAGATCGAGCCCTTCGGCGGCGCGGCCACCTGCATCGGCGGCGCGATCCGGGACCCCCTGTCCGGCCGGTCTTATGTCTACCAGGCCATGCGGGTCACCGGCTGCGGCGACCCCCGCGCCCCGATCTCCGAGACCCTGGAGGGCAAGCTGCCCCAGCGGAAGCTGTGCACCACCGCCGCCGCCGGCTACTCCTCCTACGGCAACCAGATCGGCCTGGCCACCGGCCTGGTCAGTGAGATCTACCACCCCGGCTACATCGCCAAGCACATGGAGGTGGGCGCCGTGGTGGGCGCCGCCCCCGCGGCCAACGTGGTGCGGGAGACCCCCGCTCCCGGGGACGTGGTGATCCTCCTGGGCGGGCGCACCGGCCGGGACGGCATCGGCGGGGCCACCGGCTCCTCCAAGAGCCACGACCTCAAGAGCCTGGACACCATGGCCTCCGAGGTGCAGAAGGGCAACGCCCCCGAGGAGCGCAAGCTCCAGCGCCTCTTCCGCGACCCGGAGGTGACCCGCCTCATCAAGCGCTGCAACGACTTCGGCGCCGGCGGCGTGTCCGTGGCCATCGGCGAGCTGGCCGACGGCCTGGACATCGACCTGGACCAGGTGCGCAAGAAGTACGACGGCCTGGACGGCACCGAGCTGGCCATCTCCGAGAGCCAGGAGCGCATGGCCGTGGTGGTGGCCGAGGAGGACGCGGACGCCTTCATCGCCGCCGCCACCGCCGAGAACCTGGAGGCCTATGTGGTGGCCCGGGTCACCGAGGCGCCCCGGATGGTCATGCGCTGGAACGGCGAGGTGATCGCCGACCTGAGCCGGGCCTTCCTCTCCTCCAACGGCGCGGACAAGCACACCACCGTGGTGGTCCCCCCCGCCGAGCGCGGCCTGCCCTTCGCCGGCGGAAGCCTCCGGGACCTGTGCGCCGATCTGAACCAGGGCCTCCAGCGGGGCCTTGGGGAACGCTTCGACGGCTCCATCGGCGCGGCGTCGGTGCTCATGCCCTTCGGCGGCAAGTTCCAGAGCACGCCCGCCCAGTCCATGGCCGCCCTCCTCCCCGTGGGCCCCGGCCGGGAGACCGACCTGTGCTCCGTGATGGCCTGGGGCTTCCGCCCCCGGTGGATGGAGAAGGACCCCTTCCACGGGGCCGCCGTGTCTGTCATCGACTCGGTGGCCAAGCTGGTGGCCGCCGGCTGCGATCCCAGCCGGGTCTACCTCTCCTTCCAGGAATATTTCGAGAAGCTGCGCAGCGATCCGGTCCGCTGGGGCACCCCCTTCGCCGCCCTCCTGGGCGCCTTCACCGCCCAGCTGGGCCTGGGGGTGGCCGCCATCGGCGGCAAGGACTCCATGTCCGGCTCCTTCCTGGGCCTGGACGTGCCCCCCACCCTGATCTCCTTCGCCATCGCCGACCAGAAGGCACAGTACGTCCTCTCTCCTGAGTTCAAGGCCCCCGGCCACCCCGTGTATCTCTTCAAGCCCAAGATCGACGGGGACTTCAGCGACCTGAAGGCCATGTGGGAGGACTTCCACCACCTGTGCCAGGAGGGCCATGTGCAGGCCGCCTGGGCGGTGAGCGTGGGCGGCAGCGCCGAGGCCATCGTGAAGATGTCCCTGGGCAACCGGATCGGCTTCACCGCCGACGCCCGGCTGGAGCGGGACCCCTTCTGGGTCACCACCCCCGGCGCCATCGTGGCCGAGTGCGACTGTCCCCTCCCCGGCGCCCTGCTGCTGGGCTACACCTCCAGCGAGCCCATCGTCTCCCTGCCCACCGACTGCGCCCCCATCGAGGAGCTCCAGGGCATCCTGGAAGGGGTGCTGGAGGGGGTCTATCCCACCCGCACAGAGGCCGGCGGGGACGTGCCCGTCCTCTCCTGTGCCGACCGCTCCCCCGCCGTGTGCCGGCACAAGGTCCCCCGGCCCAAGGCGGTCATCCCCGTTTTCCCCGGCACCAACTGCGAGTATGACACCGCCAACGCCTGCCTGCGGGCGGGGATCGAGCCGGAGATCGTGGTGGTCCGCAACCTGAGCCCCGACCTCCTCTCCCAGTCCGCCCAGGCCCTGGAGAAGGCCATCGCAGGGGCCCAGATGATCGTGCTGCCCGGCGGCTTCTCCGGCGGCGACGAGCCCGACGGCTCCGCCAAGTTCATCTGCTCCTTCTTCCGCAACCCCCGGCTCACCGACGCGGTCCACGACCTGCTGAAAAACCGGGACGGCCTGATGCTGGGCATCTGCAACGGCTTCCAGGCCCTGGTGAAGCTGGGTCTGGTCCCCTTCGGCGAGATCCGGCCCATGACCGAGGGCTGCGCCACCCTCACCTTCAACGACATCGGCCGCCACCAGAGCCGCTATGTCACCACCCGGGTGGCCTCGGTCCGCTCCCCCTGGATGATCAAGAGCCAGGTGGGCGACCTCCACGCCATCCCCGTCTCCCACGGCGAGGGCAAGTTCGTGGCCCCCCAGCCCCTGCTGGACCGTCTCATTGCAAACGGGCAGGTGGCCACCCAGTATGTGGACCTGGCCGGGGAGCCCTCCATGGACATCTCCGCCAACCCCAACGGCTCCGTCTGCGCCATCGAGGGCATCTTCTCCCCCGACGGCCGGGTCTTCGGCAAGATGGGCCACTCGGAGCGGCGGGGCCCCTATGTGGCCAGGAACATCCCCGGCGACAAGTTCCAGCCCATCTTCGAGAGCGGCGCGGCCTACTTCCAGTGAGCCGCCTCCCGGTCCCTATGCCTCTGGGATAAAAGGCAGAGCGCTGTGCAGGGCGCGAGATGCGCTCCAGCCTGCGCATACGCTCCCCGGCGGACGGACGCGCTGCCGGGGGGCCGCGTCCGGCCGAAAAAATGCTTGAGGCCCATGGAGCGCCTCCGACATACTGAAGCGGCCCGGCACATCGTGCCGGGCCGCTCAGCTTGTCTAAAAGCCCACTTGGGCTTTTAGACAAGCTGTCTGACATTTTGCCTAAAGTCAAAATGTTCTTGACTGTACGCGAAAGTGGGGGCTCACCTGGTCTAAAGGCGGCTCCGCCCGAAGGCATCTGGACTGCCCCCGGCAGTCCAGACCCCCTTTCACACTATCCCCCCGCTGCTTCTCCAACGTGGTCCCGCCTCCTTGATACGCTGAGCGGCCCGGCACATCGTGCCGGGCCGCTCAGCGTGTCAAAAAAGTCCAAATGGACTTTTTTGACACGCTGTCTGACATTTTGACTTGCGTCAAAATGTTCCTGACTGTACGCGAAAGTGGGGGCTCACCGCCCCCCTTTCACACTATCCCCCCGCTGCTTCTCCAGCGTTGTACCACTTCTTCGACAGGCTGAGCGGCCCGGCACATCGTGCCGGGCCGCTTTCTATCTATCTCAGCATCTTCAGCATTTTATTTCCAGCGGCCAGCGAACGGCGGCGGGGCCGGTCACAGGCGCTCCATCAGGATCTCGTAGACCTCATCGCGGGTGAGCTGCCGGGGCCCGTTGGGCAGCAGGTTGGTGCTGTCCGCCACCTGCCGCAGCAGCTCCGGCGTGATCTCTACCCTGGAGCGGAGCTCGGTCAGCCGGGTGGGCAGGCCGCAGGCCCGGATGAACGCCTCCAGGGCCTGGATGCCCGCCTGGGCGAGCTCCTCCTCGCTCTTTCCCTCGGCGGAGATCCCCCACACGTTCCGGGCGAACCGCGCGAACTTGGGGACCGCGCTGCTCCAGACACGGCGGTAGTAGGCCGGGTGGATCACCGCCAGCCCCTGGCCGTGGTTGCAGTCGGTATAGGCGCCCAGCTGGTGCTCGATCTGGTGGCACTCGAAGTCGGTGAGACGGCCCACCTTCAAGATCCCGTTCTCCGCCATGGCGGAGGTCCACATCAGGTTGCTGCGGGCAGTGTAGTCGCCGATGTCCTCCAGCAGAGTGCGCATATTGACCACGGTGCTGCGCATAACGGCCAGGGCCACCTCATCGGATACGTTGTCCCGGTCGGAGCGGCCGAAGTAGGTCTCCATGGCGTGGCTCAGGGTGTCGAAGGCGCCGGAGAGCACCTGCATCTGGGGCAGGCTCATGGTGTATTCCGGGTCCAGAATGGCGAACCGGGGCGCGGCGGAGAACATGCCGCCTTTGATCTTGGCGTCCTCGTTGGTGATGACGGCGCCGCCGTTCATCTCCGCCCCGGTGCCGGAGGCGGTGACCACCGCCCCCAGGGGGATGGGGGCCTTCGCGGGGACCTCGTGCCGCACCATCTCCAGGTCCCACAGGTCCTCCTCCTCCACCGCCTGGGCGCACACGATCTTGCAGCAGTCGATGACGCTGCCGCCGCCCACCGCCAGGACCAGGCCGGCCCCGCAGTCCCGGGCCAGAGCGGCGCCCTCCCGCACCTTGGCCCAGGTGGGGTTGGACATGATGCCGGTGAACTCGGTGACCCTCTTGCCCGCCGCGCGCAGGATGTCCAGGATCTCCTCATAGATCCCGTTCTTCTTGATGGAGCCGCCGCCATAGGCCAGCAGTACGTTGGGCCCGTACGCGGACAGGGCGGCGGGCAGATGCTCCTTTGCCGCGCCCTTGCCGAAATAGACCTTCGTGGGGTATTCATAGACGAGATCTTTCATAAAAAGCGCTCCTTTTCCTTTCGTCAGCGGTATCCGGGCCCGGTGCGGTCCCTTCTTCAGCCCCTGCCTCTCCGCCGTATCGCTTTACTGTGCCGCGGGCAGCCCCAGGCTGTCCACCCACTCCGTCACGTCCTCCTGGCTGGCGCTGGAGCGGAACCGCTGCCCCTCCTGCCAGTCGCCGGTGCCCGCCAGCTCCGCCAGCAGCTCCCCGCTCTCCCCCAGGCCGGAGCTGGAGGAGGTGCAGAAGGGGATCACCGTCTTGCCGGTGAAGTCGTTGGCCGATACGAAGCTGTCCACCGGCCAGGCCGCGATGCCCCACCAGATGGGGTAGCCGATGAACACCGTGTCATAGTCCTCCCAGCCCTCCACCTCCGTGGTGGTCAGCTCCACGTCCCGCAGGGACTCGTCCTCGTGCTCCCGGGTGACCCGGCTGTCTTCGTCGGTCCAGTCCAGGTCGGCGTCCGTGTAGGGCTCCGCCGGCACGATCTCGAAGAGGTCGCCGCCAGTGGCCTGGGCGATGTGGTCCGCCACCGCCTCCGTGTGCCCCGTGGCGGAGAAATAGACCACCAGCGTGTTCCCGCTCTCTCCCGCGGGCTGCGCCTCTTCCTGGGCGGCAGTGCCCTCCGGCGCGGGGCTCTCCGCGCCTGCGGCGGGGGCCTGAGAGACCGCCGGCGTCTCTTCCGCCTCCCGGGTGGGGGCCGCCTCCTGGCGGCTGCATGCCGCCAGGGCGAAGGCCATGCTGCCTGCCAGCAGGCAGCTCAAGATCCGCTTCCAATATCTCATATCCATGGTGTGTCCCTCCGATCGGATGCCGCATCGCATCAGGCTTCCACGTTCGCCTGGATCCACGCCTCGATGTGGTCCGCGATCACGTCGTTGTTCAGGTCCTGGAACATGAAGTGGTCGTTGCCGGTGATGCCCTCGTCCGGCAGGTGGACCACCGTGCTGTTGCCGCCGGCGGCGTTATAGCCTTGGGTGAAGGTGTCGGCGCTGGCGGCCATCATGGACCACATGGCGGCGGCGGGCACGTCGGTGAACTCCTCGCCGATGTAGTCGCCGTAGTAGAAGGTGACGGGGATGTCCTGCTCCACCATGGCGTTGTAGGCCTCGCCGTCCACGGCCGCGGCTGCGCCGGGCTCGATGGCCACGATGGCGGCCACATGGTCGGTGTACCGGGGCACCTCCCAGCCGGGCAGGCCGCCCTGAGAGTGGGTCACCAGGATGGAGTCCTGGCCGGTGCGGTCATAGATCTCGTCGATGGTGGCCGCCACCGCCCGGGCCACTACCTCGTTGTCGATGTTCTGGTCGCCCGCAGCGTTGTCCATGCCGGTGTCCGGGGTCATCTGGCGGAAGAACTGGTCCAGCACATCCTCCCCCTGGGGGAACTGGGAGCCCTCGTTGTAGGTGAACTCGCCGCCCAGGTAGGTTCCGATGCGGAACTGGGTGTACCAGGTCTGGTCCGAGGGGGTGGTGGTCATGGTGCCGGCCACGGAGGTCTGGCCGGCTTCGCCCCGGCGGGGCTGGTCGATCAGCCACACGCTGTGGCCCATCCGCAGGAACATGTCGCTCCAGCCCTCCCGGCCGTCGGGGGTGGTCATCCAGCCCATGCGGGACTGGCCGTAGCCGTGGAGGAACACCATGGGCAGCCCCGTGGCGTCCTCGGGGATCTGGTAGAGCACGTTGGCGTGGTCCACATGGGAAGTGGAGCCCTCCCGGGAGGTGTAGTAGTTGGCCACGTCGAAGGTGCCGTCGGACTCGATCACGGTGCCGCCGGCGGAGAAGATGCCCTGCTCGGCGATCACCAGGGCGTCAGGGTCTGTCTGCGGGGCAGTTCCCTGTGTCTCCTCGGGAGCTGGGCTGCTGGCGGATGCGTCAGGCGTGTCATTGCCGGCGCATCCGGACAGCAGAGAGAGGGATAAGGCCCCAGCCAGGGCCAGAGCCAGCCATCTACGGGCGCGTTTCATGGTCGTTCATCCTTTCTGCATGATGTTTTCAGCGTGTCTATCTGCTTTTGACAGCGGTGCCGCCGAACACGGCGGACATGGGGATGGTGTCCAGGGCCTTGTCGATGGCCGCCACTTCCTCGGGAGAGAGGATCACTTCCGCCGCTCCGGCGTTCTCCCGCATCCGCTCCACCTTCCGGCTGCCGGGGATGGGGACGATCCAGGGCTTCTTGCACAGCATCCAGGCCAGAGAGATCTGTCCCGGCGTGGCGTCTTTCTCCTCCGCCAGTGCCCGGAGCAGGTCCAGGAGCGCCCGGTTCTGCTCCGCCGCCTCCGGGGCGAACTGGGGCATGGCGCTGCGGTAGTCCAGCTCGGGGTCGAACCTGTCGCCCTTCCCATAGGCCCCGGTGAGCAGGCCGTTGGCCATGGGCGAGAAGGCCACGAGGCCCACCTCCAGCTCTTCCAGCACCGGGAACAGGGCCTCGTGCTGCCGGGCCATCATGGAGTAGCGGTCCTCCACCGCCGTCACCGGGCAGACCGCATGGGCCCGGCGCAGATACTCCTCGCCCGCCTCGGAGATGCCCCAGTGGAGGATCTTGCCCTCCCGGATCAGCTCGGCCATCACCTGGGCCACGGTCTCCGGCGCTACCTGGGGATCCACCCGGTGCTGGAGGTAGAGGTCTATATGGTCGGTCCGGAGCCGTCTCAGCGACCCCTCTACCGAGGCCCGGATCCGCTCGGGCCGGGCGTCGGGGATCAGCGGCTTGTCCACCGCCGGACTGGACATATCGAAGCGGATCCCGAACTTGCTGACGATCTGCACCCGGTCCCGTATGCCCTCCAGGGCCTCCCCCACCAGGCGCTCATTGGCATGGGGGTCCGCCTGGGTCCCGTAGACCTCGGCCGTGTCGAACAGGGTATATCCCAGGTCGAAGGCGGCCCGGATGGCCCGGACGGCCTCCCGCCCTTCAGTGGGCGCGCCGTAGGCGTGGCTGAAGCCCATGCAGCCCAGCCCGATGGCCGATACCTTCAGGTCTCTTCCCAATATGCGGCTGTCCATCGTCGATCTCCTCCTGGCGTATCATCTTTGCCAGTGTCCATTATAGAGCCCGGTCGGGGCGGGCGGAAGTTCCGTTTGGTTTCTCGGTATATACCAAAAGGATATGGCTCTCCCCTCCGGCCTGTGGTGGAAAAACTTCCTCACACAGGGGATATATCCCTTGAACCGGCGGGAAAAACATACTATAATGGCACCAAACACATCTTTGGGAGGGGGCCTACATTGTTATACGACCCACAGCTGGAGACCTTTCTCCGGGTGGCGGACGCCGGGAGCTTCAACAAGGCGGCGGAAGAGATGTCCATCACGCCGCCGGCGATCATCAAGCAGATCACCTCTCTGGGATCCGGCCTGGAGCTGCAGCCCTTCGTCCGCAGTCCCAGGGGGCTGAAGCTGACTGAGGCGGGCAAGTCCATCTACCGGGACGCCCAGTATATCGTCCAGTACTGCAAGGACTCGGTGGTCCGCGCGAAGAACGCCGCCGAAGATGGGGACCATATCATCCGCATCGGCATCTCTCCCATGACCCCGGGGCAGTTCCTGCTGGACCTGTGGCCCGGGATCCAGGCCCACTGCCCGGACATCAAATTCAAGATGATCCCCTACGAGAACACGCCGGAGAACTCTGTGGAGATCCTGCGGGACCTGGGCAAGAACATCGATATCGTCGCCGGCCTGTTCGACCAGAAGTTCCTGGAGGTGCGGCAGTGCGCCGCCCTGGAGCTCTCCCGGGAGCCCATCCGCTGCGCCGTGTCCATCTATCACCCCCTCTCATCCAGAGAGACGCTGACGGTGGAGGACCTCCACGGAGAGAACTTCCTCCTTATCCGCCGGGGCTGGAACCACTATCTGGACCAGCTGCGGGACGACCTCTGGCGGGACCACCCCCAGATCCACATCGTAGATTTCGATATGTTCAATATCAACGTCTTCAATCAGTGCGAGAACTCGGAGGACGTGCTGATGACCATCGACAACTGGTGGTCCGTCCACCCCCTGCTGAAGACCATCCCGGTGGAGTGGAGCTATACCATCCCCTTCGGCCTGCTCCACTCGCCCAGGCCCTCCCCCACGGTCAAGCGGTTCCTCAGCGCCGTCCGGACGGTCCTGTCCCTCTGACTCCCCCTTTACCCAAAGGTCCATACTGCGTAACAGATCGAGACTTCTGCGGAAGCCTCGATCTTGTTTATAATAGAAGGACCGATCGGGAAAGGGGGATGCTCCGGTGAAGAATTTTATCTTGGAGGGCCACACGAAGGTGGTCTTTGGGCGGGGCTGCGTCAAGGAGTATCTGGCCAGCTTCGTGGAGGAGCACGGCCCCAACGTGCTCCTGGCCTACGGCGGCGGGTCGGTGAAGCGCAGCGGCCTGTACGACGAGGTGTTCCGTATCCTCCGCAGGGCCGGCAAGCAGGTGGTGGATCTCCCGGACATCCCGCCCGGCCCCACCTATGAGAAGGCCCTGGAGGGAGCCGGTCTGGTCCGGGAGAATGGGATCGACCTCATCCTGGCAGTGGGCGGCGGCTCTGTCCTGGACTGCTGCAAGGCGGTGTCCCTGGCGGCGGTCTGCCGGGGGGACCTGTGGGCGGGTCTCTGGGACCGGCGGGGGGTGGTGGATCTCTCCCCCGTGCCCCTGGGCGCGATCGTGACCACCTTCGGGGCCGGGGGCAGCATGAACGGCTGCGCGGTCCTCGCCAACGAGGCGCTGCACGTCAAATACGGCCGCGACCACCCGAAGTGCGTCCCCGTCTTCGCGCTGATGGACCCGGCCCACACCCTCTCCCTCCCCTGGGCGCAGACAGTATCCGGCGGCCTCGACGCCTTCTGCCGGCTCATGGAGGGCTATTTCAGCTATCCGGAGGAGGAGGACCTCTCGGATGACCTGGCGGAGCCGCTGATGCGGGGCATGCTCCGCGCCCTGCGCGCCCTTATGAGGGACCCGGGCAGCTATGAGGCCAGAGGCGACCTGATGTGGGGCTCCGCTCTGAGCGGCTCTCCCCTGATCGCGCTGGGAAAGCGGACGGATCTCCCCTTCCACCGGCTGGCGCGGCTGCTGGAGGAGGCCACCGGCCGCCCCTATACCCACTGTTTGGCGGTCCTCCTGCCCGCCTGCTACCGCCGGACCTGTGAGCGGAGGGCCGCCAGATCCGCCCGCTTCGCCCGGCAGGTCTGGGAGATCGCCCCCGAGGGCAGGACCGAGGCAGAGCTGGCCCGCGCCGGCGCGGAGGCCCGCGCCCGTTTCTTCAAGGCCCTGGGTCTGCCCGCCTCCCTGGAAGGCGTGGCGGGGGCCGCCCTGGAGCGCCTGAAGGAGCGCGCCGCCGCCTGCCCTTTTCCCCCCAGTGCGGCTTCCCGCTGGAGCCCGGAGAGCTGCCGGAGATCTTCCTGGCGTGCTGCACAGCCTCCCCCGGCCTCTCCGGGGCCGGCGCGCCGCAGATATCCACATGATAGGGGCCCCCTGGCTGTGCCGGGGGCCTGCATACAAAAACGGGAGCCCGGCGGCTGATGCCGCCGGGCTCCCGTTCCACGTTCCGCTATGCTGTTGTTTTCCGGCTCAGATCCTGCTGTAGTTGAGCAGCATCTGGGCCACCTCGGCGCGGGTGGCGGCCCCGCCGGGGCTCAGCTGGCCGGCCTCGTTGCCGGACAGGATGCCGTTGGACACGGCCCAGCCTATGGCCTCAACGGCCCAGGAGGACACGCTGGAGGCGTCGGGGTAGGCGCTCAGGTCCGCCCCGGCGGCGGCGCCGCCGGCGTACCGGTACAGCATCACGGCCAGCTGCTCACGGGTGATGTTCCCGTTGGGGTCGAACAGGCCGTTGCCGGTGCCGGTGACGATGCCCTGCTCCGCGGCCCAGGTCACCGCG
>DWZK01000056.1 GCA_019117605.1 Candidatus Intestinimonas stercoravium | reverse complement strand
GACACGCTGTCTGACATTTTGACTTACGTCAAAATGTTCCTGACTGTACGCGAAAGTGGGGGCTCACCGCCCCCCTTTCACACTATCCCCCCGCTGCTTCTCCAGCGTTGTACCACTTCTTCGACAGGCTGCGGCCGCCCCTCTGGGGCGGCCTTTCCATGTCCCGGGAGCGCGCTCCCGGCGGCGGCGCATAGTGTGATAGAGAGGGGGGCAGAGGACAGGGGGCATCCCATCGAATATGAAATTTTTTAAAAAAGATCATGCAAAAAATGGGAGAGATGGGAAACGGCGTTACCATGCAGTGGGACCGGCGCTGCCACCGGGAAATGCCGCAGGCCCCGAGGAGCCCGCAGCCTGCGCCGGGAGGGCCATGCCCTTCTCTTGACAATATGGGCGATCTCGTGTAAAGTAGTATGCAAGAAAGCTTTGTTTTGGCTGCATATCGACCTTATGAAAGAAAGCGAGGGCTCATTCCAATGAACGTTTTGCTGGAAAAATTCACGTTTACGCCCGAATTGACCCAAATCATCAACAACAGCCCCAGTGTGATCGTGCCCGACAGCAAAGAGACCCTGTACGAGCTGATCTTCGGCAACGAGCACACCGACAAGATCGAGGTCAGCTATGACGTGGACGGGAAGAGCGTGAAGGAAGCCACCGTGGTACGCTGCAAAAACGGCGCGGTGGTGAACTATGTGGAGGACTATATGCGCCGCCGGGATCCGGACTGCATGCGCATCGCCGATGACCAGCCCACGGATAAGCCCCGCTTCGAGGACGTGTACGGCTATGATTTCGACGTGCTGCGGAAGGAGACTTACGCCTGGCTGGCCCGGCAGGAGCTCATCATCGTGCCTTTCAAGGCGGGCGGCTACGACTACGGCTACGACTCCATCCTGGTCTGCCCCCGGAACGCGGCCTTCTTCGCCTTCGCCCTGGCGGAGCTCCAGGCCTTCATCAACGCCCGTGAGGTGGAGCACTTCAAGCCCCGCTCCATCGTCTATGTGGCCCCGCCCTTCCGCCACACCCACTTCGAGGGCAAGCAGGTGGTGGTCCACAGCCGCCACGAGGACCTCCACGAGGTATTCTCCTACAACCTCTATCCCGGCCCCTCCGCCAAGAAGGGCATCTACAGCGTCCTGCTGGACATCGGCGAGCGGGAGGGCTGGGTCACCGCCCACGCCTCCGCCGCCCGGATCATCACCCCGTATGAGAACGAGATGGTCATGATGCACGAGGGCGCCTCCGGCGGCGGCAAGAGCGAGCTGCTCCAGGACGTCCCCCGGGTGGCCGACGGCCGGGTCCTGCTGGGGGTCAATATCGAGACCAACGAGAAGACCTATATCAGCATGAGCGACACCTGTACCATCCAGCCCGTCACCGACGACATGGCCATGTGCCAGCCCGGCTACCAGCCCCGCAGCGGGAAGCTGGCCCTCACCGACGGTGAGGACGGCTGGTTCATCCGGGTGGACGGCATCACCGCATACGGCACGGACCCGCTCTACGAGCGGATCTCCATCCACACCAAGGAGCCCCTCATGTTCTTCAATATCGAGGGCGTGCCCCGCTCCACTTGCCTGCTGTGGGAGCACACGCTCGACTCCGACGGCACGCCCTGCTCCAATCCCCGGGTCATCATCCCCCGCCGCCTGATCCCCCATATCGCCAATGAGCCTGTGGAGGTGGACGTGCGCAGCTTCGGCGTCCGTATGCCCCCCTCCACCAGCGAGCATCCCAGCTACGGCATCCTGGGCCTCATGGGCATCATCCCTCCCGCCCTGGCCTGGCTGTGGCGGCTGGTGGCTCCGCGCGGCTTCAATAACCCCAGCATCAACGGCAGCGCCAAGCTGGCCAGCGAGGGCGTGGGCTCCTATTGGCCCTTCGCCACCGGCCTGCGGGTCAAGCAGGCCAACCTGCTGCTGGAGCAGATCCTCCGCTGCCGGAACACCCGCTATGTGCTCATCCCCAACCAGCACATCGGCGCTTACAGAGTGGGCTTCGCCGCGGAGTGGATCTCTCGTGAGTATCTGGCCCGCCGGGGCGGCGTGAACATGAAGATGGACCGCCTGGTCCCCGCCCGCTGTCCGCTGCTGGGCTACGCCCTCAAGGAGATGAAGGTGGACGGCCAGCAGATCAGCTCCCGCTTCCTCCGCCCCGAGCGGCAGGAGGCCCTGGGCGAAGAGGGCTATGACAAGGGCGCGGAGATCCTCTACGACTTCTTCAAGAAGGAGCTGGAACAGTACGACGTGGAGGAGCTCCACCCCATCGGAAAGGAGATCCTCGACTGCTTCAAGCGGAACGGCAGCATCGAGGACTACTGCGCGATCATCCCCCTGGGCCTGGAGTGAGGCAGGGGAAGGCATCTGAAGATGAAAAAAAGGGCAGTGAGGTCCGCGCCGGCAAGGCGCGGACCTCACTGCCGTTCTGTATACAGAGATGCGCGGGAGACGGTGTCAGGCGGCCCCGGACATCAGGGCGGAGAGGCGCTGGAACACAGCGGCGCACTCGGCCCGGGAGGCGGTGCCCAGCGGGGCCAGGATGTCCTCCGCACGGCCCTCCAGCAGCCCGGAGGCCACCGCCCAGCCCATGGGCGCCAGGGCGTACCCGCCGATCTCTTCCGCGTCCGCGTAGCCGGACAGGTCGGCGGAGGCCGAGACATCCTCCCCCTTATAGCGCAGATAGCGGTGGAGGACGGCGGCCAGCTGCTCCCGGGTCACCGGGTCTTCGGGGCCGAAGCGCCCGTCCCCATAGCCCTCCACGATCCCCTGCCCGGCGGCCCAGGCGGCGGCGTCCCGGTAGTAGGCGCCGGAAGGGATGTCGGAGAAGGGGGCGTCTCCGGCGGAGGGGGCGCCCTCCAGCCGGTGGAGGACGGTGACCAGCATGCCCCGGGTGGTGGGCAGGCCGGGGGAGAAGGTGGTGGCGGAGGTACCTGTCATGAGCTCTTTCTCGTATACGAAGGCCACGGCGTCATATGACCAGTGGGCCTCGCCCACATCGGAGAAGGGCCAGCCGGCCAGCGCGGCGCGGGCGCTCTCTATCAGGACGGCGCTCCGGTCCTGCGAGAGCTCCCAGAAGCCGATGCCTCCCAGGCCCAGGGACCGGGCCAGCTCCCCCTTGGCCGCCATGGACTGGGGATCTTCATAGGAGAGGAAAGAGCCGTTCCCGTAGAGGTAGGGCACTTGGGCCTCCTGGTGCCGGAGCTGCCGGTAAGCGGAGTCGGAGAGATAGCGCCGCACCAGGGCGTCGTAGCTCACCGACTTGGCGGAAGTGAAGGTGCTGTACAGCCCGTCGTTCCGGCCGCTCACCCCCTGGTAGAGGTAGCCGTACAGGGGCATCCCCAGCACCAGCTTCTCCGGAGGGACCCCGGCGTCCAGGTAGGCTTGGATGCTGTCCGCCACGCTGTTTTGGTACTGGGGAGAGCGCTCGGAAGGGGCGTAGAGAGGGGCGTTCAGGTCGGCATAGCTGTCCCAGGGCCCGTGGATGTCGTAGGCCATGAGGAAGATGTGATCCACTACCTCCGCCACCGCCTGGGGCTGGATATCGCGCAGATAGCCCTCGCTGGCGGCCCCGGCGACGGTGAGCAGGTAGTCCTTCCCATCTCTCTCCCCCTGCTCGTCCAACCGCGCCCGGATGGCCTGGAGGAGCAGGGTGAAGTTCTCTCCGTCCTGGGGGCGGTGGATGGTGCCGGGGAGGCCGCCGGAGACTGGATACTCCCAGTCCAGGTCGATCCCATCCAGGCCATGCTCAGCCAGGAAGGCGGCACAGCTCCGGGCGAAGGTGTCCCGCCGGGCGGCGGTGGAGGCCACGTCGGAGAAATAGGTGGAGTAGTCCCAGCCCCCCACCGAGATGAGCAACTCCAGATGGGGGTGCTCCTCCCGCAGCTGCCGCAGGGCGGCCAGGGCCTTCCGGTCGTGGTCCGGGTCTCCCAGAGCCAGCTCTCCGCGCTCCGGGTCTATCGTGGCGAAGGCGTAGTTGATGTGGGTGAGCAGGTGGGCGGGCAGCGCGCTGGGCGGGTAGCCCTGATAGGCGGCCCAGCCCGCGTAGTAGCCCACTACGGCGGTGTCTTCAGCTCTGTATGTAGCGCCTGCCCCGGCGGCGCTCCCCCGTGGGTGGCCCTGGCCGATAGCGGCCAGAGCCAGACAGGCCAGGCACAGGATGGCCAAAAGGCGGGCGGGGCGGGATGATCGCTTCACGTCAGGTCCTCCTTTTCCCGGAGATCTCTCCGGACCAGTAAGCACTATTCTAGAGGAAGGAGGGCCGGGCCACAAGGCGAAGATCATGGAAAAGGTGGCGGATCGTGGCTGTATCTCCAGATAAGGGGCGGATATGGACGAAAAAGCTCCCCGGAGCCCATGCCCGGGGAGCTTTTGGGAGGCGTCATATCTGGCTGCGGTCCCGGAGCCAGCTGGGCAGGGAGCGCATCTTGATGTTGGAGACGATGCCCATACAGGCGTAGAGGGTGATGATGGAGGAGCCGCCGTAGCTGAAGAAGGGGAGGGTCAGCCCCACCACAGGGAAGACGTAGAGGCAGAAGCCGATGTTGATGCAGGTCTGGAGCAGGAGCATCCCGGCGTAGCCGGTGGCCACATAGGCGGACATGGGGCTGCACGCCCGGCGGGCCACCCAGAAGCACCGGTAGATGATGGCGGCCAGCAGGAGGATCACCGCCAGACAGCCCACCATGCCCAGCTCCTCGCCGCAGACGGCGAAGATCTCATCGGTGTGGCGGGCGGGCAGGGCGGAGGAGGAGGTGCTCTGTGTCTGCGTGCCCTGGAGATAGCCCTGGCCGAAGAGGCCGCCGCTGCCGATGGCCAGGATGCTCCGGGACTGCTGCCAGCCGTCTCCCTGGGTCTGCTCGTAAAGGGTGTCGGCATTGCCGGTGATGTGGTCGATGACCACGGTGAACCGGCCCTGGATATAGGAGGGGACATGGGGCCACACAACCACCACCGCCGCCACCATGACGACAAGGCCCAGGAGGAACCAGCGCTTCTTCACCCCGGCGGCCCAGGCCACGATGATGAAGATGCCCAGATAGACCATGACCATACCGAAATCCCCGGACACCACGGCGATGATCCCCACCATCAGGAGGGTGTGCCCGGCCAGCTGGACCACGGAGGTGAAGCGGCTGATGCCGTGCTCCTGGAGCTTGACGCACTGGTAGGCCAGCAGCAGGACGAAAAAGACTTTGGCCACCTCGGCGGGCTGGACGTTGATGGGGAGGAAGGGGATGGGGAGCCAGTTGTTGTTGCCGACGGTCTCGCCCCCCGCGCCGAAGGGGATCAGCAGCAGGATGAAGACGATATTGAAGCCCAGCATCCATTTCCAGGTCTTCTCGGTGAAGAGCTCGATGTCCGCGAAGGACATGAGGAAATAGGCCACCACGCCCAGCAGGATCGCGGCGATCTGGATGATGACGTACCGGGTGCCGGAGTGGCCAAGGTAGCGGGTGGCGCTGTATATGAGGGCGACGCCGAAGAGAGAGGCGGCCAGGATCAGGATCAGCAGGACGATGTCCGCCTTGCGGAAGAAGTCCTTGATCCAACCGGTGGACCACACGGGGCGTCACCTCCTTCCGGGAGATGATAGATGACCGAAGTCAGTGATATATTGTATCACCTTCCCGGCCGCTCGTAAACCGTTTTACACGGGAGAAAATGTGTGATATAATATCTCGACTCAAGATCGGAGAGGGAGGAGACGGCGCTTTGGAGCATGTGACCAACAGCCCGGAGGAGACGGAGGAGCTGGGGGCCCGGCTGGCCCGGGACCTGGAGCCGGGGGCGGTGGTGGCCTTCACCGGCGACCTGGGGGCGGGGAAGACCGCCTTCGTCCGGGGCATGGCCCGGGGCCTGGGCATCCGGGACCGGGTGACCAGCCCCACCTTCACCATCGTCAACGAGTACGAGGGAGGGCGCCTTCCGCTGTTCCACTTCGATATGTACCGCCTGGGCTCCGCCGACGAGCTCTTCGATATCGGCTGGGAGGACTATCTGGCCCGGGGCGGGGTCTGCGCGGTGGAGTGGAGCGAGAACATCGCCGGCGCCCTGGAGGATGGGTGCATCCGCGTGGACATCCGCCGGGGGGACTGGGACGGCCAGCGGCGCATCACGGTGACGGGAGGAGGAGCGAGATGAAGATACTGGCACTGGAGTCCTCCGCCGTGGCGGCCTCGGCGGCGGTGTGCGAGGACGAGACGCTCATCGCCCAGTCCTTCCAGCACAGCGGCCTCACCCACAGCCGTACCCTCATGCCCATGTGCCGGGACCTGCTGGCCAACTGCGGCCTGTCCCTGGAGGAGATCGACGTGGTGGCGGTGGCGGCGGGGCCGGGGTCCTTCACCGGTCTGCGGATCGGGGTGGCGGCGGCCAAGGGACTGGCCTGGGCGGGGGACAAGCCCTGCGCGGGAGTGTCCACCCTGGAGGCCATGGCCTGGTCCCTGGCCTTCCTGAGAGACGCCGACCTCTGCCCCGTCATGGATGCCCGGCGCAGTCAGGTGTACAATGCCCTCTTCACCGCCCGGGGCGGGGCCCTGGAGCGGCGGACGGAGGACCGCGCCCTCTCTATCGAGGAACTGGCCGGCGAGCTCGCTGCCCGGGGAAAAACACAGATCCTGGTTGGAGACGGGGCCGGGCTGTGTTATAATGAACTGACCAAGCGGGGGCTGGACGTGGAGCTGGCTCCGCCCCACCTGCTGCTCCAGAGCGGCTGGGGGGTGGCCAGAGGGGCCCTGGAGCTGGCGCGGCAGGGCAGGCTGGTGAGCGCCGCCGGGCTGGCCCCGGCCTATCACCGCCTCTCTCAGGCAGAGCGGGAGAGGCTGGCCAAGGAAAACAAGAAAAATATGTGATAGAGGAGACGAGAACATGGATGAAATGGTACATATCTTAGATCACCCGCTGATCCAGCACAAGCTGACGATCCTGCGGGACGAGCGCACCGGCGTGAAGGAGTTCCGGGAGATCGTCAGCGAGGTGGCGGCTCTCATGTGCTACGAGGCCACCCGCGATCTCCCCACCGAGGACGTGACGGTGAAGACCCCGGTGGCCACCGGCGTATTCAAGGCGCTGGCGGGCAAGAAGCTGGCTATCGTCCCTGTGCTCCGGGCGGGCCTGGGCATGGTGGAGGGCATCCTGGATCTCATCCCCTCCGCCAAGGTGGGGCACATCGGCCTATACCGGGATCCCGAGACCCTGGAGCCGGTGGAGTACTACTGCAAGATGCCCAACGACATCGCCGAGCGGGACGTCATCATCCTGGACCCCATGCTGGCCACCGGCGGTTCCGCCTCCGCGGCCATCCAGTTCATCAAGAACTACGATGTCAAGCACATCAAGCTCATGAACATCATCGCCGCCCCCGAGGGGGTGGAGCGTGTGCGGAAGGACCACCCCGATGTGGCCATCTACTGTGCCGCTCTGGACGAGAAGCTCAACGACCACGGCTATATCGTCCCCGGCCTGGGGGACGCGGGCGACCGGATCTTCGGCACCAAGTGAACCTCTGCGCATCCACCTACGAGACGGCGCGGCTGGCCCTGCGGCTGGCCGCGCCCTCTCTCGCCCCCGCCGCGGCGGACTACCACCGCCGGAACCGGGCCTTCCTCGCTCCCTTCGACCCGGTGCGGGAGGAGAGCTTCTTCACTGAGGCGGGCCAGCGGGACCTGCTGGAAGAGGAGGCCGCCCGGGCCAGGGGGGACCGGAGCTACCGCTTCTACCTCTCCCTGCGGGAGGAGCCGGAGCGGATCATAGGTCTTGCGGGGCTCAACGACCTGGTGCGCGGAGCGTTCCAGTCCTGCTTCCTGAGCTATAAGCTGGACATGGACCTCTGTGGCCGGGGCTATATGACCGAGGCGGTGGAGGAGCTGGTCCGGATCGCCTTCGGGGAGCTGGGGCTCCACCGGATCGAGGCCAATATCATGCCCAGGAACAAGGCATCCCTCCGGGTGGCGGAGAAGGCGGGGTTCTATAACGAGGGCCTGGCGCTCAAATACCTGAGGATCCATGGCGTGTGGGAGGACCACATCCACATGGTCCTGCGCAGCGACTGCTGACGGAGCGGCGCCTGCCTGTGTGGGAACGTCCCCGGCCCGAGGAAGGCTGGGGACATTTTTATTGAGATCTTCCCCTGTATATGGTAAAATATAAAGTCATGTGAGAAGAGGTCCTCAGGGTGGTATCGCTCCGGGGGATATCCGCATACTAGTAGATGAGATCAGTCCTTTGGAGGGCCAGTTTGAGATGAAGATCGTAGTCTTGGCGGGCGGCCTCAGCCCGGAACGGAACGTGTCCCTGTCCTCGGGAGCCATGGTGACCGAGGCGCTGCGGAGCCGGGGCCACCAGGCCGCCCTGGTGGATATGTACTTCGGCCTGGAGGGCTGGAGCGGGCCGCCGGAGGCCCTCTATGCGGCCCCGGTCCCCGAGGCATGGCGGCGGATCGCCAGTCAGGCCCCCGACCTGGAGGCGGTGGAGAAGAGCCGCCGCTGGCCGGGGAGGGGCCAGTTCGGCCCTGGGGCCCTGGAGCTGTGCGCCGGAGCGGATGCGGTGTTCCTGGCCCTCCACGGCGCCTGCGGCGAGGACGGCCGGGTACAGGCGGCACTGGATCTGGCCGGTATCCCTTACACCGGCTCCGGCCACCTGGGCAGCGCCATCGCCATGGATAAGGACCTGACCAAGCGCCTGTGCGCCCAGGCGGGGATCCGCACCCCGGCGTGGCGGACCCTGCGCTATACCGCCGGGGACATCCCGGCCCTGTGCGGGGAGCTGCCCCTCCCGGCGGTGGTGAAGCCCATGGACGGCGGTTCCTCCATCGGCGTGTCCATCGTCCACAGCCGGGAAGCGCTCTCCGCCGCCCTGGAGGAGGGGCTCCTGTCCGGGGGGCGGGCCGTGGTGGAGCACTACATCCAGGGCCGGGAGATCCAGGTGGGAGTGCTGGAGGACCGGGCCCTCCCCGCCATCGAGATCCGGCCCCGGGGGAGCTTCTACGACTATGAGAACAAGTACCGGCCCGGCGCGGCGGAGGAGATCTGCCCCGCGCCGGTGCCGGAGGAGCTGGAGCGCCGGCTGGAGGAGACCGCCCTGGCGGTCCACCGGCTGGTGGGCCTCACGGTATACTCCCGGAGCGACTTCATCGTGGATGGAGCGGGAGAGATCTGGTTCCTGGAGATCAACACCCTGCCCGGCATGACCCCCACCAGCCTCCTGCCCCAGGAGGCTGCGGCGGCGGGCATCAGCTATGGAGAGCTGTGCGAACGCATCCTCACCGCCTCCCTGGCGGCGAGAGCGCGATAAGATCCCAACACGGAGAGAAACACGAGGAGATATAGCTTATGGAGCCCATTACCATACGAGAGATCGCGGAGGCAGTGAACGGCAAACTGCTGGGCGGCTTCACCGACCTGGACCGGACGGTCACCCACGTCTTCACCGACAGCCGGAAGCCCGATCCCGGCGCCCTGTTCATCCCCCTGGTGGGGGAGCGCTTCGACGGACACGCCTTCATCGAGGCGGCCCTGGAGGGGGGAGCCGCGGGCTGCTTCACCCAGCGGGAGCGGGAGAGCTATCTGCCCGGCAAGTTCTACATCAAGGTGGGCAACACCCAGCGGGCCCTCCGGGACCTGGCCCGCTGGTACAAGCAGAAGTTCCCTATCCCCTTCATCGCCATCACCGGCAGCGTGGGGAAGACCACTACCAAGGACATGGTGGCGGCGGTGCTGGGGGAGAAGTTCAAGGTCCTCAAGACCGAGGGCAACTTCAACAATGAGGTGGGCCTCCCCCTGACCCTGCTCCGCCTCAACAGCACCCACCAGCTCTGCGTGGTGGAGATGGGGATGAACCACTTCGGGGAGATCGAGTACCTCAGCGCCATCGTGGAGCCCGATGTGGCGGTGATCACCAACATCGGGGACTCCCATATCGAGAACCTGGGCTCCCGGGAGAACATCCTCAAGGCCAAGTGCGAGATCTTCTCCCACATGGACCCTGCCAAGGGCTGTGCGATCCTCAACGGCGACGATCCCCTCCTCAGCGGTCTGCGGCCCCAGCTCCCCTTCGCCACCGTCAGCGTGGGCACCGGGGAGGGGCTGGAGTACCGGGCGGAGGACGTGATCGCAGAGGGGGAGAAGAGCGTCCGCTGCCGGATCGTCACCCCCAGGGAGACCTTCCCGGTAGAGATCCCCGCCGTGGGCAGCCACATGCTCTACCCGGCCCTCACCGCCGCCGCGGTGGCGGAGCGCTTCGGCATGACGGGGGAGGAGATCGCCCGGGGGGTCCTCCGCTTCGCCCCCACCAAGATGCGCATGAACATCCTCAAGCGGGGGGAGGGCATCACCATCCTCAACGACACCTACAACGCCAACCCCCAGTCCATGCGGGCGGCGGTGGAGGTCCTGGCCAAGAGCGGGGACGGCTATAAGATCGCGGTGCTGGGGGATATGTTCGAGCTGGGCTCTTTCGCCCCCGCCCTCCACGCCGGCGTGGGGGCCTACCTGGGCAAGGCGGGCATCGACTGCCTGCTGGCCGTGGGGGAGCTCGCCAAGCATATCTACGACGCGGCGGAGAAGGCCGGTGTGCCCGACGCCTACTGGTGCCGGACGAAGGAGGAGGCCAAGCCCATCCTGGAAGAACTGGTGCGCCCCGGTTCCACCATCCTGGTCAAGGCCTCCCGGGGCATGGCCTTCGAGGAGCTGGTGGACGACCTGCTGCGCGTGACGCCGGAGGCGTGAAAAGGCGCTGGCCGTGCGTGGAGCACGGCCAGCGCCGGGGATAGAGAGGGGGACCGGTCTGCGCCTCATTCGAACAGCGCCGCCATCCGCTCTTCGAAGGGCGGGTGGATGACCCCCCGCTCGGTGACGATCCCCGTCAGCAGCTGGTGAGGGGTCACGTCGAAAGCCGGGTTATACACACCTACGCCGTCCGGAGCGGTCTGTACCCCGGCGAAGTGGGTGACCTCCGAGGGGGCCCGCTCCTCGATGACGATGTGGGACCCGTCGGGGATGGACATGTCGATGGTGGACGAGGGGAGCACCGTATAGAAGGGGATAGCGTGGTAGCTGGCCAGGACGGCCAGGCCGTAGGTGCCGATCTTATTGGCGAAGTCCCCGTTGCGGGCCATCCGGTCGCAGCCCAGGAAGACCATGTCGATCTTGCCCTGGGCCATGAGAGAGGCGGCCATGCTGTCGGTGATGAGGGTGGCGGGGATGCCGTCCTTCACCAGCTCCCAGGCCGTGAGCCGGGCCCCCTGGAGGAGGGGCCGGGTCTCGTCGCAGTAGACCATGGACACGCGGCCGGCGCTGTGGGCGGCCCGGACCACCCCCAGGGCGGTGCCGTATCCCCCTGTGGCGATCGCGCCGGCGTTGCAGTGGGTGAGGATCCGGGCCCCTTCGGGCACCAGCTCCGCGCCGTACTGGCCGATCTTCCGGTTCATGGCGATGTCCTCCCGGTGGATGGCCTCCGCCTCCTGGACGAGGACAGGGATGGCCTCCGGCGTCCCCCCTGCGGCGGAGAGGGTCAGCTTCATCCGGTCCAGGGCCCAGAACAGGTTCACGGCGGTGGGGCGGCTGGCGGCCAGGGTCTTGATGGCCTTGTCCATCTCCTGCCGGAAGCTGTGGGTGTCCAGGTCCCGGAGCTCCATGGCGGCCAGGCAGACCGCGTAGGCGGCGGCGATGCCGATGGCGGGGGCGCCGCGCACCACCAGGCGGCGGATGGCATCCGCCACCTCCCGGTAGTCGGTGTAGTCCTCCCACACCTCCTGGGTGGGGAGCTTGGTCTGGTCCAGCAGGGCCAATGATGTTTCCTGCCAGCGAATGGCATCCATAGTGACTGCCTCCTTGCTGTTGAGTTCACCAATATGATACCACGATGTGGAGTGGGAGTAAACGAATGATAGACATATCTGTGTCAAACGTCAGTAAAGGATTTGAGGTGGGGCGGAAGATCCTGGACGGCCTCAGCTTCCAGGTGGACACCGGGGAGCGGGTGGGCCTGCTGGGCAAGAACGGGGCGGGCAAGACCACCCTCTTCCGCATCCTCACCGGCGAGCTGGAGCCCGACGAGGGGCAGGTGTCCATCGCCTCCGGCAAGCGGGTGGGGCTCATCTCCCAGATCCCGGTGTACCCGGCGGGCTATACTGTGGAAGCGGTGCTGCGCACCGCTTTCGACCGGCTCAAGGACATGGAGCGGGAGATGGGGGAGATCGCGGACCGGATGGCGGCAGGGGAGAACGAGCCCTCCCTCCTCCGGCGGTACGACGCCCTCACCGCCGCCTTCGAGTCCGGGGGCGGCTATGATACCGAGACCGCCCTCCACAAGGTCTGCAACGGCCTGGATATTTCCCGGGACATGCGCCAGCGCCAGTTCGCCGACCTCTCCGGCGGGGAGAAGACCCGGGTGAACCTGGGGCGCCTGATCCTGGAGGATACGGACATCCTCCTCCTGGACGAGCCCACCAACCACCTGGACCTCCGGGCCACCGAGTGGCTGGAGGACTACCTGTCCCGCTTCAAGGGCACCGTGCTCACCATCTCCCACGACCGCTGGTTCCTGGATCGGGTGGTGAGCCGGATCGTGGAGCTGGAGAACGGTAAGGCAGAGCTCTACACCGGGAACTACAGCTTCTATGTGGTGGAGAAAGAGCGGCGCTACGAGGAGAAGCTCCGGCAGTATGAGAAGGAGCAGGCCAAGATCGAGCAGCTCCAGGCGGCGGCGGACAAGCTCCACCTGTGGGCCTTCATGGGCAACGACAAGCTCCACAAGCGGGCCTTCTCCATGGAGAAGCGGATCGAGCGGCTGCGCAAGACGGACAAGCCCCGGAAGGAGCGGAAGCTGGAGGTCAGGTTCGGCGAGCGGGAGTTCCGCGGGGACGAGGTCATGATCGTCAAAGACCTGAAGAAGTCCTTTGGGGACCGGGTCCTCTTCGACCATGTAGATCTGGAGGTGGTGGGGGGCGAGCGCATCGCCCTCCTGGGGGACAACGGAACGGGGAAATCCACCCTCATCAAGCTCATCATGGGGGAGGAGGAGCCGGACAGCGGCAAGATCCGCCTGGGCCCCACGGTGAAGATCGGCTACCTGCCCCAGATCATCCACTTCGACCGGCCCGACCGGAACTTGGTGGACACCATGCTCTATGCCCAGGACTGTTCCACCCAGGAGGCGCGGGACCGGCTGGCCGCCTTCAACTTCCGGGGCGAAGATGTGTTCAAGACGGTCTCCACCCTCTCCGGCGGAGAGCAGTCCCGGCTGCGGCTGTGTATGCTCATGGACGAGAAGATCAACCTCCTCATCCTGGACGAGCCCACCAACCACCTGGACCTGGATTCCCGGGAGTGGATCGAAGAGGCGGTGGCCGACTACACGGGCAACCTGCTCTTCGTCTCCCACGACCGGTACTTCATCAACCAGTTCGCCACCCGGATCTGGATGCTGGAGGACGGGAAGATCTCCGACTTCGACGGCACCTTCGAGGAGTACCGGGCCTGGCGGGAGAAGAAGGTCCAGGCCCCGCCCCTGAAGAGAGAAGAGGCGGAGCCCCCCAAGAAAGAGAAGCCCAAGCGCACCGGCGGCACCAAGATGCTGGAGAAAGAGGTGGCCGCCGCCGAGCGGGAGGTCACCAAGGCGGAGGAGCGGATGTACGACCTGACCCAGGACATCGAGGCGGCGGCCAGCGACTACCTGAAGCTCACCGAGCTCTATGAGCAGCGGGAGGCGCTGGAGGAGGAGATCGCCCACCTCTACGCCAAGTGGGAGCGGCTGAGCGCCGAATTGGAGGAGGCGAAGGGCGGATGAACACCCGGCCCTACCGGCCCTACCAGGGGAGCGGGCACTGGGGCAGGACCCTGGTCCTGCTGGGCGCGCTCCTGCTGGTCCTGTCTCTCCTGGCTTTCTTCCTCCTGCCCTTCAGCGTGCAAAAGTTCGCCGCCTTCCCCGGCGCGGCGGGGCTCTTCCTGCTGCTCTACGGTCTCACCGCCAGATGTGCCCCGTCCACCGGGCGGCTGCTGCGGCGGATCCTCTTGGCCCTGCTGGCCTTCTGCCTGCTCCTCTTCGCGGTCCTGGAGGGGATCGTCCTGGCGGGGAGCCGGACCGATATCGCCCAGGGCGAGGGCGCGCCGGAGGTCATGGTGATCTTCGGCTGCCAGGTGAAGGAGGACGGCCCCTCCGAACTGCTGCGGGACCGGCTGGACACGGCCCTGGCCTATCTGGAGGACCACCCGGACATGACCGTAGTGGTCTCCGGCGGGCAGGGGCCCGACGAGCCGGTGAGCGAGGCCCAGGCCATGTACGACTACCTCACCGCCCACGGGGCGGAAGGGGAACGGATCGTCCTGGAGGACCAGTCCAGCAACACCTGGGAGAACATCCGCTATACCCTGGCGCTCTTCCAGTCGGGCGCTGTGGAGGGCGGCGGGAAGGTCCTGGCGGTCTCCAACGGCTTCCACCTGGCCCGGATCCGGATGCTCTGGGCCAGAGAGTGGGAGGGGCCCTACACCCTCTCCACCCTGGCGGCCCCCTCCAGCCACCTGCCCTCCCGGCTGTCCATGTACCTGCGGGAGCCGCTGGCCCTGGCCAAGTCCTGGCTGCTGGACCGATAAGTCTATCTCTGCGCGGCGGAGCGGGCCGCGCGCCACGGAGGTCACTATGCTGGAGAAGCTAGAGAGCATCGATCTGCACTATCAGAACCTGGAGGCCCAGCTGGGCGCGCCTGAGACCTACGGCGACCCGGACCTGGTGGCCCGGCTCAACCGGGAGCAGCGGGAGCTGGAGCCCCTGGTGACCGCCTACCGGCATCTCAAACGCCGGCAGGCGGACTTGGAGGAGGCGGAGGCCCTGCTGGGCGACCCGGAGCTGGGGGAGATGGCCCGGGAGGAGCTCTCCCAGGCCAAGGGGGACATCGAGGCCCTGGAGCAGGAGATCAAGATCCTCCTGCTGCCCCGGGATCCCAACGACGGCAAGAACGTGATCGTGGAGATCCGGGCCGGCGTAGGAGGCGAAGAGGCAGCCCTCTTCGCCCACTCCCTGTTCCGGATGTACGCCATGTACGCCGACGCCCGCCGGTGGAAGGTGGAGGTGGACAGCGAGAACCAGACCGAGCTGGGAGGCATCAAGGAGATCTGCTTCACGATCGAAGGGGAGGGGGCATACAGCCGCCTGAAGTTCGAGAGCGGCGTCCACCGGGTCCAGCGGGTGCCGGAGACCGAGTCCGGCGGCCGGATCCACACCTCCACCGCCACCGTGGCGGTCCTCCCCGAGGTGGACGAGGTGGACTTCCATCTGGATCCCGCGGACGTTGAGATGCAGGTCTTTCGGGCCTCCGGCGCGGGGGGGCAGCATGTGAACAAGACCTCCTCCGCCGTGCGGCTCATCCACAAGCCCACCGGCACGGTGGTGGAGTGCCAGCAGGAGCGCAGCCAGTTCCAGAACCGGGACAAGGCCATGCAGCTCCTCCGGTCCCGGCTCTACGAGGAGAAGGTGCGGGAGCAGGAGGAGGCGGTGACGGCAGAGCGCCGGAGCCAGGTGGGCACCGGGATGCGCAACGAGCGGATCCGCACCTACAATTTCCCACAGGGGCGGGTCACCGACCACCGCATCGGCCTGACCCTCTACAAGATCGACGCCGTCATGGACGGGGACCTGGACGAGCTCATCGACGCGCTGGTCACCGCGGACCAGGCCCAGCGGATGCAGGAGGGCCGGGCGGAGTAAGATGAAAAGGAGACGGAGACTATGGAGATGCTGATCCACTTTACCTCCCTGCCCCAGGGGCTGACCCTGGATCAGGTGAGAGCCGACCTGGCCGACCTGCTGGAGGACGACGGCTGGCTCACCGGATCGGGGGAGGGCTATATCGAGCTGGAGCTGGAGGATGAGAGGGCGAATCCCAAGTACGGCATCCTCACGGTGAAGGGCTACCTCCAGAAGGCGGCCTTCCCCAGAGACACCACCATCGAATTGGCCGGCCATCCGGTGGGCATCTATGAGAGAAGCTATTGATCGTTTCTAAGGAGGAGACAGTTATGGCAAGAGCGGTGAGCATCCTTCAGATCGTCACGGGGGCGGCCATGATCGCCATGGGCATCCTGGGCCTGATCCTGGCTGCCGGCCGGCGGCAGGACGGCTGGCGCTGAGGAAAGAGAGGGAGAACGCGTGGAGACGATACGGTTGGGGGCCGCCGACACGGAGCGGGCGGCGGCCATCCTGCGGGAGGGGGGGCTCTTGGGCATCCCCACTGAGACGGTGTACGGCCTGGGGGCCAACGGCCTGGACGGAGCTGCCGTGGAACGCATCTTCGCGGCCAAGGGGCGCCCCCAGGACAACCCCCTGATCCTCCACATCCCCTCGGCGGACTGGCTGGAGCGGTACTGCGCGGACATCCCGCCGGCCGCCTACCGGCTGGCGGAGGCCTTCTGGCCCGGACCCATGACCATGATCCTCCGGCGGAAGCCCATCGTCCCCGACGTGGTGACGGCGGGGCTGGATACGGTGGGGATGCGCTGCCCCTCCCACCCGGTGTGCCGGGCGATCATCCAGGCGGCCGGCGTGCCGGTGGCCGCCCCCTCGGGGAACGCCTCCGGACGGCCCAGCCCCACCAACATGGAGGACATGCTGGAGGACATGGACGGGAAGATCGAGGGCATCGTGGACGGCGGGCCCTGCTCGGTGGGGGTGGAGTCCACCATCATCGACCTGACCTGTGTGCCTCCCCGGCTCCTCCGGCCCGGCGGGGTGACCCTGGAGGACCTGCGCTCCGTGCTGGGCGAAGTGGAGGTGGATCCGGCGGTGACCCGGCTCATGGGGCCGGGGGAGCACCCGAAAGCGCCGGGCATGAAGTACCGCCACTACGCCCCCAAGGCCCCCGTCACCGTGGTGAAGGGGGACCCGGCCCGGACCGCCGCCTACATCCGGAGGCATATACAGGCGGGGGAGGGCGTGGTCTGTTTCGACGAGTTCGCCGGAGACTATCCCGGCCATACAGTGGAGCGGCTGGGCCCGGCGGCAGACAAAGCGGCCCAGGCCCGCAACGTGTTCGACGCCCTCCGGGCCTTCGACAGCACCGACGTGCCCGCCATCTGGTCCCAGTGTCCCGACGAGGGGGGGATCGGTCTGGCGGTGTCCAACCGGCTCAATAAGGCCGCCGGGTTCCATATCATCACGTTGGACGAGACGTGAGGCGAGAGCCTCGCCCTCCGGGGAGCGGCCCGGAGGGAGGCGGGGGATCCAGTCAGCTGAGAGGGGAGAGAGGAAAGATGAAGATCATCGGCATCACCGGCCCCACCGGGGCGGGGAAGACCACGGCCCTGAACGCCCTCACCAGCTTGGGGGCCTGTATCATCGACGCGGACCAGGTCTACCACCGGCTGCTGGAGGAGAGCGCCCCCCTCCGGGAGGCCCTCACCGCCCGGTTCGGGGACATCTGCGATGGGGCGGGAAAGGTCGACCGGAAAAAGCTGGGCAATGTGGTGTTCGGCGACCCGGCGGCCCTGGAGGAGCTCAACGGCATCACCCACCGCTTCGTGGGGGAGGAGATCCGCCGGGAGCTCCGGGCGGCGGAAGCGGCGGGAGCCCCTGCCGCCGCCATCGACGCCATCGCCCTCGTCGAGAGCGGCACCGGCGAGCTGTGCGACGCGGTGGTGGGGGTGATCGCCCCCGCCGAGCTCCGGGTCCGCCGGATCATGGCCCGGGAGGGCATCTCTGAGGACTACGCCCGCAAGCGGGTGAAGGCCCAAAAAGGGGAGGACTTTTTCCGGGAGAACTGTGACTATATCCTAGAGAACAGCGAGGACGACACGCCGGAGGCCTTCGGCGCCCGGGCGCTGCTCCTCTTCACCGAGATATTGGATCGAAACTAAGGAGGTAACTGTCATGGAAGAAAAGAAGACTGCCGGCGATCTGCGCCGGGAGGCGCTCCTGTACCGGCCCAAGAACGGGTATGACCGGCTGAGCGCCGCCGACGAGACCGCCATGAAGCGCTACTGCGAGGACTACAAGAAGTTCCTGGACGAGAGCATGACCGAGCGGGAGGCGGTGGACAGCGCCGTAGCCCTGGCCGAGGCCAAGGGCTTCAAGCCCTTCGTCCGCGGCATGGAGCTCAAGGCCGGGGACAAGGTCTACCGGGTGAACCGGGGCAAGGCCGTCATGCTGGCCGTGGTGGGCACAGAGCTCCTGTCCCAGGGCGCCCACATCGCCGCCGCCCACATCGACTCCCCCCGCCTGGACCTGAAGCCCAATCCCCTCTATGAGGACGGCGAGATGGCCTTCTTCAAGACCCACTACTACGGCGGCATCCGCAAGTACCAGTGGGTGACCATCCCCCTGGAGCTCCACGGCGTGGTGGCCCTGAAGGATGGCAGCGTGGTGAAGGTGGCCATCGGCTCCGCCGCCGGCGACCCCCTTTTCACCATCGACGACCTGCTCCCCCACCTGGGCGCCGAGCAGAACAAGAAGCCCCTGGGGGAGGCCATCTCCGGCGAGAGCCTGAACCTCCTCATCGGCAGCCGCCCCTTCGCCGGAGACGAGGGCAGCGACCGGGTGAAGCTGGCCATCATGGACCTCATCAACCAGAAGTACGGCATCGTGGAGGAGGACTTCATCTCCGCCGAGCTGGAGGTGGTCCCCGCCTTCCGGGCCTCCGACATCGGCTTCGACCGCTCCCTCATCGGCGCCTACGGCCACGACGACCGGGTGTGCGCCTACGCCGCCCTGGCCGCCCTCCTGGACCTGGAGAAGGTCCCCGCCAAGACCTGCGTATGTATGCTGGCGGATAAGGAGGAGATCGGCTCCGAGGGCGCTACGGGCATGCAGTCCGCCGCCTTCGATACCTTCATGTCCGACCTGTGCGACACCCAGAAGGTGCCTCTGAAGGTCTGCTACGAGAGCGCCTTCTGCTTCTCCACCGACGTCACCGCCGCCTTCGACCCCAACTTCCCGGAGGTCTTCGAGAAGCGCAACAGCGCCAGGGTCAACTACGGCGTGGGCCTGGCCAAGTACACCGGGGCCCGGGGCAAGTCCGGCTCCTCCGACGCCGCCGCCGAGCTGGTGGCCCGGGTCCGCAAGGTCCTGGACGGCGCGGACGTGGTGTGGCAGATGGCCGAGCTGGGCAAGGTGGACGCCGGCGGCGGCGGCACGGTGGCCTGCTATATGGCCGACCGGGACATCGACACCATCGACGCCGGGGTCCCCGTGCTCTCCATGCACTCCCCCTTCGAGACCGTGTCCAAGCTGGACTGCTATATGACCTATAAGGGCATCAAGGCGGTCTACATGGACATGTGATGACATCTGGATAGAACGAAAAGTCCCCCGGAGCAGCGCTCCGGGGGACTTTTTCATCACATAACGGTCTGTTCAGGCGAAGAGGTTCATCAGGTTGAAAGCCACGATGAGGCCGGAGAACACGATGGACACGGTGGAGCACAGCTTGATGAGGATGTTCAGGGAGGGGCCGGCGGTATCCTTGAAGGGGTCTCCCACAGTGTCGCCCACGACGGCGGCCTTGTGGCATTCGGAGCCCTTGCCGCCGTGATGGCCGGACTCGATGTGCTTCTTGG
>DWZK01000055.1 GCA_019117605.1 Candidatus Intestinimonas stercoravium | reverse complement strand
GGACTCCCAGCTGCCCGAGCGGTTCGAGCTGGAGTACACCGGCGAGGACGGCGAAAAGCACCGCCCCGTCATGATCCACCGGGTGGTGCTGGGCTCCATCGAGCGGTTCATCGGCGTCATCACCGAGCACTTCGCCGGCGCCTTCCCCGCCTGGCTGGCCCCCGTCCAGGTGAAGGTCCTCCCGGTCACCGACCGGGCCGCCGCCTACGCCGACCAGGTGGCCGCCGACCTGGACCGGCAGGGCTTCCGGGTGGAGGTGGACCACCGCAGCGAGAAGATCGGCAAGAAGATCCGGGAGGCCACCATGGAGAAGATCCCCTATATGCTGGTGGTGGGCGACCGGGACATGGAGAACGGCACCGTCTCTCCCCGCCACCGCACCGGCGAGGACCTGGGCGCCATGTCCTGCGCCGACTTCGCCGCCAAGCTCCGCGAAGAAGTGGACGGCATGACCATCAAGTAAGACTGGATACGCATCTGCGCGCCCCCGGCGGCCCCGCCGGGGGCGCCTGGCGTGTCGGAGGGATCCGACACGCCTCTCAAAAATGCGGGCATTTTTGAGAGGGGATGCAGCCCGCGGCAGCGCACGCGCTGCGCGCGCACGTTTGCGGGCTGAGCGGTGTTTTTTCCGAGGCGCATGTCCCCGGAAAAAACAGACAGGGATCTCCTTTTGCCGTCCGCGGACGGCAAAACTCTGCCGAGAGCGCCTGGAGCTCCACTCCCTGCGCAGCGCCCGCTTTTCCGTCAGTCTGCGCGCCCCCGGCGGAGCCGCCGGGGGCGCGTTTTTCCTTTCGCCCCTTCCGCACTTGTCCCGGGGGCCCGTCTTCTGGTATAATCTAAAGATCCGAGACTTGGGAGATGAGACCCATGGATGAAATCCTGGACTTTTTCCGGGGGAAGGAGGCGCGGCGCAGCCGCCGGGCCTTCTCCCGGGTGGGCTGGGCCATGACCGCCTTCCTGGCGCTCCAGGTGGCCGCCCAGTATCCCCTGCTCTTCCTGGTCCAGGCCCTGGCCCCCCAGTGGCTGGACTACCCGGCGACGGCCTATCTCCTGGCGGCCGCGGCCACCTACGGCGTGGCCTTCCCGGCGTCCCTGCTGATCCTCCGCAGCCTGCCCGGCCGGGCCCCGGAGCGGCGGGAGCGCCCCCGCCCCGCCGCCATGGCCAGCCTGTGGCTGCTGTGCATGGGTACGGTGTACTTATCCAACATGGTGGGGCTCTGGCTGGTGGACGGCCTGGGGGCCGCCCTGGGCCACGAGATACAAGACCCGGTGGACTCCATGGGCGAGCTGCCCCTGGGGGTGAGCGTGCTCGTCAGCTGCATCCTGGCCCCGGTGGCGGAGGAGCTCCTCTTCCGGAAGGGGCTGATCGACCGGCTCCGGGGCTGGGGAGAGGGCTTCGCCGCCGTGGCCTCCGCCCTCCTCTTCGCCCTGGCCCACGGGAACATCTATCAGATCCCCTACGCCTTCGCCGTGGGCTTCGTGCTGGGGGCCATCTACCTGCGCACCGGCCGGGTGGGCTGCACCGTGCTCCTCCACGGGGGGGTCAACATGGTCTCCGCCCTCCTCCTCCCCCTGAGCCAGCGACTGGGGGAGCCGGGGACCCTGGCCCTGGCCCTGCTGGTGCTGTGGGCGATCGCCTGGGCCATCTCCTGGGTGTTCGGCCGGCGGCAGATCCTGGCCCGGGAGCTGCCCCGGGCCGGCTGGGGAGATGGGGAGACATGGGGCCACTTCCTGGTGAACCCCGGCGCCACGCTCTTCATCCTGGCCGCCCTGTGGGTGGTGGTGCGCTACCTCTCTCTGTAGGCGCGGGCGAAGCGCGGGCCGCTCCCCTTCGATAAGATGCCTGCAGCTTCGAGAGGCGGGCAGGACCGCTTCGACGAACTGAAAAGTGATGGCGGATCGCCCGGCGATCCGCCATCACTTTTTTCTTCAAGGGCCGTCAGACTGCCGCTCCCCCGTCCCCCGTCAGGTCCAGAGCGGCGAAGTAGCCGCAGATATGCTCGAAGAGCCGGGTGGCGGCGAAGCCGTGGTAGCCCTCCCGGCGGCGGATGATGGCGATCTGCCAGGGGATAGACGGCTCCAAAGGGACGGTGACCACCTCTTCACAGAGCTCCGGCTGGACCAGGGGCAGGGGGAGCACGGCGATACACTGGCGCATGGCCACCATCTTCATGCTGAAGCGGGTCATCAGGCTCTTGTAGGCCAGCCGGGGGACGAAGCCCTGCTCCCCGCATATACGGATAAAGGCGTCGTGGAGGGTGGCGGTCTCGCTGTAGGTGAGGATCGGCTCCTCCCGCAGGTCGCGGATGGGCACCACGGGCATCTGGGCGAAGGGGTGGCGGCGGTTGACCACCAGCTGACAGACAGAGTTGATGAGGAGCTTGGACTCGAACCTGGAGGGGTCCTCCACCGGCAGCATCACCAGTCCCAGGTCGGCGTGCCCCGAGCCGACGGCGGCGGCCACCAGCTTGGAGCCCTCCTCCACCACGCTGATGTCGATGCCGGGGAGGCTGCGGCGGAACTGATTGAGCAGGTCGGGGAAATAGGCGTCCAGCAGCACCCCGGGGATGCTCAGGCGCACCTCTCCCACCCGGGCGGAGCGCACGTCCTCCATGCGCTGGAACAGGTCCTCGTACTCCAGCAGGAAGCGCTGGGCCCGCTCGTACAGGATCCGCCCGGCGTCGGTGAGGCGGAAGCTCTTGCTGGTGCGCTCGATGAGCTTCACGTTGAGCTCCTCCTCCAGCTGCTTGATGGAGCGGGTCAGCATGGGCTGGGTGACGAAGAGCTGGGCCGCCGCCCGGGTATAGCTCTCGTTGCGGACCACCTCTACAAAGTATCTCAGATGTTGGATCTCCAATCGTCCCGGCCTCCCTCTTCTCGATATCTCGTGTCTATCATACCGGAAAACGGTAGGGAACGCCAGAAAAAACCATCCAAAATTTGTCCCACCGATCTGCGCGACATCCACAAA
Source organism: Candidatus Intestinimonas stercoravium (assembly GCA_019117605.1). Classification (GTDB taxonomy): domain Bacteria; phylum Bacillota; class Clostridia; order Oscillospirales; family Oscillospiraceae; genus Intestinimonas; species Intestinimonas stercoravium. The sequence continues at coordinate 9,988 of DWZK01000055.1, read as the reverse complement.
ACCATGCCGATCCTGTATAGACCCATGCCGGAGCAGGGATAGATATGTATGAAATAGACGATCCTTCCGCCTTCTGTTTTGATGAATGGTGCGATCTATGCAAAATAGTGATCTTTGCTCCTCATATCCTTGATTTTACAAAGGCCGTGCCAACTGGGTATACTGGGGCTGCGCACAAGGAGAGGGAGCTTGTCCAGGAGGCCATTTTCCCACCTGTCCTGCCAGGTCGCGCCCCTGACCGGTGCGGTATGCACGCCATCCCATCATTTGCGGAGAAAGGAAGTGGAGTCATGCCAAAGATCCTGACGGCACGAGAAGTAGTGGACACCTGTATCCCCAACGGAGCTACCGTCACCTTCAGCGGGTTCGCCGGTGGACTGATGCACCCCGAGGAGATCATGGTCGCCCTGGAGGAGGCCGCCCTGGAGGGCCGGGGCCCACGGGACCTGACCGTCGTCTACGCCTCCGGGCAGGGGGACAGCGACAGCCGCGGACTCAACCACCTGGGCGTGGAGGGCATGTGCAAAAAGGTCATCGGCGGGCACTGGGGCCTGGCTCCCAAGCTGGGGAAGCTGGCCGCGGAGAACAAGCTGGCCGGCTATAACCTGCCCCAGGGCACCATCGCCCAGCTCTTCCGGGAGATCGCCGCCAAGCGGCCCGGCGTGCTCACCAATGTGGGCCTGGGCACCTTCGTGGACCCCCGTCTGGAGGGAGGCAAGCTCAACGACGCCGCCCGGGAGGCGGGCGACGTGGTGAAGGTGGTGGAGTTCGAGGGAGAGGAGAAGCTGTTCTACCCCGCCTTCCCCATCGATGTGGCGGTGATCCGGGCCAGCTTCGCCGACACCCACGGCAACTGCTCCTTCCAGCGGGAGGGGGTCTATGCCGAGGCCCTGGCCCAGGCCCAGGCGGCCCGGAACTCCGGCGGCACGGTCATCGTCCAGGTGGAGAAGATCGTGGAGCACGGCTCTCTGGACACCCGGCTGGTCCGCATCCCCGGCATCTATGTGGACGTGCTGGTGGTGGCCAGGCCGGAGAACCATATGCAGACCTTCGGCACCCAGTACGATCCCGCCTTCTCCGGCGAGGTCCGGGTCCCCCTGGACTCCCTGGCCCCCCTGCCCATGGGCGAGCGGAAGATCGTGGCCCGCCGGGCAGCCATGGAGCTGGTCCCCCACGCGGTGACCAACCTGGGCATCGGCATGCCTGAGGGGGTGGCCGCCGTGGCCGCCGAGGAGGGCCTGCCCGGCCTGATCCTCACCACCGAGGTGGGGGGCATCGGCGGCGTGCCCGCCGGGGGCAAGGACTTCGGCGCGGCCACCAACGTGGACTGTGTCCTGGAGCAGCCCGCCCAGTTCGACTTCTACGACGGCGGCGGCCTGGACGTGGCCTTCCTGGGCCTGGCCCAGATGGATGTCCACGGCAACATCAACGTATCCAAGTTCGGCCCCAAGATCGCCGGGTGCGGCGGCTTCATCAACATCACCCAGAACGCCAAGAAGGTGGTGTACTGCGGCACCTTCACCGCCGGCGGCCTGAAGGTGGGCGTGGAGGCCGGCAAGCTGATCATCCGCCAGGAGGGCAAGGTGCGCAAGCTCATCCCCCAGGTGGAGCAGGTCACCTTCTCCGGCGAGTACGCCGCCAAGCAGGGGCAGCCCGTGCTCTATGTCACCGAGCGGGCCGTGTTCCAGCTCACCCCGGAGGGGGTGGAGCTCAAGGAGATCGCCCCCGGGGTGGACCTCCAAAAAGACGTGCTGGACCAGATGGATTTCACCCCCATCGTCCGGGACGTGAAGACCATGGACAGCCGCATCTTCCGGGAGGAGCCCATGGGCCTGGCCCTCTGAGGTCCTTCCGATCCCCCCTACATAAAAAGAGTTGAGGAGGAAGATCTATGTCTCTATCCCTGATCGGCATCATCCTGGGCCTGGTCCTGCTGATGCTGCTGGCCTATCGCGGCTACTCCATCATCTGGGTGGCCCCTGTCTGCGCCGTGGTGGTGGCCGTCCTCGGCGGCTACAGCATCCTGGACGCCTATATCGGCGACTACATGACCGGCATGGCCAACTATGTGCTCCAGTGGTTCCCCGCCTTCTTCCTGGGGGCGGTCTACGGCAAGGTCATGGATATGACCGGCTCCGCCCGCAGCCTGGGCAACGTGCTGGTGAAGCTCATCGGCTCCCGCTTCGCGGTGCTGGCGGTGGTGCTCCCCTGCCTGCTGATGACCTACGGCGGCATCTCCCTGTTCGTGGTGGTGTTCGTCATCTACCCCATGGGCTACTCCATCTACCGGGCCGCCGACCTGCCCCGGACCCTGCTGCCCGGCGCCATCGCCACCGGCGCCTTCGGCATCACCATGACCGCTGTCCCCGGCACGCCCCAGATCCAGAACATGATCCCCACCCAGTACTACGGCACCGACGCCATGGCCGCGCCCCTCCTGTCCGTCGTGGCCTGCGTCGTGATGTTCGTCCCTGCCTACGCCTACCTGGAGTGGCGGGCCCACTCCGCCCGGAAGAAGGGCCTCCACTTCGTCCCCGATCCCAAGCACAAGGAAGTGGACCACAGCGAGAAGGACCTCCCCTCCTGGCACTGGCTCACCGGCATCGTGCCCCTGATCGTGGTGGTGCTGATGCTCAACCTCTTCCCCTGGCTGCTCTCCCGCTACGCCGGCATCGCCCTGGAGGCCAACTACGCCATCGTCATCGCCCTGGTCTGCGGCATCCTGGTGTGCTGCGTCATGAACCTGGGCCAGGCAAAGACCCTGCTGCCCGCCATCAACGAGGGCGCCAACGGCTCCATGGGCGCGATCATGAACACCGCCTGCGCCGTGGGCTTCGGCTCTGTGGTCCAGGCCGTCCCCGGCTTCTCCACCCTCACCAATATCGCCCTGAACATGCCCGGTTCCATCCTCTTCTCCGAGGCCGTGGCCGTCAACCTCCTGGCCGGCGCCACGGGCTCCGCCTCCGGCGGCATGTCCATCGCCCTGGCCGCCCTGGGCGACACCTTCATGGCCCGGGCCACCGAGATCGGCCTGGACCCGGGCGTCCTCCACCGGATCGCCTCCATCTCCTCCGGCGGCCTTGACACCCTGCCCCACAACGGCGCGGTGCTCACCCTGCTGGCTGTCTCCAACTGCACCCACAAGGAGTCCTACCTGGACATCTGCATCACCACCTGTATCATCCCCCTGGTGGCCTCGCTGGGCCTGGCCCTGATCTGGGGCCTGTTCATCTGAGCCAAGCTGTGACCATACATAAAAATAGGGAGGTTTTTCGATCATGACCATCCAAGAGCTCAAGGTCGGCGACTCCGCCAGTATGGCGAAGACCATCTCGGAGTCCGATGTCTATCTGTTCGCCGGCATCACCGGCGACCACAACCCCGCCCACGTCAATGAGGAGGCCTCCAAGCAGACCGCCTTCGGCGGACGCATCGTCCACGGGATCCTCTCCGCCGGCCTCATCTCCGCCGTGCTGGCCATGAAGCTCCCCGGCCCCGGCACCATCTATCTGGGGCAGGAGCTGAAGTTCACCAAGCCCGTCCGCTTCGGCGACACGGTCACCGCCACCTGTACCGTCAGTGAGATCCTGGCGGAGAAGAACATCATCAAGCTGGACACGATCTGCACCAACCAGGCCGGCGAGGTGGTCATCAAGGGCGTGGCTACCGTGATGCCCCCCAAGGCCTGAGACCCCCCTCTCTTTCTATCCCCAGGGAAGGCCCCGCAGCGCATATCCGCGCTGCGGGGCCTCAGACTGTCGAAAAAGAGGGACCAGGCTGGAGAAGCAACGGGGGGATAGTGTGAAAGGGGGTCTGGACTGCCGGGGGCAGTCCAGATGCCTTCGGGCGGAGCCACCTTAGACCAGGTGAGCCCCCACTTTCGCGTGCAGTCGAGAACATTTTGACGCAAGTCAAAATGTCAGACAGCGTGTCGAAAAAGTCAAGAGACTTTTTCGACACGCTGAGGCCCCGCAGCGCATATCCGCGCTGCGGGGCCTTCTCCGTGTTCCGCCTTCTGCCGGGAGCAGGGGAGAGATGCTCCTTTCAGAGGGAGCGGGAGACCAGGGGATATCAGGCACCTTTCATGCGAAAGAGCGGCGTCCTCCTGCGCCACACCGCTTTGCGGTCCGATCGTGCCGATCTCCCAGCTTTTTTGCCTTTGGTCCACTCCTTGTGTGCAGATCGCACAATATTGGCCTTGAAATTTATCCCAAATGGAGAAAAGCTCGTCCCAGCCCGGCACGCCTTTGACGGAGGGGGAGAGCACTGCTATACTGAAAGACAGACCACCGGCTGCCGCAGCAGTCCGGTGGCTTCTCCAGTGATATGGGCGCAGGCGGAGGGGCTCCCGACATCCGGGATGCCGGTCCATCCCCCTGCGCCTGGAGGAAAGGAGCATATGTATGATGATACGACAGCACATCCGCAGGGCCGCCGCCCTGTCCCTGGCGGCGGTCATAGCGGCGGGCAGCCTGTCCCTGAGCGGCCTGCGCGCTCTGGCCGCGGAGGGCGAGACCGCCCCGTCCATCGCGGTGGACGAGAGCGCCGCGGGCCGTCAGGTGGTCAGCTTCAACAACGACTGGCGCTACTACCCCGGCGACTGGACGGAGGCCCAGGACCCGGCCCTGGACGACAGCCAGTGGCTGTATGTCAACACCCCCCACAGCACCATCCAGTACACGCCGGAATACTATCTCCAGGAGGATCTGGGCGTATTCTGGTACCGCCGGCACTTCACCGTGCCCGCCTCCATGGAGGGCAAGGAGATCGTCCTCACCTTCGAGGGCGCCATGCAGGAGGCCACCGTGTGGCTCAACGGAGAGGAGCTGGGGGTCCACCAGGGCGGCTATACCGAGTTCGCCTTCGACATCTCCGACGCCCTCAACTACGGCGATGAGGAGAACGTGCTGGCCGTCCGGCTGGACACCCGGCCCAACAGCTCCTTCACCCCCGGCAAGGTCAACCCCGACTTCCAGTATTTCGGCGGCATCTACCGGGATGTGTACATCACCATCAGCGAGCCGGTCCATATCACCGACCCCATCGAGTCGGACACCGTGGCCGGGGGCGGCGTGTTCCTCACCGCTCCCGCGGTGAGCAGCGAGAGCGCCACCGTCCACGCCAAGACCGAGGTGGAGAACCAGACCGGCGAGACCGCCCAGGTCTCCCTCACCACTGAGATCGTGGATGAGGACGGCTCCACCGTGGCCAGCGCCACGGACGGGTACGCCCTCCCCGCCGGGGAGAAGTGCTCCTTCGAGCAGGATCTGACCGTGGCCTCTCCCCGGCTCTGGTCCACCGACACCCCCGAGCTCTACACCGTCCGCACCACCCTCTCTCAGGACGGCGAGACCGTGGATCTCGAGGAGAACACCTACGGCATCCGCAAGGTGGCGTGGGAGCGGGACGGCTTCTACCTCAACGGCGAGCGGGTGGAGCTGGTGGGCGTGAACCTCCACTCCGAGACCTATATGCTGGGCAACGCCCAGTCCGACGACGCGATCTTCGCGGAGATCAAGCGGCTGCGGGAGTACGGGTTCAACTGCATCCGCATGAGCCACTATCCCCACGACCCCGCCTTCTACGCCGCCTGCGACCGCTACGGCGTGGCGGTGATCGACTGCCTGGCGGGCTGGCAGAACTTCAGCGACACCGACGCCTTCAAGAACAGCACCTACGAGCAGATGCGGGACCAGATCCGGGTCAACCGGAACCACCCCTCCGTGGTGCTCTGGGAGCCCAGCCTCAACGAGAGCGGATACACCAGCGCGTGGGCCCGGGATATGCACGCCCTGGTGAAGGAGGAGTACCCCGAGGTGGGCGACTCCAAGGCCTATACCAGCGGCTGGCGGAGCTGGGACGTCTATGACGTGGGCGTGGGCACCCCCCAGGCCAACGTGGTGGGGGACGCCGCCACTTACTCCGACACCCCCGTCTTCGTGAGCGAGTACGGCGACTGGAACTTCGGCGGCTATTACTCCACCACCCGGGTCACCCGTGAGCCCCAGCATTACAGCAATGCAAACGGCGGCGAGGAGGGCATGCTGGTCCAGTGCGACAACGTCCAGTCCTCCTTCGCCTTCAACCGGGGGCAGAGCTGGTACAGCGGCGCGGCCTTCTGGCAGTACGCCGACTACGCCGGCTTCGATACGGAGAAGCTCACCTACTGCGGCGTGGTGGACGCGGCCCGGATCCCCAAGTTCAGCGCCTATTTCTTCCAGAGCCAGCGGGACCCCTATGTGGACCTGAGCGAGTACGGCCTGGACAGCGGGCCCATGGTGTTCATCGCCAACTTCTGGAACGAGGATTCCACCGATCAGGTGCGGATCTTCAGCAACTGCGACGAGGTGGAGCTCTATCTGGACGACGTCCTCATCGCGCGGCAGTCCCCTGACACCCAGATGTGGGCCCCCCACGGGGACACCGACAACCCCATCAACTACCCCACCGACGACAGCGGCGCCTATGTGAGCACCGAGAACTTGGAGCACCCCCCCTTCACCTTCGACCTGAGCGAGCATACCCCCGGCCAGGGCACCCTCCGGGCGGTGGCCTATCTGGACGGGGAGCCTGTGGCGGAGTACACCCGCACCGCCCCCGGCGAGGCCGCCCAGATCACCCTGGAGGCGGAGGATGACGAGCCCCTGAAGCTGGACGGCAGCACCGCCAAGCTGGTGTGGGTGGACGTCCGGGACGCGGACGGCACCATCGTCAACACCGCCTCCGATGAGATCACCTTCACCACCCAGGGCCCCGGCTTCGTCATCGGCGAGAAGACCGTGGCCGTCCGGGGCGGCCAGTGGGCCGTCTGGGTGCGCAGCACCCGGGGCGAGGGGGACATCACCCTCACCGCCACCGGCGACGGCCTGGAGGGCTGCACCATCACCATCCCCACCGAGACGGTGGGGGGCCTCCCTGAGGCGCCCGAGGGCGGCGACGCCGACGAGACCGGCTTCGTCCACCCCGAGGCCCCGGCCGCGCCCGTGAACATCTTCCTGGACAAGGCCGCCACCGCCAGCTCGGTGAACCGCGAGGGCCAGTCCAACGCGGAGCTGGCCGAGTACGCCAACGACGGGGACGAGAGCACCAAGTGGTGCGCCGCCATCACCGACACCAGCGACAACACCCTCAACGGCCAGCACTGGTGGCAGGCCGACCTGGGGGCCGCCTACACGGTGGAGCAGATGGAGATCGTCTTCGACATGGCGGGGAACTATCAGTTCCAGGTGGCCGTGTCCGACGACCCGGACTTCACCGGCTATGACATCAGCGAGCACGAGACCCTCACCGAGACCAGCGGCCGGGCCACCGTGGACGTGGGCCAGAAGGGCCGCTATGTGCGGATCTATCTCAACTGCCCCGCCAGCAACATCTGGCCCTGCCTCCGCGAGGTCAGTGGCACCGGCTATACCGACAATGTGGCCCTGGATAAGCCGGCCACCGGCAGCTCCAGCTACACCGCTCCCGCCCTGGCCGTGGATGGGGACGCCTCCACCTTCTGGAACACCGGTGCCATGAGCCCCGCCTGGTTCCAGGTGGACCTGGAGGGCCTCTACCGCATCGACCAGGTGGCCCTGAGCTTCGCCTGGGCCGACCCCGGCGACACCGGCGGCGTGCCCATCCGGCACTCCTTCACCATCCAGAGCTCCACCGACGGCCAGACCTGGACCGATGTGGGGACCTGGAGCGACATGGACCAGGAGGACAGCGTGCCCAACGTCACCGCCACGGTGGACGTGGACTGCACCGCCCGCTACCTGCGGGTGGAGGACCTGTGGGCTGTCCGCGGGGATGACGGCTCCAACCAGTGGGCGGAGATCGCCGAGTTCGTGGCGATCGGCGAGACCCTGGGGGAGGCCATCCGGCTGGACTACAACGCCCCCGCCTCCGCCACTTCCAGCGCCCCCGACTCCGATCCCACCTACGGCAACGACGGCGATCCCGCCAAGTACTGGGTCCCCGCCGCCGATGATGCGGACCCCTCCTGGCAGTACGACGCCCAGGGCATCTACCTGCTGGGCAGCGTGGAGCTCCACTGGAACACCGAGGGAGCCCACAAGTATGCTATCTCCGTCTCCACCGACGGGGAGAGCTGGACCACCCTGGCCGACCACCTGAGCGAGGGCGTCTCCGGCTTCACCAGCAGCGACATCGTCAGCGGCGAGGCCCGCTATGTCCGGATCACCGTGGAGCCCGGCGCGGACTACGGCTTCTGGATCAACTCTTACGGATATGAGCTCACCCAGGACCTGGAGGTCACCCAGGTGGAGGCCCTCGAGCCCGTCACCGGCGAGACCGGCACGGCCTTCGACAGCCTGGGCCTGCCCGGGACGGTCACCGTCAGCCTCACCGGCGACAAGAAGACCACCCTGGCCGTCCAGTGGGACGGGGACGCGTACGATCCCCAGAGCACCGAGACACAGACCCTCACCGGGGCCCTGTCCCCGATCCCCGGCGTCGCCGTGCCCGAGGGCATGACCGCCCAGATCTCCGTGACCCTTGCCGGCGCTCCCGCTCCCGAGGAGCACACCGTCACCTTCGTGGCCGATGGCGTCACGGTGGAGACCGTGACCGTGGCCGACGGCGAGGTCCTCCCCGCCGCCGACTTCCCCGCCGTGCCCGAGAAGGCCGGCTATGACGGGGCGTGGGACCAGACCGGGGACCTGACCGTCACCGGCGACGTCACCATCACCGCCGTCTACACCGCCCAGACCTATACCGTCACCCTGGACGTGAACGGCGGCGACCCCCTGGAGGAGGATACCATCACCGTCACCTACGGCCAGCCCTACGGGGCCCTGCCCATCCCCACCACCCAGGAGGAGGGCAAGCTGTTCGACGGCTGGCGGGACGCCTCCGGCGCGCTGATCGCCGCGGACACCCTGGTCACCGCCACCTCCGACCACACCCTCACCGCCGCCTGGCGGGATCAGGAGACCTCCGCCGCCCCCGAGGCGGTCCTGTCCGGCATGCCCGAGCAGGTGGTCCTGCCCTATGACGGAGAGGGGATCGTCCTCACCGTCACCCAGCAGGACACCTACACCTATCAGTGGCAGCGGGACACCGGCGACGGCTGGACCGACCTGGACGGAGAGACCTCCGGCAGCTACACCATCCCCGCCTCCGACATCGCCGCCGCCAATGACGGCTGGCAGTACCGCTGCGTAGTGACCAACACCGAGGAGGGCAAGCTCCCCGCCTCTGCGGAGACCGCCGCCGCGGTCCTCCATGTGGTCCAGGGGACCCAGGAGGCCCCCGCCGGCCTGACCGGCGTGGCCCCCACCGCCGCCGGCGGCGACGGCCAGATCGTGGGCCTGGACCCCGAGAAGTCCTATGAGTACCGCGCCCAGGACGAGGAGACCTACACCGCCGTAGAGGCGGGCGCCGAGGCGATCGGCGGCCTGGAGGCCGGGACCTACCTGGTCCGCCTGGCCGGGACGGCAGACCTGGCCCCCTCTCCCGACGCCTCCGTCACCGTGCCCCCCTATGAGGAGGAGAGCGTGGCGGTCACCGGCGTCAGCCTGGACCGCACCAGCGCCACCCTCTATACCAACAGAGGCAGCCAGACCCTGCAGCTCACCGCCCAGGTGGAGCCCGAGGACGCGGACGATCGGACCGTGACCTGGAGCTCCAGCGATGAGGACGTGGCCACCGTGGACAGCACCGGCCTGGTCACTGTCCACAGTGAGGGCCGGGCCACCATCACCGTCACCACCCGGGACGGCGGCTTCACCGCCACCTGCACCGTCACCGTGCAGGTGTATGAGGTGCCCTCCGAGGACGAGGACCGCGACCCGGAGAACGCCTCCACTGTGGTGACCCGTCCCGGCGAGAGCGGCGGCTCCAGCAGCGAGACCCCCGAGACGCCCGACGAGCCCGGCACCGACATCGACGAGCCCGAGACCCCGCTGGCCCCCGGCGTGTTCACCGACGTGCCCGCCGGCCACTGGGCCTCTGAGGCCATCGCGTATGTGACCGGCCAGGGCTA